>JANOVK010000243.1:0-38632 GCA_031417315.1 Chitinophagaceae bacterium | reverse complement strand
TGGTTACTTTATCTAATACGTAAGTTTTAATAAAAAGGTTGCCTCTGGTTAATATTATTTTTTTCAAAGAAATAAAGTATGCATCAATTTTAATCTTCACTAATAACAAAAAATTTCAAACCCTTACTTTTGCGAACTTTTAAAAACAGCAAGTGGCAAATAGCTGGTGATAAAAAGCAAATCGTAATTCGTATATCAATAAATAGAAAATAAACAATGTTAAGTGCAAGAAATGTAACCCTAGCTTATGGAAAAAGGGTGTTGTTCGACGAAGTAAATATCAATTTCATTAAAGGAAATTGCTATGGTGTAATTGGTGCAAATGGTGCAGGGAAATCTACTTTCCTTAAAATATTAAGTGGCGAAATTGAGCCCAATAAAGGCAGTGTAGAAATTGGCAAAGGCGAACGTATTAGCTTTTTAAAGCAAAATCAATTTGAGTTTGATAATGAAACAGTATTAAATACTGTGTTAATGGGTCATAAAAAAATGATGGAAGTAATGCAGGCTAAAGATGCCATTTATTTAGACCCTGAAGCTACTGAAGATGACTATATGAAGGCAAGTGAATTAGAAGGAGAGTTTGGCGAAATGGGTGGTTATACTGCAGAATCAGATGCTGCAACTTTATTAGGAAGTTTAGGTGTTACAGAACTGTATCATCAAAGTTTTATGAAGGATATTCCAAGTACTTTAAAAGTACGAGTTTTATTGGCACAAGCTTTATTTGGGAATCCTGATATTTTGTTGTTGGATGAGCCAACAAATGGTTTGGATATTGAAACCATTGGATGGCTTGAAAATTTTCTTGCAGATTATGAAAATATTGTTCTAGTTGTAAGCCACGATCGTCACTTTTTAGATGCAGTTTGTACGCATGTTGCTGATGTTGATAGAAGCAAAATAAAAGCGTTCACTGGAAATTATACTTTCTGGTATGAGAGTTCTCAATTAATGGCTCGTCAAATAAACGATAAAAACAAAAAGAATGAAGACAAACGTGCTGCATTGCTCGATTTCATTGCTCGTTTCTCTGCCAATGCAAGCAAAAGCAAGCAAGCAACATCTCGTAAAAAAGCATTAGAAAAATTAACGATTGAAGAAATTGAACCATCAAATAGAAAATATCCAGGCATTATTTTTCAACCATTAAGAGAAGTTGGAAATCAGATTTTAAATGTTGAAAATTTAAGCAGCTCAGTTGATGGAAGAAAATTATTCGATAAAGTTTCTTTTAGTATAAACAAAGGTGAAAAAGTTGCATTTTTAAGTAAAGACCCACTTGCTGTTACTAGTTTTTTTGAAATAATAAATGATAATGCAAAAGCAAATGGTGGAAAATTTGAATGGGGAACAACTATAACAAAAGCATACTTACCTCAAGAAAATAACGAATTTTTTACTGAAGGATTAACACTTATGGATTGGCTTCGTCAATTTGTTCCAACACATGTTACAGATGCTGATGAACCATTTATTAGAGGATTTTTGGGTAAAATGTTATTTAGCGGAGATGATATTTCTAAAAAAACAAATGTATTAAGTGGTGGTGAAAAAGTTAGATGTATGGTAAGTAGAATGATGTTACAAAATCCAAATTTAATTATATTAGATCAACCTACAAATCATTTAGATTTAGAGAGCATTCAAAGTTTTAACGAAGGCTGTCAAACCTTTCCTGGTATAGTTTTAATTACATCACACGATCATACTTTTATGCAAACAGTTGCTACAAGAATTATTGAATTAACACCAAAAGGAATTATTGATAGATTAATGACTTTTGATGAATATATGGATGATAAAAGAGTAAAAGAATTAAAAGAAGAATTGTATAGCTAAAAACTAAAAACCTTGATCAATGTTCGAGGTTTTTAGTTTTACAAACAGTTATAATTCAAAAATAATTTACCGAACTTTACAATAAATAATTTAAATAGTTATGTTAAGAATTCCAGAATCAGAATTAATTATTAATAATCGTGGAGCAATTTATCATATTGACTTACGCCCAGAAGAATTAGCCGATACCGTTATAACTGTTGGAGATCCAGATAGAGTTGCAGTTGTAAGCAAACACTTTGATAGCATTGAATACAAAAGACAACATAGAGAATTTATTTCTCATACTGGTTATATTGGTAAAAAAAGAATTACAGTTATTTCAACCGGAATTGGACCAGATAATATTGATATTGTTGTAAACGAATTAGATGCTTTAAAAAATATTGATTTCGACTCAAGAACAATAAAAACAAATTTATCTCCATTAACCATCATCAGATTAGGCACATCTGGTTCATTACAAGGAGATATTCCTATTGATAGTTTAGTAGCAGGAACACATGGTTTAGGGTTAGATAATTTATTGCATTTTTATCGCTTGCAAATGAATGATGAAGAAACACAATTAATGAAACATTTTGTTGCACATACGCAACTTACAGGCACAGTTCAGCCTTATATTAGTAGTGCAGGAAGTTCAATTTTAAAACATTTTGCAAGTGGTTTTCATAATGGCATTACAGTAACTTGCCCAGGCTTTTATGGCCCACAAGGCAGAATCTTAAGATTGGGCTTAAGCAACCCAACATTAGTTGAAAACCTTACTAGTTTTAGCTTTGGTAATTATAGTATAAGTAATTTCGAAATGGAAACTAGTGCAATTTATGGCCTTGGGAAACTTTTAGGACATCAATGTTTAAGCATAAATGTTATTGTTGCAAATAGAGTTAGAAAAGAATTTAGTAAAGATGGTACTGCTGCAGTTGAACACTTAATAAAAACATGTTTAGCAGTTATAGAAAATATTTAATATGACCGAATTTTTTAAATACCAGGGAACAGGAAATGACTTTATTATTATTGATAATAGAAGTAACAATATTCAATTATCAGTTGAACAAGTAGCTATTTTATGTGATAGAAAATTTGGAGTTGGTGCTGATGGATTAATGCTACTTCAAAATAAAATTGGATATGATTTTGAAATGATTTATTTTAATGCTGATGGAAAACCTGGGTCTATGTGTGGCAATGGTGCTAGGTGTTTAACACAATTTGCATTTGATATTGGAATTGTAAAAGACATGTATTTTTTTATAGCCAGCGATGGTGAACATGAATCTTTTTTTGCCGATAATAATTGGGTTCATTTAAAAATGAAAGATGTATTTAAAATAATAAATAAAAGTGGAGATTTTATTTTAGATACTGGCTCACCTCATTATATAAAAGTTGTAAGTAATATTATTTCTGTAGATGTAGAAAAAGAAGGAAAAGAAATAAGATATAACAAAGAGTTCCAGGAATTTGGAATTAATATAAATTTTGTTGAAGAAACAGATGAAGATAATATTTACGTAAGAACTTATGAACGAGGAGTTGAAGCAGAAACCTTAAGTTGTGGCACTGGTGTTACAGCAAGTGCTTTAGTTTTTTATCATAATGAAGAAGGCTTTAATAGAATAGAAGTTACTACTCCAGGTGGAAATTTAGCAGTTGAATTTGATAAAGTTGGTGAACAAGAATTTAAAAATATTTGGTTATGTGGACCCGCTACTTTTGTTTATAAAGGATTCATTAAAATTTAATTTCATTTTTTAAAATAATTATTCAGCAGAAATTTTTATGATACAATATTTTAAAAATATAGATGCTCAAACTGTTGAAATTAATAAACCCGAAGATGGAATTTGGGTAAACTTAGTTCCTCCATTTAAAGAAGAAGAATTTATTGAGTTAAGCGAAGGACTTGATATACCAATAGAATTTCTTCGCGACTCTTTAGATATTGACGAAAGACCACGTTTTGAAATAGAAGATAATGTAAAATTTATTGTTATTAAAACCCCAACAGAAAACAATTCTTTTAATGATAGTGATGCCTATTACATTACAATTCCAATATGTATTATATTAACGCATAATCATATTGTAACAGTAAATTCTTTTGACAATGGTGCTATCAATAAATTTTTAAATACATTTCAAAAACGTCATCCCGATAAACGAAGTATGATGGTTTTAAAAGTGTTTGAGAAAATAGTTCAAACATTTTTAGATTATTTAAAAGAAATTAATCAAAAAAGAAATCATTTTGAACAAAGTTTATACGATAGTAATAGTAATGTAGATTTATTAAAGTTAATGCGTATTCAAAAAAGTTTAGTGTATTTTGTTACTGCTTTAAAAAGTAATGAAATGTTGATGATGAAGTTAGAAAGAACAAATTTTTTACAACTAAACGATGAAGAAAGAGAGTTTTTACAAGATTTAATTGTAGATACAAGTCAGGCATTGGAAATGGCAAATATTTATACCAATATTTTAAGTAGCACTATGGATGCTTTTGCCAGCATTATTAGTAACAATTTAAATAATGTTATGAAACGGTTAACGTCAATAACAATTATTTTATCGTTGCCAATTTTAGTTACAAGTATTTATGGAATGAACGTTGAATTGCCTTTTCAAAGAAATAATCATGCATTTTATATTCCAGTAATTATATCTTTAGTTGTATCGGTTTTAATTTCTGGTTATTTTATGAAAAAGAAATGGTTTTAAAATATTTTTTATAGACACAAAACAAAAACCCCAAGTAGAAATTCTTGGGGTTTTTTTATAAATAAAATTAATTATTTCTTTTTTGCAGGAACTGCAGCAGCAGCTTCTTCTTGTTTCAATTGTCTTGTCATTTCAACAGAAGCAATTGGGATACGTGGAGAATTCATGATTTCCATATTAGCCTCTTTAATATCCTCAACACGTAAATTTTCGTTAATAGATAAATTTGAAATATCTACAGTGATAAATTCTTTTAAATATTTAGGCAAAGTTTTTACTTTAACCGATTTCATTTTAGAAACTAATTTACCTCCATCTTTTACACCTTTAGAATTACCAACGAATTTTAATGGTAAAGTAGCAACTACTTTTTTGTCATCAACTAATTCTAATAAATCAATGTGAATTAAAGAATCATTAACTTTATCAAATTGCAAATCTTTTAAAATGCATCTGTAAGTTTTGCCATCGATATTTACTTCAGCTAATTGAAATTCTGCAGTATAAACCAAAGCTTTAAAAGCACTTGTTTTTGCTGAAAAATTAATTTCTTTTGCACCGCCGTAAATTACACCTGGCACTAATTCTTGAGAGCGTACTTGGTTGGTGGCTTTTTTACCAAATTCGGTCCTCAATTGTCCTTCGATTGTAACTGTTTTCATTATAAATAAATTTTTGGATTGCAAAAGTAAGGGAAATGAAGTTTTTGTAGCAATTTGAATGATAATATAGTATTGTTAGTACTAATTTCTATTCAACTTTTGTAACTTTTAAAATATTTGTTGGTAAATGTTGATCGATAGGAGTACTTCCTGTATTTACAACTACATCTCCTACATTAATAAAACCTCTATTTTTTAAAATATTAATTTGATCATCAATAATAATATCTAAACTTTCTTCTTCGGCATAATAAAATGCACGAACCCCCCAGCTTAAACTTAATTGGTTTAATAAGCTTCTTTCTTTTGTAAAAACATATAAAGGAGATTGTGGGCGATAACTACTTAACATAAAAGCAGTATATCCACTTTGTGTCATTCCAATTAAAGCATTTGCATTTAGATCTTTTGAAATTTTACAGGCATTATAACAAACTGCATCGCTTAAAAAAGAGGGTGAATGCGAGAGTGGTTGTAAATCTTCTTCTCTATTATATCGATATTCTGTTTTTTCAACTTGTCGTATAATTTTACGCATGGTTTCTACAACTAATGTTGGATGATTACCTGAAGCTGTTTCTCCACTTAACATTACAGCATCAGCACCTTCTAAAACTGCATTAGCAACATCAGTAATTTCGCTTCTATTAGGCTTTGTTCTTTCAATCATACTTTCCATCATTTGTGTTGCTACAATTACTGGTTTTGCACGATGAATACATTTTCTTATTAATTCTCTTTGAATTAATGGAATTTGTTCAATTGGAAGTTCAACGCCTAAATCTCCTCGTGCAATCATAATTGCATCCGATTCAATTATTATATCACGAATATTTTCTAAGGCTTCTGGTTTTTCAATTTTTGCAATAATTTTTGTTTTGCTTTTTTTCTCGTCAATTTTTTTTCTCAGTATAACAATATCATTTACACTTCGTACAAAACTTAATGCCACCCATTCTAATTTATGTTCAATTGTAAATTCTAAATCAATTAAATCTTTTTCGGTTAAAGCAGGTAAAGAAATTTTTGTATCAGGTAAATTAATTCCTTTTTTTGATGATAAAATCCCACCTTGAATTATTTGAACTTTTACCTGTTTTTCTTTAGTGATTTCTACAACTTTTACTTCTATTTTTCCATCATCAATCATTATCATATTTCCAATGATAACATCGTCAGCTAAATTTGGATAACTTACATAAATTTTTTCTTTAGTTCCAATACATTTTTCGTTTGTAAAAGTTAGTATATCATTAATTTTTAAATCGAGTGCATTGTTTTCAATCTCTCCTACCCTAAGTTTTGGACCCTGTAAATCTGCAAGAATTGCAATGTTATAAGGCTCTCTAGTGTTAATTAAACGAATATGTTCAATAATTTTTGCTTTGTCCTCGTGTGTGCCATGAGAAAAATTTAATCGAAAAACATTTACACCTGCCCTAACTAATTCTAATAATTTTTCGTAAGTATCGCAAGCAGGCCCAACAGTTGCAATAATTTTTGTTCTGTGTGTAGTATGTTCTATCCCAGCTTTATTATCCATCTCTTGATGCAGATATTTTACTAATTTATTACTCATATTTTTTTAAGATACTATCTAAGATTTTTTAATTTTATTAAATTTAAGATGCAAGAATTTTTACAATTTTCATCCATTCGTTTCCTATATTATTTCTTGGTTTTATTGCTAGATTAAATGGTGTATAATGAATTTTATTATTGATAATTCCAACCATAACATTTTTTCTTCCTATTAATAAACTTTCAACTGCATAATAACCCATGTGGCTAGCAATTAACCTGTCTTCACAAGTTGGAGATCCACCTCTTTGTATATGCCCTAAAATACAAACTCTTGTTTCGGCAGTAGGAATTCTTTCTTTAATAATTTTATCTAATTTGTATGCATCGCCATATTCTCCTCCTTCTGCAACAACAACTAAGTTTACTAATTTTTTTCTTTTTTCTTTTTCTGTTAAGTTGTTGATTAAATCTTCAATATCAGTTTTTGTTTCTGGAATAATAATATTTTCTGCCCCTGTTGCAATGCCACTATGTAAAGCAATATATCCTGCATCTCTACCCATTACTTCTACTATAAATAATCTATCGTGAGCATCCATTGTATCTCTAATTTTATCGATGGCTTCAACTGCAGTATTAACCGCAGTATCAAATCCAATAGTTACATCTGTTCCACTTATATCTTTATCAATTGTACCAGGTAATCCAATACAAGGAATATTGAATTCGTTACTTAATATTTCTGCTCCTCTAAAACTACCATCGCCTCCAATAATAACTAATCCATCTATTCCATGTTGCTTTAAATTATCATATGCAATTTTTCTTCCTGCAACTGTTAAGAATTCTTTACTTCTTGATGTTTTAAGAATAGTACCACCTCTTTGAATAATATTAGCAACTGACCTCGAATCCATTTTTTGAATTTCGTTATCAATTAATCCTGCATATCCACGCATGATACCAAAAACTTCTAACCCATTATAAATTCCTGTACGCACTACTGCTCTTATAGCTGCATTCATACCTGGAGAATCCCCACCAGAAGTTAAAACTCCAATTTTACTTACTTTATTAATTGACATAAACTTAATAGAAAATGATTAAAAAATAAGTTCCAAATATACATTTAAGTTTTTCTGCTCTATTTTTTATTATGGAGTTTAAGATTAAGTTAACATGATTTTTTTTAACCTTATTTCCATTTAAATAATTTTTTAACCATTTGTACTTTTAGTTTTTTAGTGATTTATTATGCTTTACATTTACTCCCTAAAAAAAATTGCATGAAAAAAATATTACTACTTGTAGTACCCTCTTTTTGTTTGGTTACATTGGCAAATTCTCAGATGCCTGACATAGCTGCCATGAGAGCACAAATGGGAACTATGGCAAAATCTCCAAGTGATACTAGTAAAACTCCAGCTAAAAAAGCAACCATTACCGAAAAAGTAAAAAGCTCGAAAAAGCATTCTGGTTTATTCACATTGTATCAAGATACAGTTACTGGCAGTGTTCAATTTTATGTTAAAAAAGAACAGTTAGGCGATGAGTTTATTTATCAAAGCTTTTCAATTAATGGACCAACTTCTTTGTCTCTAAACCAAAGTATGCACAGAGCTACTGAAGTTTTTAAAATTGAAAAAGCATTTGACAAAATTGAAGTTAAACTTGTAAATACTGACACTTATTACGATAAAAATAATGCTGTAAGTAAAACTTCAAATGTAGACAGATCTGAAGCAGTTGTAGTTTCAGAAAAAGTTGTTGCAGAAGATTCTTTAGGTTATTTAATTGCAGCTGATGCATTATTTATTGGAGATAAATTAGATCCAATTAAAAGACCATCATTTCCATCTCCAAATCCTTTTGGTGCTGCATTGCAATTTAATTTAGGCACAATAAATCAAGCAAAATCTAAATACAATACAATTCGTTCTTTTCCAAATAATACAGATGTTGTAGTTGATGTTGCATATGATAATCCAAGTGCAATGGCTGGTGGTCCAGATGTTGCAGACCCTCGCTATGTTAGAGTTAGAATGCAACATAGTTTTATTGAAATGCCAAAAAATAATTTTAAACCAAGAAAAGATGATCATAGAATTGGCTATTTTATGGACCAAGTAACTAATAGAACTAGCACAAGTCCTGTTCCTTATAAAGACATGATTCATCGTTGGAATTTAAAAAAGAAAGATCCAAATGCAGCAATGAGTGAGCCTGAACAACCAATTGTTTATTGGATAGAAAATACTACTCCATTAGAATATAGAGCTACAATTATGGAAGCTGGATTAAAATGGAATGATGCTTTTGAAAAAGCTGGTTTTAAAAATGCAGTTCAAATGAAAATTATGCCTGATGATGCAACTTGGGATCCTGCTGATATTAGATATAATGTTATTCGTTGGGTAGCATCTGCACAACCTAGTTATGGTGCAATTGGGCCAAGTTTTGCTAATCCAAAAACAGGAGAACTTTTGGGTACCGATATTACTATTGAATGGTTTAGTGGTAGTGCAACACCAATGTTTGATGAATTGTATAATGCATATACAATGGAAGCTAGTAATGAATCAAATAACATCATGCCATGGAAAAATAGTCAACATAATCATGCAAATTGCAATTTAGCGAGTGAATTAAAAGCACAGCTAATAACTGGTATGACAACCTTAGATGCAACAAATGCAAGTGAAGCTGAAATGAAAGAAATGCATAAACAATTTTTAACTTATTTAATTATGCATGAAATGGGTCATACGCTTGGTTTAAATCATAATATGAAAGCAAGCCAAATGTTATCTCCAGCTGAAGTTAATAATAAAGAACTTACAAGAAGAATTGGATCAATGGGAAGCGTAATGGATTATCCATCAATAAATGTTTCTCTTGATAGAACTAAACAAGGAGATTATTACACAACAAGATCTGGGCCTTACGATTTATGGGCTATTGAATATGGTTATAGAGAATTTGAAAATGAAACAGCTGAAATTGCTGGTTTGCATAAAATACTTTCACGTAGTAACGAACCATATTTAACTTTTGGTAATGATGGTGATGATATGAGATCTCCGGGTAAAGCAATTGACCCAAGAGTGAATGTAAATGATTTTACTAACGACGCAATTGGATATGCAGAAGACAGATATAAATTAGTAAATAATTTAATGGGTAAAATTGTTGCAAAATATACTAAATCTAACCAAACTTATGCAGAATTAAGAGCTCGTTATGGCACCTTAAATCGCCAACGTTCTGATATGTCAAATGCTGTTAGTAGATATATTGGTGGAGTTTATATTGATAGAAGTCAACCAGAACAAAACAGTACAAATAAACCTTTAACTCCAGTTCCTTTTGCAACACAAAAAAGAGCAATGGATGTTTTAGCAAAAAATGTATTTGCTCCAAATGCATTTGATGCAGATGCTCAAGTTTTCCCTTATTTACAACGCCAACGTCGTGGATTTGATCAAGGAAATATGGGCGAAGATTTTAAAATAAGTAGTTCTGCTATTACATTACAAGCTTCTACAACATTAGCTCATATATTACACCCAATTACTTTACAAAGAATTACTAATACAAGATTATATGGTAATACATATGGCGTAACTGATGTAATGAGTGATTTAACTAAAGCAATTTTTGATGCTGATTTAACTGGTAATGTAAATATTTACAGACAAAATTTACAAACAACTTTTATTGAAGCATTAGCAACAATTACTACAGGAAAAGCAAATGCTGATGACATTGCAATTTCAGCTGCAAGATATACTTTAAAGAAAATAAAAGCTAAACTTGCAACTTCAGTTTCAACTAACGAAGAAACTAAAGCTCATAGAAGTAATTTAGTTTTTATGATTGATGATGCAACTACAATAAAATAATTGCTACAATTTTTAATAAAAAAAACCGATTCAGTGAATCGGTTTTTTTTATTAAAATATTTTATTTCTCATATTCATTCCAAAAAGATAGTATTTGTTCTGCATGTTTTTTATTAGTTGGTTTTAAATATATTTTTCTGATAATTCCTTTTTCATCTATAATAAAAGTTGTTCTATGTAATCCCAAATATTTTCTACCATATAAGTTTTTTTCTCCCCAAACCCCATATTTATTTATTATTTTATGATCTGTATCTACAATTAATTTAAATGGCAAATTAAATTTTTTTTCAAAATTTTTATGGCTATTACTGTCATTTGGGCTTACTCCTAACACTACAAATCCTTTATTTTTTAATAAAGAAAAATTGTCTCTTAAATTGCAAGCTTGTATGGTACAAGTTGGGGTATCATCTTCAGGATAAAAATATAAAACTATTTTTTGTCCAATAAAATCTTTGAGTGAAACTAAATTATCAACTTGATCTATTGAAGCAAATTGAGGTGCTTTATCTCCTGGTTTTAGAGTAATCATTTTTTAAAATTTTCTTCGTAACAATCAATCCATTCTTTAGGAGTCATTTTAGTTGCTAATTCTCCAATAAGTTCCAAGGGCACGTCTTCAGCTTTTTTGAACCTGATACAACTTTTGCCCATATCAAGTTTTTTTAACGAATGTTTTTTCCATTCATTAGTAAACCAATTTGTCAATTTTTCTGAAGCATACAAACCCATATGATAAACAGCAATGTGATTTTTTTGAGATGCAATACCCAAAAATGGTAATGGCTGTTTGGGATCGCAGTGATAGCCTTTTGGATATAATTTATGTGGAACACTATATCCTAGCATACCATAACCCATCGCTTCTTCAAAACCTTTGGGCAAATTTTTTTTTATTATTTTTCTAAGATTAGACATAATTGTTTTTCTTTCTTCTGGCAAAGAATTAAAATACGCTTCTGGGGTTGTTTCTTTAGATTGCATAAAAAATATTTTAATTCCATTGTTTAATTTCTCTCAATGTTTTTATATGTGCTGTATGATGTTTTCCATGCCAGGCATATAATCCCAATACATACCATAAGGTCATTTGTTGTTTATATTGTGGATGTTCAAAAGTTCTATTCCATTGTTCATCTGTAATACTTTTTAGTAATACTACCCAACGTTTATGCAATGCATGTAAAATGGTTAAGGAAATATTTATTGGCAAAGATTTTACATCTTCCAATTCAGCCCAAGCTGCTTCAATGTATGGTTTAATGGTTGGATTATCTTCTGTTAACCCCAATTTAAATCTGATAAAAGCATTCATGTGGCTATCAGCAACATGATGCACCACTTGTACCAAATTCCAACCACCCTCTCTATAAGGTGTGCTAAGCTGATTTTCATCTAGATTTAAAATAGCAGTTTCTAACTCTACTGGTAAAAATTCAATATCGGTAAGCCAAATTTCTTTTTGTTCAGTAGAATATTCTTTTGGCTCATATTTACCAATGGGATATTTAGGGTCTTGCATGGGTTAAAGTTTTTGTTTTAAGTCAGAGAGTCAGTAGAGACCGCAAAGTCAGAAAAGTCGGATGAGTCAGAAAAAAAATTACTTGAAGTCTCTGCTGACTTTCGGACTAACGCACTAACGGACTCTTCAGACTCTACTGACTCTGAAATTTAAAATACAAACTCCAAACTACTTTTCGGATTATCTAATTTATAATTTTTTTCTACACCATTTGATTTTACATTAAAAATATTCATTTGTTTTTCTTCGAAATCGTATAAAAAATTACAACTAATATTTATTTTTTTAATTGATGAAATTTCGTTTATTTCTAAAAAAATCCAAACACTTTCTTTTTGAATTTCATAGCCAACATATTCAAGATTTTTTATTTTATTATCTACACTTATTATCAGTTTTGATTGAACATAATTTGAAATTAATTTATTAACTTCTACATTACTTAAAGTTGAATTTAAATCAATTTTTTGTTTATTATTCTTTTTTAAAATCGTTTCTAAATCATCTGTAAAAACTTTTATACTTATCTCAACATTATTATTTTTAATATTATGATTTATATCAAAAACACTTACAAAAAATGGGTGAAAAGTAATGAATAAATGAAAAAATATATTCGAAAAACTTAATAACATATCAATTTATTTATCTCCTAAAGCCTGCATAGGATTTAACCCAGAACTCTGTCCACGTACAGCTTGGCGACCCTTAAAAATATTAAATTTACTTGGTTCTTCATCAACATTTGGCCACGAATTATTTTTTTCATTTATATCTGCAGTTTCTCTCATAGGGTCTAATTTAATTGATGTTGCTTTAGCGTTTGTCATAAACACTTTTGTAACTTTATTTTCATTTTTTCTCCAAATCTGTGCTGGTATTCTTTCAGTTTGTTTGCTACCATCTTCAAAAGTAAATTCAACAATTATTGGCATAACTAACCCACCTTTGTTGCTAAAAGTTATTTCGTATAAATGGGTATTTGAATACTTGCTTTTTTCTTCAGCAGTTAATTCTTCACGCCCTGACATTGGACTAGGAAGCGAATACTTAATTGTAGAATCATAAGGAATAATGCCTCTATCGTACTTCCAATAAAAATCTCTCAACGAGGTATCAATATCAGTTAAGAATTGAATAGATTTTTCGCTTCTATTTCTAATTTTTGAAATGTCATCAAAAGAATTAATAGAAGGTTTTGCCAAATTCATTTTTCTTTCTGGTAGTGAATTTAATTGAGATTTTGCAGCATCAGTTAAAACTGCATGCTTAACTGTATCAATCGAAACATCACATGGCTCAATACCAAAAAACCAACCTCTCCAAAACCAATCTAAATTTTCTCCGGTTCCATCATTTATTGATCTAAAAAAATCTGCAGGTGCAGGGTGTTTAAAAGCCCAACGTCGACAATATTCTTTAAAGGCAAAGTCAAACAATTCTCTACCTACAATAGTTTCTCTTAAAATATTTAAGCCAGTTGAAGGTTTGCTGTATGCATTGGGGCCCATTTGAATTAAGTTTTCACCATTGGTCATTATAGGTTCCAATTGATCTTTTGGCAATTTCATATAATCAGTAATTGAAAATGCTGGTCCTCTTCGAGATGGAAATTTGTTGTCATATAATTCTTCTGTTAAATATTCAACATAAGTGTTTAAGCCTTCATCCATCCAAGTCCATTGGCGTTCATCACTATTAATAATCATTGGAAAGAAATTATGCCCAACCTCATGTATAATTACGCCCAACATTCCATTTTTATTGCTTTGGGTATAACTACCATCTTTTTCAGTTCTTCCAAAATTAAAACAAATCATAGGATACTCCATACCACTTGCTGCTTCAATACTTTGAGCCACAGGATATGGATAAGGGATTGTAAATTTTGAATAAGTTTTAATAGTATGTGCTACAGCTTTTGTACTAAATTTTCTGTATAAATGATAGGCTTCTTTTGCATAGCCACTCATACACATTATTTTTTTTCCTTCAACAGTTATTGGCATTGCATCCCAAATAAATTTACGAGAACTACCCCATGCAAAATCTCGTACCATATTAGCAACAAAATTGTATGTTTTTTTATTTATACTTTTAGTTTTTTCTGCTAAAATGGCTTCTGCTAAAGTAACTATTTCTAAAGGCTCTTTTGTAGTTTGTGCTTTAGCCCAACGTGCTAATTGAGCTTCAGTTAATACTGCTGTATAATTTGTACATTCGCCAGTTGATAAAACAACATGATCAGAGGGCACCGTCATGCTTACTTTATAATTTCCAAAAGTTAAAGCAAATTCTGCGTTACCCGAAAATTGATTATGCTGCCATCCTTGATTATCGCTATACACACATAATCGTGGAAACCATTGTGCCATTGTAAAAATATGATTTCCATCTTCTGTAAAATATTCGTAACCACCTCTACTAAATTCTGCAATTCTATCGGGAATTTTATAATTCCAATTACATTTAAAAGTAAATTGTTGTCCAGGTTTTAAAGGCGTTGGCAAATCAATACGCATCATGGTTTTATTGATAGTATATTTTAAATTTTTACCTAAAGCATCAGTTAATAGTGTTATCTTATCTCCATAACCATTATCAGTTTTAGCTTCAATCATATTTTCCAACACTCTAACATTCAAGTTTAAATTTAAAGTTGTACTTGTTTGATAATTTGCATTATCAACAGAACTATGTTGGTTTTCATCAAGCTGTAACCAAATATATTTTAATACATCAGGGCTGTTATTAAAATAGGTAACAGTTTCGCTACCCACTAATTTTAAATTTTTTTCATCCAACTCGCATTTAATATCATAATCGCAACGTTGTTGCCAATACTTATTTCCAGGTGCTCCACTTGCAGTTCTATACTCGTTTGGGGTGGGCAAAATTGTACCTAATGCCTCGAATTTGTTGCCATGATTACTTGTTGGATTGTTCATAATATTTTGAGCCATTCCAACGGTTGTAATTAAAAATAAAATAGCAGATGTTATTTTTTTCATATTGATTTTTTGCGAAGTTTTAATTAAATTATTTTAAAAAGGTACACGACTAATTAGTAAAAATAATGCAACACCAAATATAGTTCCACTTACAAATAGAATGTATTCTCGCCTATTTATTTTTACAAAATTTGTACAAATTAAACCTAATATTAAAAAAGTTATTACAAATATTATTTGAGCTATCTCTATACCTAAATTAGCTGAGAAAAGTTTTAAGGTTAATCCACTTTCAGTTCCAATAATACTTTTTAAATCGTTACTAAACCCAAGCCCATGTATTAATCCAAAAAATAAAGCAAACCAATAAATTATTGGATAGCTTGTTTTGTTAGTATTTTTCTTAAAAAATAAATTACTAAACGCTGTTACAGCAATAGTTAATGGAATTAAAAATTCAATCCAGTTTTTCTGAAAAGAGATAAGATTTAAAACAGCCAATGCAAGTGTTATAGTGTGCCCAATTGTAAAGGCTGTAATTAGTATCAATATTTTTTTCCAATCGATAAATTGATAGCTTAAACAAAAAGCCAACATAAATAAAATATGATCAACTGCATTCCAATTAAAAATGTGATAGAATCCAAGTTGGAAATAAATTGAAAAATTGCTCATTTAAAATATTAAGTACAAGATTAAGAACTATATAGAATATCTAAAACAAAATTGTATAAACGGCTTTTATTTAATACTTGTATTTTTACTAAATAATTATGTGGGAAATTTATAAAAAAGGTTTTAAATCGTTTTTGCAATTAGAAAAATCTTTAAGCAATAATTCTGTAGAAGCATATTTAAGAGATTTAGAAAAATTAGTTCAATATTTAGTATTAATAGATTTAAAAAAAACTCCTGATGAAATTGTTTTAAAAGATTTACAAAATTTTATTAAGTGGGTTTCTGAATTAGGAATGACAGCAAGTTCGCAAGCAAGAATAATTTCTGGTATTAGAGGTTTTTATAAATACTGTTTAATAGAACAAATTTCAACAACTGACCCATCTACTTTGCTCGAATCACCAAAAACAAAAAGAATTTTACCCGATACTTTAAGTTTCGAAGAAATAGAATTATTAATTTCTACAATTAATTTAAGTACCAACGATGGAGGCAGAAACAAAGCTATTGTAGAAACAATGTATAGTTGTGGTTTAAGGGTAAGCGAAGTTGTAAATTTAAAAATTAGCTGTTTGTATTTGGATGTGGGTTTTATTAGAGTTATTGGAAAAGGAGACAAAGAAAGGTTGGTGCCCATTGGTAGAGATGCTATAAAGTATATCAATATTTATAAAAACAATATTCGAAATTTAAATACTATTCAACCAGGGTTCGAGGATATTTTATTTTTAAATCGTTGGGGTAAAAACTTAAGTAGGGTTATGATATTTTATATAATTAAAGATTTAGCACTTAAATCAGGGTTAACAAAAATAGTTTCTCCTCATACATTTAGACATTCTTTTGCTACACATTTAATAGAAGGTGGTGCAGATTTAAGGGCAGTGCAAGAAATGCTAGGGCACGAAAGCATAACAACAACAGAAATTTATACTCATTTAGATAGAGAATTTTTACGCGAAACTTTGCATCAATTTCATCCTGCATTTAAAAAGAAATAAATATAACATGCTTTTTGGCATTATATTAGCGATAATAATATTATGAAAAAGATGAAAAAAAATTTAATTTTAATTGGTTTAGTATTTACATTAATATCTGCAACAGTTTTTGGAACTGCTGATGAAATTATTAATGCGTTAAAAAGTGGTTCTGCAACAGAAGTTTCTCAGCATTTCGATAATTTTATTGATTTTACTTTACCCGAAAAAGATGAAATACAAAATATGGGTAAAAATCAAGCAGCTTTAACATTAAAATCTTATTACGATGAAATGGGTATTAAAAATTTTCAACTCACTTCAAAAAGAGAAGCTGGTTCAATAATGTATATTACTGGTAAGTTACAAGGTAAAACAAGAAATAGTAATTTAACTTTAATACTAAAAAAATCTAACTCAAATTATTTTATATCTTCTATAAGAATTGGTTAAACTATTAATTGATATTTAAACATAAATACAAGTAAAAGCAACTTATTTGATAAATGTATTTTTATTAATATAATCTTATACATTTGCAAATCCATTTATCGAATGAATATGAAGAAAACAATTTTTTTATTTTACTTTTTATCATCAAGTGTTTTTTCAATAGCACAAAATAATCAAAAGAAGGATACAACAAAACCTGCAACTCCTGTAATAATCACAACTTTAGATGATTTGAAAGATAACACTGCAGCAAATCTATCAGTTGTTTCGTTAGACGATGATGATTTAAATGATGGCATGTCTCAAAATGTTTCATCTATTTTAACAGCAGGTCGAGATCCTTTTTTAAGTGCCGCAGCTTTTAATTTTTTTGCCTTAAGATTTAGATTAAGAGGTTATGATGGTGACCTTTCAGGAACTTTTATTAATGGCGTTTCGATGGATAATTTAGATAATGGATTTACACCTTTTAATTTATGGGGCGGTTTAAATGATGTTACCAGAAATAGAGATATTTCAATGGGATTAAGAACTAATACTTTTGCTTTTGGTGAAATTGGGCAAACAACCTCGTTAGACTTAAGAGCAACCAAACAAAGAAAGCAAACAGAAATTGGATACTCTTTTAGTAATAGAAATTTTACACATAGAGTTGATTTAACACATAGTTCGGGAATAAATAAAAAAGGATGGGCTTATAGTTTTAGTGCATCTCGTAGATATGCAGCTGAAGGATATTTTCCTGGTACTTTTTATGATGGTTGGAGTTGGTATGGTGCCATTGACAAACGAATTGGTCAAAATCATTTATTATCATTAGTTGTATTTGGTGCACCCACTACAAATGGAAGACAAGGAACTGCAACTCCTGAAGCTTTTGAATTAGTAGGTACAAAAAATTATAACCCTTTTTGGGGTTGGCAAAATGGTAAAAAACGTAATTCAAGTATTGTAAGAACCAATCAACCAGTTGCAGTAATTACACATGATTATAGAATAAACAACAGCACAAACTTAATTTCAGCAATTAGTTTTTCTACTGGTGATAGAGGATCGAGTAATATTGATTGGTATAAAGCCGATAATCCAAGTCCATTATATTATAGATACTTACCAAGTTATTTTACAGATAAAGATTTTAAAGAGCAATTAACTAAGGAATGGCAAACAAATGATGAGGTAAGACAAATAAATTGGAATAAAATTTATGATGCTAATTATGGGCAAACAGAAACATTTAATGGTGTTACTGGTAAACGCTCAAGATACGTACTGTCTGAATTTGTTACCAATACAACAAAATTAAATTTAAATACAGTATTAAATACTCGTTTAGGAGATCACACAGAACTAACCACAGGAGCTTCTTTTCAATATCAAAAAAATAATAACTATAAAAAAATTATTGACTTATTAGGAGGCGACTATTTTGTTGACTTAAATCAATTTGCAGAAAGAATAAATGCATTGAATTTAGATAATCCTCAACCCAATTTAAATAATCCTAATAGAGTTGTTAGAGTGGGAGATGATTATAGTTTTAATTATGATATTAACATAATTAAAGCTGCATCTTGGACTCAATTATTGATGAAGTATAATAAAATAGATTATTTTGTTGCTTTAGAATTATCGGGTACAACTTTTTATAGAAAGGGAAATTACAAAAATGGATTGTTCCCGACAAACTCTTTTGGAAAATCAATAAAACAAGAATTTATAAACTATTCTTTTAAAACAGGATTTACTTATAAACTAAATGGTAGAAATTATTTTTATGGAAATATAGGAATGATGACTAAAGCACCATTTTTTGATAATGTTTATTTGTCTCCAAGAGTTAGGCATACAACTCAAGAAAAAGTTTCGAATGAAGAAATTAAAACGCTTGAAGCTGGTTATACCTTAAATGCACCCAAATTAAAAATTAGAATTACTGGTTATTATACAGAATTTAAAAACCAAATGAATGTGTTAACTTTTTTTCATGATACTTATCAAAACTTAGTGAACTATGGTATAACTGGTATTAATAAAACGCATTCAGGATTAGAATTTGGAGTTGAAGCAAAAGTGGTTCCAAATTTAACTTTAAATGCTGCAGCTGCATTGGGTAGATATTATTATACAAGTTCACAAAATTCAATAACAACCATCGATAACGATGCTTCAGTTGTAAGTAGAGATGTAGTTTTTGCAAAAGGATATTATATTGGTGGTACTCCACAAGAAGCATATAGCTTAGGATTTAATTATAGATCTCCAAATTTTTGGTCGGTAAGTTTAACCTATAATTTCTTCGATAATATTTATGCTGAAATTAATCCATTAAGAAGAACAGAAAAAGCGGTACAAGGTTTAGCTTTTGATAGCCCAGAACGAAATAGAGTATTAAACCAAACCAAATTACAATCTCAATCAACATTAGATTTATTTGCAAGCTATTCATGGAAATTACCAAAACGTTGGAGTATTAATAATAAAAATACTTTTTTAGCATTTAATTTAAGTGCTAGTAATTTATTAAATAATACTTCAATTATTCCATTTGCATTTGAACAATTAAGATTTGATTTAATTGATTACGATAAATTTCCAAACAGATACAACCATGCATTTGGAACAAATTATTCAGCAAGTATTGCTTTAAGATTTTAAAATAAAATAAATAAATAATAATAAATGAATTTTATGAATACAAAAAACATCTTTAAAATTTCAATTTTTGCACTAGCTTTTATTACTTTCATAACAGCTTGCAAAAAAAATTACGATGGGCCTCCTGTTTCAACAAATCCACAGTTAATAGTTACAACAACAATTGCACAGCTTAAAGCATTGCATACAGTAGCTGGTAATTATGATTTAATAAATACTGATGTTATAATTTCTGGAGTTGTTATTGCCAACGACAAAAGCGGAAATTTATATAAAGAATTATATATTCAAGATGCTACTGGAGGTTTAGCACTTGAGTTAGCAAGTAATGGACTATATACAAATTATCCTGTAGGCAAAAGATTATTTGTAAAATGTAGAGGCTTATATTTAAGTGATTATAATAATATGATACAATTAGGTGTTAGAGCTATAATAAATGGTTCTCCATCGTTAGAAGCAATACCTACACCTTTAATTCCTAATTATGTAATTGGTGGAACTTTAAATAACCCAGTAGTACCTAAAATAGTTCAACAATCAGATCTCAATAATCCTACAGGAGTTCAAACAATGCATCATCCATTAGTTGGGGATCTTATTCAATTAAACGATTATGAATTTTTATTAGGTGATACCAGAAAAACTTATGGCGATACATCAAATTACAAAAAAGCTGGAGAAAGATATATTAAAAATTGCTCTGGTGGAACTTCTATTATGGTTAGAACAAGTGGATATGCCGATTTTGCTGCACAAAATCCTGCTATAGGTAATGGTTCTATTGCAGCAATTTTAACTGTATTTAGTAGCACAAGACAACTTATTTTAAGAGATTTATCTGATGTTAAATTTACTGGTGGTAGATGTAATTTATTTGAAGAAGATTTTCAGGCTTCTCCTACAACTGGATCAAGTTGTTTGAATTTAACTGGATGGAAAAATATTAAAGAGACTGGTGATGTTTGTTTTACTATGGCATCATTTGGTTCGAGTATTTTTCCAAAGGTATCAGCATTTAGTTCAACTACATTAGCTACAACAAATATTACATCTTGGTTAATTTCGCCTGCAATAAATTTACCTGCTGGTTTAAGTCCTAAATATACATTTACTTGTGCTAGAAGATATGTAGCAGGAACATTTACTGCCTATATTTCTACTAATTACAATGGTGGGGCAACTCCTTCAACTGCAACCTGGACATTGTTAACTACAGTGCCTCCAGGTACAGCCGCAGCTTTTACACCATTCGATTTATTTGGACCATTTGATTTAACAGCTTATGCTGGACAAAACGTTTATTTAGCTTTTAAATATGAAGCATTAGCTGGAACAGCACCAAGTTTAGTTGGAACTTACGAGCCTGATGATATGAAAATTACAAAAAATTAATTGATACCATTTTATAAAAAAACCTCACTTTGTGAGGTTTTTTTATAAAGTAAATTTTAAACTATTCTTGGCTTCCAAGGAATATCTATTATACGTTTTAAATGTCCTTCATATCTTGCTAATACAAATAAATAATCGCTTAACCGATTAATATATATAATTACTAAATTATCAATAAACAAATTTTCAGTTTGCATTAATACACAAATTCGTTCTGCTCTTCTACATACACAACGTGCAATATGTAAATTAGAAATGGCAATACTTCCACCAGGCAAAATAAAACTTTTCATTTCTGGTAAAACATCATTCATTGCATCTATTTCATTTTCTAAAAAAACTACATCAGATTCTAATAAATCTGGAAGTTTTAATTTTGATTCTTTATCAGGGTCGCAAGCTAATGAAGACCCAATTGTAAATAATCTGTCTTGAATTTCTTTTAGTGAAGCTTTGCTTTTATTATCATCAATACAATCAATACTCAATCCAATATGGCTGTTTAATTCATCAATCGTACCATAGCTTTCAATTCTAATATGACTTTTTGAAACTTTAGTTCCACCAATTAAACTTGTTGTTCCTTTATCACCAGTTTTTGTATAAATTTTAAACGACATTAATTAAATTTTTAGCATTTTCATTTCTGTCACTTTCTATTATGCCATCTTTTAATCTAATAATTCTTTTTGCATGTGACGCTATTTCTTCTTCATGAGTTATTATAATTACGGTATTTCCTGCTTGCTGAATTTTTTCAAATACTTCCATAACTTCTGTTGATGTTACACTATCTAAATTACCTGTAGGCTCATCTGCTAATAAAATTGCAGGATTATTTACTAATGCTCTAGCAATAGCAACTCGCTGAATTTGTCCACCACTTAACTCGTTACTTTTATGATGGCCTCTATCTCCTAAGCCTACTTTTTCTAATGCTTCTTTTGCTCTTTGTGTTCTTTCTTTTTTATTAATTCCTGCATAAATTAATGGCAATGCAACATTATCAATTGCAGATAGCCGAGGCAATAAATTAAATTGTTGAAATACAAATCCAATTTCTTTATTTCTAACTTCAGCTAAATCATCATCAGCCATTTTGCTTACATCTTTTCCATTTAAAATATATCTGCCTCCAGTTGGCGTATCTAAGCATCCCAAAATATTCATTAAAGTACTTTTACCACTGCCACTTGGACCCATTAATGCTACATATTCATTTTTTTTAATTTCGAGAGATAAGCCTTTTAAAACTTGTACACTTTGCTTACCCATAAAATAGGTTTTATATAACTCTTCTATTTTTATTATAGTTTGCATTGTTTTATTTTTTTATCACTTTTGGAACTTTGAAAAAATGCTCATCTTTAGCAGGAGCATTCATTAATGCTGATTCTTTATTTATACTTTTTACAAATTTATCTTCACGCAGAATATTTACTGTATCTGAAATGTGTTGTAGTGGTTCAACATTTGAAGTATCAATATTTTGCAATTGATTAATAAATCCAATCATTTTTTTTAAATCAGATTTTATTTCTTCTTTTTCAAAGTCGCTAAATTTAAGTTTAGCCAAAATAGCAAGTTTATTAATAGTCTGATTAGTAATTTCCATACTCAAAATTAATTATAAAATTTT
The DNA here is from genome assembly GCA_031417315.1 of Chitinophagaceae bacterium. Taxonomy (GTDB): domain Bacteria; phylum Bacteroidota; class Bacteroidia; order Chitinophagales; family Chitinophagaceae; genus CAIVPM01. The sequence continues at coordinate 15,696 of JANOVK010000243.1, read as the reverse complement.
CTATAAAAACATATAATGACATAAGGTAAATTAAATGGCATCAACTTAATTATGACAAGATATATGGTAATTAATGTTTAAAAATTTCTGTTTTCACTTACCCAAACAGCAATGTACTTAGCAATTTCTGTTGTTGGTGTTCCTGGTGCAAAAAGTTTACCTACTCCTAAATTATTCAGCTCTTGCATATCTTCAGTTGGAATAATTCCACCACCAGTAAGCAATACATCATTCATATTTTTCTCTTTCATCAAATTAATAATTTTAGGGAAAACTGTCATGTGTGCTCCACTTAAAATACTTATACCAATTGCATCCACATCTTCTTGTAAAGCAGCATTAACAACCATTTCAGGGGTTTGTCTTAAGCCAGTATAAATTACTTCCATTCCCTCGTTTCTTAATGCTGTAGCAATAACCTTTGCACCCCTATCATGTCCATCTAAACCCACTTTTGCAATTAATATTCTTAAAGGACGACTCATAGTTATGTTTTTAAACAATTCAAAAATAAAGAAATCAATTTCTTTTACTAAGTTTAATATTACAAGTACAATTATTTACTTTGCAATAATTAATTTATATGAAAAAAAAATTTCCTTTTAAAGGTATTGGTACTACAGCTATACACAGTGCAACTAATAAAAATGCCGAAGATGCTCATCTTGTACCCTTATATGCAACTTCTACTTTTACTTATTCATCAACAGAAGAAGGCATGGAAAGATTTTCAGGAAAAGATAAAGATAAAATTTATTCTCGTTGGGCAAACCCAACATGTAAAGCAGTTGAAGAAACAATAGCAGCCTTAGAAGCTTTTAATCTAAACGATAATGATGGCAAGCCTTTGCAATTAAAAGCACTTTTACATAGTAGTGGCCAAGCTGCAATGGCAACAATGTTTTTAGGGAACTTAAAATCGGGAGATACAATTTTAACTCATTTTTCTTTGTATGGAGGCACCTACGAATTAATGCACAAAGTTCTTGCAGATACTGGAATTTCTACCATAATTGTAGATATGCGAAATTTTATTGAAGTAGAAAAAATTATTGACGAAAATAAATCAATAAAATTAGTACACATTGAAACTCCTGCTAATCCTACTATTCAATGTATAGATTTAGAAACAATAACAAACATTGCAAAGAAGAATAATTTAATTGTAACAGTTGATAACACTTTTGCTACCCCTTATTTGCAACAACCATTTAAATATAATGTTGATTTTGTTTTTCATTCCACTACAAAATTTCTTAATGGTCATGGCACTGCAATTGGTGGAGTTTTATTGGGAAAAGATATTGAAATAATGAAATCAAAAATTTGGAAGTGGTTTGTTTTATTGGGTGGAAATAGTAATCCATTTGATGCTTTCTTATTATTGAATGGAATAAAAACTTTAGAAATTAGAATGGAAAGACATTGCAAAAACGCAGAAATTCTTGCCAACTATTTACAAAATAATATTGCTATTGAAAAAGTAAATTATTCTGGCTTATCAACTCATCCTGATTTTGAAATTGCAAAAAAACAAATGCGTAATCATGCACCTGTAATGAGCTTTGAATTGAGAGGTGGTTTAGAAGCAGGTATAAAATTTCAAAATAAATTGCTAATGTGTACTCGTGCAGTTTCTTTGGGAACTGTTGATACGCTTATATCTCACCCTGCAAGTACAACACATTTATCTGTACCCAAAGAAGAAAGAATTAAATATGGAATTACTGATGGGCTTATAAGATTGAGTGTTGGCATAGAAAATATTGAAGATATTATTGCAGATTTTGAACAAGCTTTAAACTGAGATTCAAATAAAATTATTCAACATTAATCTTCATTTCTTCAACCATTTTAGAAATATTTAATAATTCGATTTCCTTAAAATGATTGGTCATTATTTGTAAACCAAAAGGCATACCATTGCTATGTTTAAACAATGGAACTGAAATAGCTGGAATACCCACCAAATTAGCAAAAACTGTATAAATATCTGCTAAATACATTGCAACACTATCCGTATTCTTCTCTCCTATTTTAAAAGCTGTTGTTGGTACAGTTGGAGAAATAATTGCATCAAATTCGCTGAAAATATCTGTTGCTTTATTTGACAATAATCTACGAACTTGCTGTGCTTTTATAAAGTAAGCATCAAAATAACCCTCACTTAAAACAAAAGTTCCTAGCATAATTCTACGTTGTACTTCTTTACCAAACCCTTCACTACGTGTAGCCATATACATTTCTTGCAAATTTTCAAAATCCCCATTTGCTCTAAATCCAAATTTTACACCATCATATCTCGACAAATTACTACTTGCCTCAGCAGTTGTTAAAACATAATAAGTAGGTATAGTTTCATCTAATAAATCAAATTCAATTGTCTCAACAACATGGCCACTTTTTTGGAGTTCAACTATAAAAGATTTTATTTTATTAGCCATTTCTTTATCCAATCCATCATGTTCTAAGGCTTGTTTAAAATAGGCAATTTTATATTTTTTAGTTGAGTTTAATTCCTTAGAATAATTTGGAACAGGTTGTGTAGAAACTGTACTATCAAATTCATCTACGCCAGAAATTACTTCTAAAACTAAAGCTGCATCATCAACATTATTTGCAAAAATTCCAATTTGATCGAATGAAGAAGCATAAGCAATTAATCCATATCTAGAAATTCTGCCATAAGTAGGTTTTAGACCAACAATGCCACAAAAATCTGCTGGTTGTCTAACACTTCCTCCCGTATCACTTCCTAAACTTACCATACTCATTTTCATTTGCACAGCAACTGCACCTCCCCCTGAAGAACCTCCAGGAACAAGGGTTTCATCTAATCCATTTTTAATAATCCCATAAAAAGAATTCTCGCTACTACTACCCATTGCAAACTCATCACAATTATTTCTACCAATAATTATAGCACCTTCAGCAATTAATTTTTCAATAACGGTTGCAGAATAAATTGAAGTAAAATTTTGTAATATTTTAGAGGCAGCCGAAACCTTATGTTTGTTGTAACAAATTACATCTTTAATAGAAATTACAACACCGTGAAGTTTACCCAAAGGTTTGCTTTCTTGGTGTAATTTATCAAGATATTTGGCTCGTTCAATAACATCATCAAATACTTCAACAAAAGCATTTAATTGTTTAAAGTTTTCTATTTGTTGTAAATAGAATTGCAAAGCCTCAACACAACTGGTTTGTTTGTTGTATAACGCTGCCTGATAGTCTTTGATTGATGAGAAAGTGAACAAAGGCTAAATGTGTAATTAAATTAATTTGAGTTAGATGTTGGCTTTTCTTCTTTTTCGTTGATGCCTTTTTCTATTTCGCTACGAACATTATTTTTCGCATCGTTAAATTCACGAATTCCTTTACCCAAGCCACGCATTAATTCTGGAATTTTTCTACCGCCAAATAATAATAATACTACAAGTAGAATCATAATTATTTCTGGCATTCCTAAACTTCCCATGATTATTTATTTAGATTGTAAAGTTAATTGATTTTTTTTCAGTGTAGAGTAAGTTTAATAAAAAAGCGGAAGTTTATATTTAATAAACTTCCGCTTTTAATAAAACTATTAAAATTATTTAATTCTTTTTTCTTTAATACGAGCCGATTTACCACTTCTTTCACGCAAGTAAAATAATTTAGATCTGCGTACTTTACCTACTTTATGTAAAACAATGCTCTCGATATTTGGAGACAAGATTGGAAACAATCTCTCAACTCCTATACTATCAGAAATTTTACGAACTGTAAAAGTTGCTGTTCCACCAACACCTTGAATTTTAAGAACATCGCCTCTAAAACTTTGAATACGTTCTTTACCGCCCTCAACAATTTTATAGTTTACAGTAATATTATCTCCTGCTTTAAACTTAGGATGATTTCTGGTAGTTGTTAATTGATCGTGTACAAATTTTACAGCTGCGTTCATTGCTAATATATTTAAATTCCGATTTTTTCGGACGGCAAAAGTAAGGATTGAACTCTAAATTACAAATATTTTTTTGTAATTATCTAAAGAATAGCAATCATACTGATTTCGATATTAACATTTTTTGGCAATCCTAAAACAGCATAAGTTTCTCTTGCTGGAAAATCACTTTCGAAATAAGAACCATAAATAACATTTACAGTAGCAAATAAATCCATACTACTTAAAAGAATTGTTGTTTTTACAACATTATTAAATCCAAGTTTAGCTTCGTTTAAAATGGCTTTCAAATTTTGCATTACTTGATGTGCTTCAGCATCAATAGTAGATTTTACAACTTCTCCAGAACTTGGACTAATCGCTATTTGTCCACTTATAAACAAAAATCCATTTGCTTTTACTGCTTGATTATATGGACCAATTGGAGCTGGAGCCAATTTTGTATTAATAATTTCTTTCATAAATAAAATTTAATTAGCAAATTACTGACATTACTTTTAAATGCAAACTTACATTTGCATTTTATCATCAATATGCATATTCAAATTAGAGCATCGCAGGATCAAAAAGCTATTTTATTATTAAAAAAGATAAACCCAGAGTTTAAAATTTCTTGGTTTATAAATGAAGTTATTGATGCTGATGTTTATGTTGATGTAATGTGTGATAATAAAAATCAAGCTTTTAGTGAGGTATTTACAAAACCTGTAATTATTAATTCGGTAATTAGCACTTGCAAATTATTTTCAAATAATTATTGCAGAATAAATGCTTGGAATGGATTTTTAGAGAAAGATAAAATTGAAGCTGCCACTTTAAACGAAACATTAAAAACCACATTTGAAAAAGTTTTAAACGGATTAGGATTTGAAGTAATATTTGTTGCAGATATTATTGGCCTAGTTGTTCCAAGAACAATTAGCATGATAATTAATGAAGCCTATTTTGGTTTAGACGATGGAATTAGTTCGAAAAATGATATAGATATTGCCATGAAACTTGGAACTAATTATCCTTATGGACCATTTGAATGGGCTGAAAAAATTGGATTATCAAGAATAAAAGATTTGTTATTCGCTCTTGAAAAAACAGACCCTCGTTATAAACCAAGTAATTTATTAATAAAAGAAGCTAACTAATTGCCCCTACTATTAAATATTGATACTGCAACAGAGTTTGCTTCCATTTGTATAAGTAAAAATGGCAACTGCATTGGTTTTGAAGAAAATAAAGACCTTAAAAATCATGCAGCATTTTTACAACCAGCGATTAAAAAATTGGTTGATGAATTAGGAATTAATTTTAATGATTTAGATGCAATTTCTGTTACTAATGGACCAGGCAGTTATACGGGTTTAAGAATTGGATTATCATCGGCAAAAGGTTTGTGTTTTACTTTAGATAAACCATTAATAGTATTAAATACTTTAGAAGTTATGGCAAAGGATTTAATTGAAAAATCTACATCCCCAAATTTTTTATTTTGTCCAATGATTGATGCAAGAAGAATGGAAGTTTTTACAGCAATTTATACTAACAATTTACATGAAATAATTAAACCTTGTGCATTAATAATAGATGCATCATCTTTTCAATCAGAATTAAAAAATAATCAAATAATTTTTGGTGGTAGTGGTTACCTAAAATTAAAAACAATATTAAAAAACGCTAATGCAATTTTTAATACAACTCATCACTCGGCAATAAATATGATTGAATTATCGGAAAAAAAATATAACGAAAATAATTTTGCAGATTTAGCATCTTCAACTCCTAACTATCACAAAGAATTTTACACTCCAATAAAGAAAATTATTAATTAATAAATTTTTAATTCTTTTTTTAAATAATTTCTAACATAATCGTTTATTCCATCTTCTAACGAAAAAAATTCTTCAGTATATCCAATTGATTTTAATTTATACATATTGGCTTCGGTGAAATATTGATATTTATCTCGTATATCAATTGGCATATCAATAAACTCAATTTTTGATTGTAAATCTAAGCCCGAGAAGGTAGCTTTTACTAAATCTTCAAAGCTTCTAGCTTTGCCAGTACCTAAATTATAAATTCCACTTGGTTTGTTATTAACTAAATTTTCTAACATCCAATAAATAACTTTTGAAATATCTTTTACATAAATAAAATCTCTTAATTGTTGCCCATCTTTAAAATCAAAACGATGTGATTTAAATAATTTTACCACCCCATCTTTTTTTATTTGATTAAAAGAATGCCAAATTACACTAGCCATTCTTGCTTTATGATATTCGTTTGGACCATACACATTAAAAAACTTTAACCCTGCCCAAAATGGTGGATGAGTTTTTTGGTTAATAGCCCATTTATCAAATTCATTTTTGCTTTTACCATAAGGATTTAAAGGCGTTAATTGAAAAGGTAAATTATGATTATCATCGTATCCTAAATCGCCATTACCATAGGTTGCAGCAGATGAAGCATAAATTAATGGAACATTATTTTCGGTACAATAATTCCAAACATTTATAGAATAATCTACATTTAATTCTTGATGAATTGAATAATCAAATTCAGTGGTATCAGTTCTTGCACCTAAATGTATAAAACAATTTATTTTAATATTTGTGGTGGCTAACCACTCAAATAAAGATTGTCTTTCTACTGCTTTAAAAAAAATTTTGTTCTCCCAATTATTTCTTTTTTCTTCTACTCCAAAATCATCTACAATAATTAAATTTTCATACCCATTTTTATTTAGAAATTCAATCATACAAGAGCCAATAAACCCAGCAGCACCTGTTACAATTATTGTTGAATTTTTATCCATTATTCAAATATTAAAATGCAAATATGATATTTTAAATTTTAGAATCTTTTAAAGAAAATAAAAATGAACCAATTTGTTTTGCTTATTTTGAGTTAATAATAAAGTGCTTTGCAATATTTTTTATTTTGTATATATCTTTTATTTTGTATTTACTTAATTACAAAATTAGATTTTTTAAAAAAGTCGAATTTAACTAATTGGGAGTTGATTGTATTATTTTGTATAAAAGTAATTGCAGGTTTTTTTTATGCCTATTATTTTTCAAATCCAATTAGAATAGCCACTGCCGATACATGGGTTTATTTTAATGAAAGTATAATAGAGACTGAGAAATTATTAAATCAACCAAAATTATTTTTTTCAGATATCTTTTATAACCACTATAAAAATGTAGATGGTTTATTTACTGGGACAAATTCTTTTTGGAACGATTTAAAAACAACTGTATTTGTAAAATTATTGGCAGTGTTAAATGTTTTTACACTAAAAAATTATTATACTTTAATACTCTTTTTTAATTTATTCTTTTTATTTGGCGGAATTGCATTTTACAAATTAATTAAAGAACATTTTATTATAAATAAATGGTTATTAATTGTAGCCATTTTTTTAATTCCTGGGTTTTTATTTTGGGGTAGTGGTGTACATAAAGATGGACTAATTTTTTCTTGTATAATTCTTTCCATTTATTATTTTTCAAACATCATTAATGGCAAATTAAAATCAAAGCAATTCGTTTATTTGTTGATCAGTTTATCAACAATTTTTCTTTTACGCAACTATATTTTATTAGCACTAATACCTATGTTTTTTTGTTGGTTTCTTATTTCAAAAACTAAAATAGAATCACCAGTTATTGTATTTGCAGCAGCAACAATATTTTGTTTAATGCTATTCTTTTTTTCAAGTTATTCGAATAAAACAACTGGCATCTCCAATTCAATTGTTCAAAAACATAATGAATTTAAAGCTTTAAATGGAAACTCGAAATTTTCTACACCTTTATTAAGTAACGCTCCAGCTAGTTTAATTAAATTCTTTCCGTACGCCATTCAATATTCATTTTTAAAACCATTTCCATCAGATATTAAAACAACAACTGAATTCTTCTCATTAATAGAAAATTATTTTTTTATTTTTCTGGGACTTTTTGCATTATTTAAATTAAAAAAAGATTCTCTAAACTCAACAATTATTTTAACCTGTTTATCTATTGCTTTTTTAATTTTAACAATAATTGGTTATACAGTTTGTTTTTATGGTGCATTAGTTAGATACAGAAGTATTATTTATCCTCTAATTTCAGTGCCAATTTTATTAATCATTTTTGCACAACCCCTTATTAAATCTAAAGCTAATTAAAGCAAATAAATTTAGTAATAAACCCTATATTTGCCCCTCGAAAAAAAAGAGAGTGGCAACAAAATTTTCAAAAGAAACATATCTATATTGGTACGAGCTTATGCAGCTTATTCGTCAATTCGAATTGAAGTCTGAAGAAATGTATAAAATGGCTGGTAAAATTCGTGGTTTTTTCCATGTTTATAATGGTCAAGAAGCCATAGCTGCAGGTTGTATGACTGCCACAAACCCAGAAGATCCATTTATTACAGGATATAGAGATCATGGCTTAGCATTAGCAAAAGGAACATCAGCAAATGCTTGTATGGCTGAACTGTATGGCAAAGCAACTGGTTGTGCTAAAGGTAAAGGAGGCAGTATGCATTTTTTCGATTTAAAAAATAATTTTTTTGGTGGGCATGGTTTAGTTGGTGCTCAAATTGGAACTGGTGCAGGATTGGCATTTGCAGAACAATATAAAGGCACAAAAAATGTTTGTTTATGTTTTTTTGGTGATGGTGCTGCACGTCAAGGAATGTTACACGAGGTTTTTAACCTTGCCATGTTATGGAAATTGCCGGTTGTTTTTATTTGCGAAAACAATCATTATGCAATGGGTACATCAATTGAAAGAACTAGTAATGTTATAGATATTTATAGATTGGCTGATGCATACGATATGCCTGGTGATAAAGTTAATGGCATGAGCACTGAAGATATACATAATGCTGTTACAAGAGCTGTAAATCGTGCAAGAGAAGGAGATGGACCAACCTTGTTAGAAATGAAAACTTACCGTTACAAAGGTCATTCTGTTAGCGATCCTCAAAAATATAGAAGAAAAGAAGAAGTGGATGAGTATAAAGATCAAGACCCAATAACTTCAATCCTTAACACAATTCTAGAAAATAATTTTGCAAGTCAAGCAGAAATAGATTTTATTGATAATAAAATAAATAAAATTGTAGAAGATAGTGTTCAATTTGCAGAAGAAAGCCCTCTGCCAAATGATGATGAATTACTTAAAGATGTTTATATAGATTCTAATTATGAATTTATAGTAGATTAAAAAATAAAAATAATATAAAATAAAACAGATGTCAGACGAAAAAGTATTACTTAATTTATTAAGCTTTTGGAAAAATAATCAAAAGAGAATATTATCAATTTTTGGTGTATTAGCAGTTATAATTGCTGGATGGTATGGCTATATAGAGTTTGTAAAAAAACCAAAAGAAATAAAAGCTCAAGAAATGCTTTTTAGAGCCGAAGAATATTTCGGGTTAGATAGCAGCAGAAAAGTTTTAGATGGTGATGGAACTAGTAAAGGAGTATTAAATATTATAAAAAACCATAATGGCACTAAAGCTGCAAATCTTGCTTATTATTATGCTGGTATTAGTTATTTAAAACTTGGCGAATTTTCTAAAGCTGTTGATAATTTAAAGAATTTTTCTACAAATTCAAATCCTGTACAAATGGTTGCCTATGGTGCTTTAGCTGATGCTTATAGCGAACTAAAGAAAAATGATGATGCCATTACTTATTACAAAAAAGCAGCATCTACTTTTAAAGAAGATGAAATTACAAGTGCTGAATATTTATGGCGTGCAGGTCAACTTTGCGAAACAATTAATAAACCGAAAGAAGCGTTGGAATTTTATAAAAAAATAAAATCAGATTTTCCAAAAGCAAAACAAAACGAAATAGATAAATTTATTTATAGACTTAGCATTGAAAAAAATGAGTTTAGTGTAAAATAAAAATTACAAATAATATAATTAAAAAGGCATTCTATTCGAATGCCTTTTTACATTTGTATACTTTAACTTTATAAAATAATGAAGGTTCAAATATTTATTCCCTGCTTTATTGATCAATTATATCCTCAGGTAGCTTTTAATATGGTTAAAGTATTAGAAAAAGTAGGATGCGAAGTAATCTATAATTCCAATCAAACTTGTTGTGGACAACCAGCATTTAATGCAGGATTTTGGGGCGAGGCAAAAGAAGTTTGTAATAAATTTATTAACGATTTTAAAGGAGAAGAATATATTGTAACACCAAGTGCAAGTTGTGCAGGTTTTATTAAAAATTATTACTCCAAAATTTTCGAATCCGACATTAATAAAACAGCTATTGATGACTTATCAAAAAGAGTTGTTGAATTAAGCGATTTTTTAGTAAATATTTTAAAAGTTGAAGACTTAGGTGTAGAGTTTAATGCTAAAATTACTTACCACGATAGTTGTGCTGCACTTAGAGAATGTAAAATTAAAAATGAACCAAGAATTCTTTTAAAAAATGTAAAGGGATTAGAGTTAATAGAAATGAATGATGTAGAAACCTGTTGTGGTTTTGGCGGCTCATTTGCTGTAAAATTTGAACCCATAAGTGTTGCAATGGCAGATCAAAAAATTAATCATGCAACAGAAACCCAAGCAGAATATATTATTAGTACAGATATGAGTTGCTTAATGCACATAGATGGTTGTATAAAACATAAAAAAAGCAACTTGAAAGTTTTACATTTGGCAGATGTACTTGCAATGAATGTTGATTAGTTTATTGGTTAAATAGTTTATTGGTTTATGAGTAAAAATAAATCGTAAATCAAAAATCTTAAATATGAATTATTGGTTAATAAAATCTGAACCCTTTAAATATAGTTGGGATCAGTTTAATATGGATGGCGTTACTGTTTGGGATGGCGTAAGAAATTATGCTGCAAGACTTCATTTAAAAGCAATGAAAAAAGGAGATTTGCTACTATGGTATCACAGCAACGAAGGTTTAGAAATTGTTGGTATTGCTAAATTATCGAAAGAATTTTTTCAAGATCCTACAACTGATAATGATGCTTGGGTTGCTGTTGAAGTTAAACCCCATAAAAAATTAAAAACACCTATAAGTTTAGCTCAAATAAAATTAGATAAAAGACTACAAAATATGGCCCTCGTTAGAATTGGAAGATTATCTGTACAACCAGTATCTCAAGATGAATGGAATATTATTATGGAGATGGCAAAATAATTTATCATACTATTTCAAAAATGATTTTCAATTGAAAGTCATTTTTTACTACACACCCTTCGAATTTAATAAAACATAATAAAATTGTATTAATGTAGTACTAAATTTTGTAGTATACATAATACTAATTATTTTAGCGTTAAATTTTTACTATATGAATGAAGATATTCTGCATAAATCGGCTTATAGCGGCACAAAAGGATTTACACAACACAATGTTGCAACAGCCAATGCTACTGGGTTTGGTGCTGCAACTGACGATTTTATAGAACGTGGAATTGATTTAAACGAAATGCTAATAATGAACAAACCTGCCACCTATTTTTTTAGAATGAACACCAATGCCATGGAGGATTCTGGTATGTTTATTGGCGATGTATTGTTGGTGGATAGAAGCATTAAAGCCACTACAGGTAAAACAATTGTTGCAGCCATTAATGGAGAGTTAATGGTACGGCGATTTGAACATAATTTTAATAAAGCCATTTTAAGTGCCGATAACAAGCGATTTAAAGATATTGTTATCGACGAGTTTACACAATTTAAATGTTGGGGTGTAGTTACATGCGTAATTCATTTAATAGATGTATCGCTTATAAATTTTATTAGAAAATGAAAGCTTTAGTTGATTGTAATAGCTTCTACTGCTCTTGTGAAAAGCTGTTTCGACCCGAATTAGAAAATAAACCAGTTGTTGTTTTAAGCAATAACGATGGTTGTATAATATCGAGAAGTGATGAAGCAAAAGCTTTAGGTATTGGCATGGCTGGAGCTTACTTTCAAGCCAAACAAATAATTGAGGTTAATAAAGTAACTGTCTTCTCATCTAACTATAATTTATATGGAGATTTAAGTTGGCGTGTGATGGAAACATTACGATTAATGTTTGGTAATAATAGTGTAGAAGTATATAGCGTTGATGAAGCATTTATAAACTTAGATATGATACCAATAGAACAACTAAACGAAGTAGCAATTCGAATAAAAAATACTGTTGAAGAATGGACGGGCATTAAAGTTTCTGTAGGTATTGCTGCCACCAAAGTATTAGCAAAAGTGGCAAATAAATTAGCCAAGAAAAACAAAACATTAACACAATGTGTAATGGTATTAAACACAAAAGAAAAAATTACTGAGGCCCTAAAAAAAACTTATATAGACGATGTGTGGGGAGTTGGTTTTAGCTATGCCACCAAATTAAAAAAACACAATATTAATAATGCATACGATTTAAGTTTAAAAAGTATTGAATGGGGAAAGCAAAACCTTGGTGGCGTTACAGGTGCAAGATTAATTAGAGAATTAAAAGGAATATCAAGCATACAAATGAAAGATGAGTTAATTGAGAAAAAAATTATAATGACAACACGCATGTTTGGTGAAGAAATTGATGATCTAAAAAGTATTAAAGAAGCCATTGCAACTTATACCTCAAGAGCAGCAGAAAAACTGAGAAGACAAAATTGTGCAGCAAAAGTGATTGGTATTTTTATTGTACTAAAACAACAATCAGATACCAAAAATTTCAACAACTTAGCATCTGTTAATACTTATACAAAATTGCCAGTGGCAACATCATTAACACATCAATTAATTAAACCTGCACTTATAATGGCAGAACGATTGTTTGAGGAAGGCAAGGTATATAAAAAGGCAGGAGTTATGCTCAGCGATATTGTGCCTGATACATCTATACAAGGAAATTTATTTTTATTTGATAATTGCAACAGAGCAAAAATTTTAATGGATATGATGGATAACATTAACTTTAGCCAACGAGATGATATACTAAAATTTGCAGCATCGGGAACCACTAGAAACTGGAAAATGCAACAACATTTTAGAAGTCCGAAATACACAAGTAGATGGGATGATTTTTGTTTGGTATACTAAAAACAAAAAAATGGTATAAAAAAAGGCCACCAATTGGCGACCTTTTTTTTATAAGAACAATACTATTTTGATTCTTCAGTAGATTCATTGCCTTCTAACTTAGCACGAATATCTGCAAGTGAACCTAAATCTCCAAGTGTAGCTTTTTCTACTTTAGATTGGATGTTTTTTACAGCTTTTTTCGTTTTTTCGTTTTCAGCAATGGCTTCTTTTTTAGCCGATACTTTTTCTTCTTCAATCACTTGCTCCCAAATTCTAGTGTGACTTAATAAAATACGTTTTTCGTTTCTATCAAATTCTAATACTACAAATTGAGCATGTTCTTCCATAGCAACTTGTTTACCATCTTCTTTAAACAAATGGCGTGCAGGGCAATATCCTTCTAAACCATAAGCTAATTGAACCAATGCACCTCTATCATCTTTCTTAGTAATTGTACCTTCGTGTGTAGAACCTACACCAAAAGTATCTTCTAAGCTATTCCAAGGATCTTCTTCTAATTGTTTATGTCCTAATTGTAATTTACGATTTTCTTTATCGATAGACATGATAATGGTATCAATTGACTCTCCAACTTTTGTAAATTCTCCTGGGTGATTTAATCTCTTCATCCAACTTAAATCGCTAATATGAATCATCCCACCAATTCCAGATTCTAATTCAACAAAAACGCCATATGGAGTTATGTTTTTAACAGTACCAAGATGTTTACTATTTTCTGGATATTTGTTTTCAATGGTAGTCCAAGGATCTTCAGTCATTTGTTTGATAGATAAACTCATTTTACGAGCATCTTTATCAAGTGTTACAATTTTAGCTTCATGCTCTGCTCCCATTTTAAAGAATTCTTTTGCATTGATTGGAGTATTTGCCCAAGTAATTTCACTTACATGAACCAATCCTTCAACACCTGGTTGTATTTCTAAGAAAGAACCATAATCTTCAATATTCACCACTTTACCTTTAACAATTGCACCTTCAACTAATCCTTCAGGTAAAACATCCCATGGGTGTGGTGTTAGTTGTTTTAAGCCAAGACTGATACGTTTTTTATCATCATCAAAATCTAATACAACAACATTTATTTTTTGATCTAACTTAACAACTTCTGATGGATGCGAAATTCTACCCCAAGAAATATCTGTTATATAAAGTAAACCATCTAAACCACCTAAATCCATAAATGCACCAAAATCAGTAATGTTTTTAACAACACCTTCTAATACTTGGCCTTTCTCTAATTTACCCATAATTTCTGCACGTTGTGCTTCAATATCAGATTCAATAAGAGCTTTATGACTAACAACAGCATTTTTAATTTGTTCGTTAACTTTTACAACTTTAAACTCCATGGTTTTTCCAACAAATTGATCGTAATCTGTAACTGGTTTAACATCGATTTGAGATCCTGGTAAAAAGGTTTCCATTCCATAAACATCAACAATAAGTCCACCTTTTGTTTTACTTGTAACGTAACCAGTAACCACTTCTCCAGTTCTGTTTAATTCAAGAATACGCTCCCAAGCACGTTGTAAACGAGCCTGACGACGACTTAAATGTAAATTACCATTTCTGTCTTCTTTCTCAACAACCAAAACTTCTACTGTATCTCCAATTGCAATACTTTGTAAATCTCTAAACTCGTTTAAAGATACCATTCCATCACTTTTAAACCCAATGTTTACAACAGCATCAGTTTTTGTTAATCCAACAATATCGCCCATTAAGATTTCTCCATCTGCAATATTTACAAAAGTTGCTTCGTAAACTTTTTCATATTTCGATTTTTCGTCAGCAGAATAAACGCTCATATTACGTTTATCAATACTCCAATCAAAATCATCATGTGCAGTTTCAATAATTTCAGCTTTTTTAACTGGTGCTGGTTCAGTAACTTCAGGTGCATTTGTTATCGCAGTAGTTTCAATTACTTCCGAATTTTCGGCTGCAACTGGATTCTCCTGTTCATCTGCGTTTAATTGTTTAATAAATAATTTCATAAAAATTCCCGTTTTTTTATCGGGGTGCAAAAATAAGGGAAATCTTGATTTGAGTTGATAGCTAAATTGCCATATTTAATTGTCGGCATCAATATTTGCAAAATTTAACGATGAATAAGATTTTTATTCCTTCACAAACTTAGCTATTTCTGTTGCACCATTTGCAGTTATCACTTTCAACAAATACAATCCTTTAGAAAGTTGTTTGGTGTTTATGGTTTGGTGTTCTGTTAGTTTGTTCAACTGTTTTATTACTCTACCCAAATTATCAATAATCAATAATTCTTTTATTCCTTTACATTCAATAGTAATAAAGTCTTTAGCTGGATTTGGAAAAATTCTAAGCCCCAAATTCCTAATTCCTAATTCCACATTCCTAGTTTCACTATACTGCTTTTTTCCATCAAAATCTATACTTTCAATTCTATAAAACCAGGTTTCTTGTTGCTCGTTTCTCGTTGGGTTGTCTATAAAACTATACTCGTTTAAACTTTTATTTTTTGCTGCAACTTTTCCTATTGTTATAAAATCTTTACTATTGGTTGAACGCTGAATATTAAAATGCGAAACGTTTATTTCGTTGGCGGTTTGCCATAAAGACCTCACCCCAACCCTCTCCAAAGGAGAGGGAGCAGAACCCCCACCATTATTAAGTCCCTCCTTTGGAG
>JANOVK010000242.1:0-1505 GCA_031417315.1 Chitinophagaceae bacterium | reverse complement strand
CGAAATAGAAGCCCGCGTTGTTGCCCGAAATCACATTCCGATCCGCAGCCGTCGTGCCGCCCAGCATGTTGCTGCCGCCATCAAAGATGACGCCGTAGACATTCGCGACCGCACCCGTCCCCGCTGCGTTCGTGCCGATGTAGTTGCCCGAGACGGTGTTGTTGTTGGTCGTCGCACCGACGAAATAGAAGCCCGCGTTGTTGCCCGAAATCACGTTCCGCTCGGCTGCTGTCGTACCGCCGATCGTGCTGCCGGTCGAGCCGTTGTTGATAAGCACGCCGTTGCCACCGCCGCCAATCGCCGCCGTTCCCGCTGCGTTCAAGCCAATGTAGTTGCCTTGAACGACGGTCCCGCTGACGCCCGTGATCGACAGCTCGACCGCCGAACTGCCGCTGATCACGTTCCGCGAACCGGCCACCGTCCCGCCGATCGTATTGTTGTTCGCGCCAAGGTCGAGCACCACACCGTCCGTCGTGCTGCCCAGGGCCGCCGAACCGGCCCCATCCGTTCCGATGTAGTTTCCGAGCAGCGTGTTGCTGGTCGCTGCTGCTCCTGTGATCAGCACGTTGTAGCCGGTGTTCCCCGAGATCACGTTCCGATCCGCCGCCGTCGTGCCGCCGATGATGTTGTTCGCGCCGAACACTTGAATCCCGACGCCACCGTTTTGCTCAGCGGCCCCAGCGTCGGTCCCGGTCACCGTCAGCCGACCGATGTAGTTGCCCGCGATCGTGTTGCCATTCGACCCCGATTGAATCTCGATGCCGTCGCCGCCGAAGTTGCGAATCACGAATCCGCGAATCGTGCTGCCGTCCGCTGTGCTCGACAGCACCAGTCCGTCTCCCGCGACATCGTTGCCGTTGAGCACGACGATCGGCGTCCCGGCGAAATCCGAATCGGTCGTCGCGTCGATGATCACCGTCCCGCTGATCGTCGGCAATAACGTCGCCAACGTGATCGTATGCGCCCCGCCGATAAGCGGCGCACCGATGCTAAACGTGATCGTGTCCGTCCCGCCATTCGCGTTGGCGTCAATAATCGCTTGCCGTAGCGAGCCTGCGCCACTGTCGTTAATGTTGGTAACCGTATAGGTTGCCAGGATATCGTGCCACTCGTTTTGGGCCAGGAAACCAGCGAAGACGTTTGTTTGCACTGAGCCGAATTGGTATTCCAGCTCCCAGTCGCCGCCGAGAGCGGTTGCTCCGGTGGCGTCGTCGCTGGCGGCGACGTCTGTATCGGTCAATGCGGCGAGTGAATCGACAAGCGTTCGTCCATCTTCAGTGCTGGCCAGATCGCAACCGTAGATCAGGATGTCGGCATCGGCATCGAGCGAGTTGGCCCAAGTTGCGATTTGGCCGGCGTAGGCGGGAGCCGAGTCGAGAGTTAAGAAGGTATCGCCGAGTTGAATGCCGCTGCCACTACCGTGGCTGATCAAGTGAATCGCGTCGACTCCGGATAGGTTGCTGAGCGATTGTGTGATCTGGTCAATGCCATCGCGGTTGCCGTCC
>JANOVK010000241.1:0-9452 GCA_031417315.1 Chitinophagaceae bacterium | reverse complement strand
AAACATTTTGATATTATTATAATGGCAGCAGCAGTTGCAGATTATAAGCCACTTAAGATTGCTATTAATAAAATAAAAAAAGAAGATGCATTATTAGAATTGCAATTTGAAAAAACAAAAGACATATTGAAATTTGTAGGATTAAATAAATTGCCTAATCAATTTATAGTTGGGTTTGCATTAGAAACAGAAAATGAAATTGAAAATGCTAAGAAAAAGCTAAAGAATAAAAAAGCTGATTGCATCATTCTAAATTCGTACAATAAAGAAAACAAAGTTTTTGGATCTGATTTAAACAAGATTACAATTATTGATAATAATGAAACAGAAATAAATTTCGAGCCAAAATTAAAAAGCGAAGTTGCACAAGATATAGTTTCATATATCACCTCAAAAATTTCGAATGAAAAAAAATAAATTACTCTTTATTTTATGTTTATTAATTAACATAAATTCTTTTTCTCAAGAACTGTTAGCAAAAGTTACAGTAAATGCAAATAGAGTAAGCACTACAGTTGATAAGAGAATTTTTATTACCTTACAAAATCAACTAACAAACTTTCTTAACAACAGAAAATGGACAAACGATTCGTATAAAGCTGTAGAAAAAATTGAATGTAGTTTTGTTTTAAATATTGAAAATACAACTGAACCCAATATTTATAAAGGTCAATTATTAGTACAATCTGCTCGACCAGTTTTTGGTTCAACCTATCAATCGGCATTAATAAATTATCAAGATGGAGATCTGTTATTTAAGTATATAGAATTTCAGCCAGTAGAGTTTAATGAAAATAGAGTTGGTGGTAGCGACCCATATTCGGCAAACCTTACAGCTATTTTTGCTTTTTATTCTAATTTAATTTTAGGATTACATTATGATTCTTTTTCGCCAAAAGGCGGAGAAAAATATTTTCAGAAAGTACAAAATATTGTAAATAATGCACCTGAGGGTTCTAATGTAAATGGTTGGAGAATTTTTGATGGATTAAGAACAAGATATTGGATTGCAGAAAATTTATCAAATCCAAGAAACAATATTTTGCATAATGTAATTTATGGATATTATAGAAGTGGTTTTGATAAAATGAGTACAAGCGAAAAAGAAGCTGTTTCGAATTTTCTGCAAACTTTAAATCAATTAAAAGCATTTAATACTCAGAACCCAAACAGTATGTTTGTACAATTTTTTACTCAAAATAGACTGCAAGAATTTATTGGTATTTTTAAACGAAGCAGTATAGACGACAAAGAAAAAGCAGTAACTGTATTATCAAATATCGATGCTGCAAATGGTGGAAATTATAGTGAAGCACTTAAATGAAAAATCTAATTATTAAAGTTTTATTTATTTCAATTATTTTTTATTCATGTAATAACGATGAAAAATTATTATCCATTTCAGAAATGAAATTTGTAATGTGGGATGTAATTAATGCAGATGAATGGATAAAATTAAAAAATGCAAATCAATCATCAGATTCTATAAAAAAAGAAAGCAATAACTTTTATAATAAAATATTTGATTTACATAAAATAACAGAACAACAATTTTATAATAGTTATAAGTTTTATCAATCTCATCCTATCGAAATGAAAATTTTATTAGATTCTATTGCTAATTATGGAACAAGAAAAAGAGATACATTAATTAATCAGTTTAAATAAAAAATGAATAAAATATTTGCCAATGCCGACGAAGCTATTTTTGATATTAAAGATGGTGATACCCTTATGCTTGGCGGATTTGGGTTAAATGGAATACCAGAAAATACTATTACAGCTTTAGTTAAAAAAGGAGTAAAACAACTTACTTGTATATCAAATAATGCTGGTGTTGATGATTTTGGTTTAGGATTGCTTTTAAAAACTCGTCAGATAAAAAAAATGATGAGTAGTTATGTGGGCGAAAATGCAGAGTTTGAACGTCAATTATTATGTAGTGAATTAGAAGTTGATTTAATTCCACAAGGCACTTTAGCTACAAGAATTCAAATGGCTGGCATGGGTATCCCTGCATTTTTTACTCCAGCAGGATATGGAACTGAAATTGCAGCAGGAAAAGAAGTGAGAGAATTTAATGGAAAAATGCATTTAATGGAGTTGGCCTTGCACGCAAATTTTGCAATTGTAAAAGCATGGAAAGGAGATAAATTAGGCAACTTAATTTTTAAACATACCACACGAAATTTTTCTACATCAATGGCAAAAGCTGGTGATATTACTATTGCAGAAGTTGAACATTTAGTAGAACCTGGAGAATTAAATCCAAATGAAATTCATGTGGCAGGTGTTTATGTACATAGAATTTTTGAAGGAAAAAACTATGAGAAGAGAATTGAAAGAAGAACTACTCAGCTGTAAAAAATTTAAATAAATTAATTTTATGCCTTTAGATAAATACGGCATTGCCCAACGCATTGCACAAGAATTAAAAGATGGAATGTATGTGAATTTAGGAATTGGTATTCCAACATTAGTTGCTAATTATATTCCAAATGATATTACTGTAATTCTTCAAAGTGAAAATGGAATTTTAGGAATGGGACCTTATCCAACAGAAGATGAAGTTGATGCAGATTTGATTAATGCAGGCAAAGAAACTGTAACACTCATTAAAGGTGCAGCCTTGTTTGATAGTGCGGAAAGTTTTGGAATGATACGTGCTGGTAAAATAGATTTAACAGTTTTGGGAGCCATGGAAGTTAGTGAAACTGGTGATATAGCAAATTGGAAAATTCCTGGAAAAATGGTTAAAGGAATGGGTGGAGCAATGGATTTAGTTGCGAGTGCTAAAAATATTATTGTAGCCATGATGCATACTAACCCTAAAGGAGAAAGTAAACTATTGCCGAATTGTACATTGCCATTAACAGGCATTAATTGTGTTAAAAAAGTAGTTACTGAATTAGCAGTTTTAGATGTAACTAGTGATGGGTTTGTTTTATTAGAAACAGCCCCAGGCGTAACTATCGAAGAAGTAAAATTAAAAACTGCAGGCAAATTAATTATTCCTGATAATGTAATATTAAATTAAACTTTACATTTATATTTCATTAATCTTTTAATAAAAAAAGTATTCGCAGCTTTATTTTGAAGAATAATTTTTATGAAACTGAATTTGAATATTAATAAAGCACTTTACTTATTTTCTCTAATAAACTTTTTTTCAAATTTAAGTTATGCTCAAAGTTATCATGGCATTAATAGTTCGCCATATGCTGGGGTAAGTAACATTTATATTAACCCTGCATCGTCTGTAAATAGTTTTTATAAGTGGGATGTATCACTTTTTGGAATTCAATTCAATACTTCGCAAAATTCAATTTTTATAGAAAACAGTTCATTGCTAAATCCAACAAAAATTGCTGATAGTTCTTTTAAAGTTGAAAATGGATTAATAAAAAGATTTTATCATGGAATAGTTGATGGACAAGGATTAAGTATACGATATAAAATTAATGATAGAAATGCAGTGGCAATAGTAATTAGAGGTAGAACTTATAATCATTTTAATTCTAGTAAATTCTTTTACCTTGACAATCATAAAACTTTAAGTTCTTTTTTAAAAGATAATCTAGCAAACCCTGGAGTAGATTTATTTTACACACATGCAGGTTGGGTAGAAACAAATATTAATTACTCTGGCATAGTATTTAAAAATTCAAAATCTTCTTTAAGTTTAGGAGCAAATATTGCTATTAATAAAGCACTGTCGGGTGGTTATTTTTCTTTGAATGATGTTGAGTATTTGCAGCAATCAAATCCAAATAATGGCAAAATTTATTATCAGTCAACTAAAGGAACTTTTACGTATCAGTATTCAAACAATCTAACCATATTCGATAGTATAAATCCGAGTTTGCAAAGTATTAAAGATTTTTACAAAAGTTCAAAATCGTCTATTGGTTTTAGTTTTGGAGCAGAGTATTTAATTAATGATGATGATGTTGAGTCTGAAAATATTTCGACTAATTACAAATGGAAAATTGGTGTAGCATTAATGGATATAGGCAATTTAAAATTCGATTATGCAAATGGCTCAGCAAAAAATTCAATCCCCAAATTAAATTATATTGATACAATATTAGATTCTAAATTTAAAAACATTTCTAACTTAAAAAGGTTTAGAGATAGCATGAGCACTATGTTTCAGCAAACTGACACTTTGCAAGGAATTTTTAATATTGGTTTACCATCTCGATTTATTTTAGCTGTAGATAGAAAAATTTCTACTAATTTATTTGTAAATGTAGAAGCAAGTTTAAATCTTAATTTTTTAAACTCAAGTGGAAATATTCTTTTGCGAGAATTAAATTTAATAACTTTAACCACAAGATGGGAAAACAAATATTTTGGAATGTATATGCCAATACAATATAATTCTCAAAGTAATTTTTGGCTTGGATTAGCTTTTAAACTTGGTCCATTAATTTTTGGAATTCATGATGTAAGTATGCTAAATTGGGCTAAAACTAATAACCAAAATTTAAATAGTGGAGGATATTTAATGTTTAATTACTATCCATATAAAAGAAACAAAAAATTAAGTGGCGAAATCATTTGCCCATAATAAACTAAAGTTTCAACTTAGTGCATATTTTTGAATATGATTTTACCTTCTACATTACTTCAAAATGCAGTTAATTCTTTTGCACAATTACCAGGAATAGGAAAAAAAACTGCACTACGTTTAGTACTGCATTTATTAAAACAAGAAACTGAATTTGTTGATGGATTTAGTGAAACTATTGCAAAAATGAGAAGAGAAATTCTATTTTGCAACAGATGTTATAATATTAGTGATGCCAATATTTGTAGCATATGTTCAAACAGTATGCGTAATCAAAAAACAATTTGTGTTGTTGAAAATATTAGAGATGTAATTGCTATTGAAAACACACAACAGTTTAATGGAACTTATCATGTTTTAGGTGGAATAATATCTCCTTTGGATGGGATTGGCCCTAACGATTTGCAAATTATTTCACTTGTTAACAGAATTATTAATGAAGAAATTGAAGAAATAATTTTTGCTTTAAATCCAAATATTCAAGGCGATACAACAATCTATTACATACAAAAAAAGTTAGTGGGATTAAATTGTGTGTCAACTACAATAGCACGTGGTATTGCATTTGGTGGAGAATTAGAATTTGCTGATGAAATGACCTTGGCAAAAAGTTTAACTAACAGACTACCTGTGCAACAATACGTTAAATAATAATGTCTAAACATTAGTTATAACAAATGTTGAAATGGAATAATTAGATTCCTTATTTTTATCATCTTAAAACTACTTTATGAAAAAAATTTACACAATTTTATTTTTAGGAATTTGTGTTGTTTTACTACAATCTGGTATAAAAAAAGTAAACAATTCCTCTGTGCCACCAAGAGGTTATACAGGTGCTACAGGCAATTATTGTAGTTCATGCCACTCAAGCTTTTCATTAAATTCTGGTGGAGGAAGTGTTGTTGTTGGAGGATTGCCAATTGGAGGTTATGTACCAGGAAACTTTTATGCATTATCAGTCACAATAAATCATGGTACTTCCGATAGAAAGCGTTGGGGATTTTCTTTAAAGGTTGTTGATGGCTCTGGAAATTATGTAGGTGCAGTGAATTCTACAAATGCAAATGCAAAAAGACAAGGTACTTTAAACGATACTGAATTAAGTCATTTTAGTGCTGCAAGTACTTTAGCTGGTGCAAACACATATACATATAATAATTTATCTTGGAATGCTCCTTCGCCATCTGTTGGGCCAGTTACATTTTATTATGTAGGTAATGCAGGCGATAACTTAAGTGGTAGTTCTGGAGATTATATTTATTCAGGCTCTACTGTAGTTGCTTTACCCATAGATTTAAAAGAGTTTAAAGCAACTATAGATAATAATATTGTTGTATTAAATTGGCAAACAGCTTCAGAAATAAATAGCAATTATTTTGATATAGAAAGAAGTGATGATGGACAATTCTTTTTTAGTATTGGAAAAGTAATGGCTAATGGTAATTCAAATCAACCAGTTTCTTACAATTTTACAGATAAAAAAGCAAGCAATAATAATGGCAGTTTAATTTTTTATAGATTAAAACTTGTAGATAAAGATGGTTCATTTAAATATTCAAATCATATAAGTGTTAAACCAGTTATTTCTGGTATAACAGTTAAAAATTTATATCCTACTATAATCAGAAAAAATGATCAAGTATCAACCGAAATAATTAGTGATAAAGCTAGAACAATGGATTTATCTATATTTGATGAAACTGGTAGAAGTTTACAAAATATTAAATTAAGTTTAGTTACTGGTAATAATAAAATTTATTTTACTCCAAGAGTAAATAATTTAAAGGGAATGTTATTTGTGAAATTTTCAACAAATAATTTTCAACAAACAAAATCTTTAATTCTACAATAGGTTTAATTTTTTTTATTGAAAAGAGATTAAGCAATGCTTAATCTCTTTTTTGTTAAATGTATAAATTATGATTAAAAATAAAATTATTAAGTACTTAATAATAACAATTATTGTTGGTGTAATTGGAGTTTGGTTTTTTGTTTTTTATTTCCCAACTACAAGTATGTATAAAAATATTGTTACAAAAAAAGGTGGCACAATTACTGCCATTGAGTTGGTTAAATTGTATCAGTTAAATGAAATAGTTGCCGATAGTTTATATAATGGAAAACAAATTGAAGTTGAGGGTACATTAATAAAAACAAATGTTGAATATTCTAAAACTTTCGGTTTTCTACAATCTAACGATAGTTTAGCAAGTGTTTATTTTATTTTAAAAGATAGTGTTGCACCACTTAAAATTGGTAGTTTATTAACTATTAAAGGAATTTGTAATGGATTTTTAGGAGATGTACAAATTAATGATGGTATTATAGTAAATAATTAAATGAAAAAATTAATAAGTTTATTTTTTTTAGTTGTGCCTTTTTTAGGGCAATCACAAAAAACGTATTTTACAAAATCTGCACAAATAAATTTTTTATCGCAAACTGTTGCGGAAGATGTTGAAGCAAAAAACAGACAAGTAGTTTGTAATTTTAATAATACAACAGGTCAATTAAATTTTGCTGTATTAATTCGGAGCTTTCAATTTGATAATTCGTTAATGCAAGAACATTTCAATGGCAATGAGTATATGAACAGTGCTAAATTTCCTAAAGCAAAATTTATAGGAACTATTACAAATCTTTCAAGTATTAATTTTTCAAAAAACGGAACCTATAATATTATGGCAACTGGTTTATTAACAATTCATGGCATAACTAAAAAAGTTACTCAATCAGGTACTATGTCAATCTCAAATGGAAAAATTAAATTAAAAAGCGAATTTAAACTTCATCCAATAAACTACAAAATAGTTGTGCCAGATGGCATTGCAGAAGAAATTCTGGTTCGTATTTCCGCAAATTTTTAAATTGTGAATAATTCCAAATTATTGTTAGAGTTTTTCACAATTACATTATCGGTAAAATAAGAAAATAAATTGCAGCGTTCTTATATATAGAATATCGTTACCCTAATGAAGATGACAAGAACAGTACCCACATAGGCCGGAGAGTAAAACTAACCGGCCTTGTAGGTTTTCTAAATGTTCAACAAACAATGTCTACACTAACAGTAGATTATTCAAGTTCTAGAAATTAATAATGTGTAAGTTTCAAAAACTATAACATGTTTGTTGATACATTAAAATCGCGTTATCTCAACCGGAATTGTTTATACACTTCCAAAACTAACTGATATTTTTTCAAGTAATTCGCCTGCTGTATATTTGTACAGTGGGCGAATTTGTTTATTGTTCAACCCACCTAATTTTCTACTGAACTAATAAACAAAACACTTCTGCAATTTTCAGATTTTTCTAAAACTTTAGTTCAGTAATATTTAAATTAAATATAAAATTAATATGACTGATATTAGAGCTGAATTAGAAAAAAGAATTTTAGTAATTGATGGTGCAATGGGCACTATGATACAACGATATAAACTTTCTGAAGAAGATTATAGAGGAGAACAATTTAAAAATTGGCATTTAGATGTAAAAGGGAATAATGATTTATTAAGTATAACGCAACCTCAAATTATTACAGCTATACATACAGAATATTTAAATGCTGGTGCCGATATTATTGAAACAAATACTTTTAGTAGTACAAATATTGCAATGGCAGATTATGAAATGCAAACCTTTGCTTACGAATTAAATATTGCAGCAGCAAAATGTGCAAGAAATGCAATAAGCGAATTTGTAAGTAAAAATCCAAATTCAAAAAAATGGGTGGCAGGTTCAATTGGTCCTTTAAATAAAACTTTGTCTTTAAGTCCTGATGTAAATAATCCTGGGTTTAGAGCCTTAACTTTCGATGAAGCTGTACATGCTTATTACGAACAATTAAAAGGATTAATTGATGGAGGAGTGGATTTAATTTTAATTGAAACTATTTTCGATACCCTTAATGCCAAAGCTGCAATTTTTGCTTTTAAAAAATATTTTAGAGATCATAATAAAACTGAATTGCCTGTAATGATTAGTGGAACTATTACAGATGCAAGTGGTAGAACATTAAGTGGACAAACACTTGAAGCATTTTATATTTCTATTGCTCATGCAAACCCAATAAGTGTGGGATTAAACTGTGCTTTAGGTGCAAAAGAAATGAGACCTCATGTAGAAGAACTATCTCAAATTGCTTCATGTTTTACTTCTGCATATCCTAATGCAGGTTTACCAAATGCAATGGGTGAATATGATGAAGAACCACACCAAACTGCACATTTTTTAGAAGATTGGGCAAAAGAAGGTTTTGTAAATATTGTGGGTGGATGTTGTGGCACAACTCCAGACCATATTAAACATATTGCTGATGCTGTAAAAAATATCAGTCCAAGAAAATTACCAATAGTTGAAGATATTGTAGTAGTTAGTAATTAATTTTTTAAATTTATTTAGTTTCGAGTTTTTTGTAAGTAGCATTATACTTTTAAAAAACCCAATTCATAAACCATAGGTTGTAGTTTTTCTGTAAGATTTTTATAAGCTTCTTCAAATGGTTTAAAACTTACAGGAACAAAATCTCCACTGGCATTTCGTGCTTGTAAAGCTTTACGAATTTGATACCAACCCACATCGGTTCTATTGAGTTTTAATTCATCTCGTACACTTCTTACATCTGTAGCTGAAAAATAAGCTTGCCATAATATTTTACCTTCTTGCAAAACTTCGTTGGCTTCTGCTGATAGGTTTTTATTCCCCTCTTGAGAGGGGTTAGGGGTGTGTTGTATTTTATCTATTACTTTGGGAGAATGACCCACCCCCTGCCCCTCCAAGGAGGGGAGAGAAGAAATATATTGGACCATAAAATCACTCTCGAATCTTTCAGGACTATTTACTTCTGTTTCTGTAAATGGAATAAAATGATTTAC
>JANOVK010000240.1:0-3951 GCA_031417315.1 Chitinophagaceae bacterium | reverse complement strand
CTTTTTGGCAAATTTTAGCATACAATTTTGGATTAAAAGTTAATGCAGATTTATTTATACAAATGGCACAAAAAACTCCAATAAATATATTATCAAAAAATAAAAATAATATTCAATCTTTAGAAGCTTTGTTATTAGGCCAATCAAATTTGTTGAATAACAATTTTAGCTGTGAATATGCCATTAAACTTCAAAAAGAATATCAGTATTTAAAGAAGAAATATGCTTTAAAGCAAGTAATAGGAACTGCTAAATTTTTAAGAATGAGACCAGCTAATTTTCCTACTATAAGATTAGCACAATTAACTATGCTTATTTACAACTCATCACATTTATTTTCTAAACTTAAAGAAATTGATACTATAAAAAATATTAAGAAATTGTTTGAAATATCTTGTAGTGACTATTGGAATAATCATTTTACATTAACAGATTCTTCTAAAGGTTTTGAAAATAAAAAAATAGGCAATCAGATGGTGGAGAATATCGTCATCAACACTATTATCCCAACACTATTTGCTTATGGCAATTATTTAAACGAAGAAGATTATAAATTAAAAGCCATTAATTGGTTGCAAGAGTTGAACCCAGAAAAAAATAAAATTACTAATCAGTGGGTGCTTGATAAAATTGAAAATAAAAATGCATTCGATTCACAAGCACTACTTCAACTAACAAAAAATTATTGTACACAAAAAAAATGTTTACAATGTGCTGTTGGCAATAAAATATTGACAGTAAAAAATTAAAGTTTCCAGTTAAAAATATTATTAGCCCATTCTTCTCTAAATGGTGTAGAAACTCTAATATAATTATCGGTATATCCTTCCATCAATCCATTTTTGTTCGCATCTTCAAACAATACCTTTCGAGTTTGATCTTTAAATTGCTTATTAAAGAATTGTTGTTTCATAAAACTTAAATTTCTTAGAGTTTTATTTCTATCATTTCTTATATTAATTGGAACAACATTTTCCATTTCAACAGCTAAAGTGTTATCTCTTTCAGAATAAGTAAAAACATGTAAATAACTTATTTCAAGGGCATGCAAAAAATCGAAGGTTTCTTTAAAATAATTTTCAGTCTCTCCAGGAAACCCAACTATAACATCAACTCCAATTGAACAGTGAGGCATCAATGTTTTAATTAATCTAACTCTTTCTGTATATAAATCTGTTTTATATCTACGTCTCATTAAACCTAAAATAGTATCACTTCCACTTTGCAAAGGAATATGAAAATGAGGCATAAATTTTTTACTATTTGCCACAAACTCAATAATCTCATTGGTTAATAAGTTAGGTTCAATGGAAGAAATTCTGTATCGTTCAATTCCACCAACTTTATCTAACTCTTTTATTAAATCTAAAAAAGTTTCGTTATAAAATTTTAATCCATTTTCTCCTCTGCCAAAATCTCCCAAATTAACTCCGGTTAAAACAATTTCTTTAACTCCTTTGCTACCCAATTCATTTGCAGTTTTTACAACTTTACTAATTGTATCGCTTCTACTTTTACCTCTTGCTAAAGGAATGGTGCAAAAACTGCAATTATAATTACAACCATCTTGCACTTTTAAAAAAGTTCGTGTTCTATCTGATAAAGAAAAAGTAGATGTAAAACCAGAAACTTCTTCAATATCGCAACTACAAATTTTACCGCTATCATTTTGAGTTAATTCTTTTAAATGATGGGCTATATTAAACTTTTCTGCTGCTCCTAAAACTAAATTCACTCCTGGAATTGATGCAATTTCTTTTGGTTTTAATTGAGCATAACATCCTGTAATAACTACTAAACTTTCTGGAGATTTTCTATTTATTTTTCTTACCAATTGTCTGCATTCTTTGTCAGCATTATTTGTAACTGAACAAGTATTTATAACATAAACATCAGCAATATCATCAAAATCTTTTTTTTCAAAACCCTCTAACTCCAACATTCTACCCATTGAAGAAGTTTCAGAGTAATTTAATTTACATCCAAGTGTATGAAAAGCTACTGATTTTTGTTTTTGCATGAACTGCAAAAGTAATTGATAAAATAGAATAAATCAATTGTACAAAACTGATAAAAAAAACCTCACAATGTGAGGCTTTTAAATTAAATTATTTTTTTACCATTTCTCAACTTCATCAACTTTAACCTTTGTTTCTTCATTTATATCAGTAATTGTCTCATCAGCAATTAATGAACTTTCAATTTGCTCAGTTGGCGTTACGGTTATATTAGAATTATCAACTTCAGGATACTCATGTTTAAAAGAATCAAAGTCAAAATCGGGCATTAAATCTGTTTTTACAAAATCAATAGACTCGGTTAATGCTTTTGAAAACTTATTAAAATCTTCTTTATAAATAAAAATTTTATGCCTATCATAACCATAATCATCAGGTCTTTTTCTACTTTCTGTAATTGTTAAAAAATAATCATTACTTCTAGTTGCTTTAACATCAAAAAAGTAAGTTCGCCTTTTACCAGCTTTTATACGAATGCTATAAACGCTTTCTTGTTTTTTATCAGTTTGTTCGTATGACACAGTTAGTTAGTTTTAACTTAAATAATAGTATGAAGAACAAATATAATATTGTTTACGATTTTTCAAAATAATCATTCCCCAAATATTTTAATAATAATTTTTAATATTAAAGAGTCATTTAAAATTATTTGTGTTTCATCTAATATTAAAAAAATACACTTGTGTATAAAAATTATTAAATAATTTTTTCTTTTTTTCTACAACCTTGATACTTATTTTTGCAAAACTAACAAGCGTAAGTTAACTTTTAACAATTATCAAAACAATGCAAACACCAACAGAACAGTTAAAACAACTAGGTATCGTTGAAACAGTTAAAATCCATTATCAATTATCTCCAGAAACTTTAGTAAATCAAGCTCTTGAAAGAAAACAAGGTATTTTAAATAACACAGGAGCTTTATGCATAAATACTGGAGAATTTACTGGCAGAAGCCCATTAGATAAATTTATTGTAAAAGATTCTATAACTGAATCTACAGTACATTGGAACAATTTTAATATTGCAATTGATGAAAAATATTTTTTGCAACTAAAAAGCAAAATTCTTAACCATATTAGTACTAAAAATGAAATTTGGGTAAGAGATGCTTATGCTTGTGCTGATTCAAACTACAGATTAAATATTAGAGTTGTTAACGAAAATCCTTGGAGCAATTTGTTTGCTAGTAATATGTTTCTTCGACCCTCAAGTGCAGAGTTAGATAGCTTTACACCAGAATGGCATATTCTTCAAGCCCCAAGTTTTATGGCTAATCCAACAGTTGATGGTACAAGACAACACAATTTTGCAATTGTTTCGTTTAAACATAAAACAATTTTAATTGGTGGAACAGGATATACTGGCGAAATGAAAAAAGGAATTTTTACAATTCTAAATTACATTTTACCTCACGATAAAAATGTATTGAGCATGCATTGTAGTGCCAATATGGGAAATGAGGGAGATGTAGCAATATTTTTTGGTTTAAGTGGAACTGGAAAAACAACTTTAAGTGCCGACCCCAATAGAAAATTAATTGGCGACGATGAACATGGTTGGACGAATAACTCTGTTTTTAATTTTGAAGGTGGTTGTTATGCTAAAGTGATTGATTTAAGCGAAGAAAAAGAACCTGAAATTTTTAGAGCCATTAAGCCAGGTGCAATTGTTGAAAATGTAGGATTTATTGGAGACACGAATGAAATTGATTTTGCAGCTAAACCAATCACAGAAAATACACGTGTTAGTTACCCATTAAATTTTATTAGCAATGCATTAGAACCAAGTATTGGTGGATTGCCAAAAAATATTTTCTTTTTAACCTGCGATGCTTATGGTGTTTTACCACCAATAAGTAAATTAACTCCAGGGCAAGCAATGTATCATTTTATAAGTGGATATACTGCTCGAGTTGCTGGTACAGAAGCTG
>JANOVK010000239.1:0-11263 GCA_031417315.1 Chitinophagaceae bacterium | reverse complement strand
TGATTCTTTAAAAGTATTTTATCATGGAATACAATGTAGCATTAGTTTCCCTGTTAGTGGAAATTTAGATATTTTGAATATTAACCTTCCATCAACAATAATTGCATTAGGAACTCTAGATTCAGTAACAATAAATTATTTTGGAGTTCCTCCGCCAGTTAGCTCTTCAGCTGAAGGGTATCAGAGAAAAATAGATGCCAATTCAAATAATTATATTTATACTTTGTCAGAATCTTATGAGGACAAAGATTGGTGGCCCTGTAAAGCTGATATGCAAGATAAAATTGACTCGATTGATATTAGTGTAACAGTGCCAAATAGTTTTTGGGTGGCAGCAAATGGGGTTTTGATGGATTCTACAATTACTGTGGCAAATAGAACATTTAAATTTAAACATCGTTATCCAATTGCCTCTTATTTAGTAGCCATAGGAATAGCAAAATTTAAGAGATACAATTTAGGAACATTAGCAGCAGGCACTAAAAATGTTCCATTTATTTTAAATATGTTTCAAGGTAAATCATCGCCAACAGAAAGTAATATTTTAAATGTGATGAATAATCATAAACAAGTATTTAATACATTTAATATTTTGTTTGGAAATTATCCTTTTGCAAATGAAAAACACGGATTTTACGAATTTGGTTTTAGCGGTGGAATGGAGCATCAAACCTTTTCTGGCATTGGTGGAAGTAGCTTACAGAGTAATAGTGTTTTAGCACATGAATTAGCACACCAATGGTGGGGCGATAAAGTAACTTTTGCTACATGGAATCATCTTTGGTTGGCAGAAGGATTTGCTACATATAGTGAATCTTTAATGGCAGAATTTGTTCCTAGTATTGGAATTAATTTTGTTTCAAAATTAGCTAGTGCAAAAACAAGTGCTCGTAATAATACATCTTCATCTGTTTATTTAAATAACATTGCAAGTTCAAATACTATTTGGACAAGTAATAACACTTCGATGGTTTATAATCGTGGATGTATGATAGCTTCAATGTTGCGTACTTTATTAGGAGACACAAAGTTTTTTACTGCTTGTAAAAATTATTTAAATGATACTACATTAAAATATAAATCTGCAACAACCTTAAACTTACAAACCAAAATGGAGAATGAGTTTGGAGAAAATATGAATGAATTTTTTAATGAATGGATTAGCAAAAAAGGCACACCAAATTATACAGTTTTATGGGGGAACGATGGAAATCAAATAAATATTAATCTCACCCAAACGGTTACTAGCAATAGTTCTAGTGTAATTGCCTCTACTTTTTTTCCAATGCCAATTGTTATTAAAATTGCAGATACTATTAATAATTTTGATACTACAATTGTTGTATATCATAAGTCTCCAAATGCTTTAATGTATTCGGGTAATGGAATTGGAAGTTTAGTTTTAGGAAATACTATTTCTTATAATTTATCATTTAATCCTAATAAAATTTATTTCGATCCACAAAATAAAACAATGGCAAATGCAACAGTTAACTACACTGTTTCATTGCCTGTTTATAAAATTGATATTGATGTAAACCAACAGAACAATTATAACGAAATTAAAGCTAACATTTTTTCTGATGAAAAAATAAACCTAGCAGAACTTGAAAAAAGTTACGATGGCATTGAGTTTCGTAATTATACAAATATGAATTTATTGAATTCAAATTCAGTTGTTAATTTTTATTCAGCCAAAGATTATGAAAAAAATATACTTAAAATATTCTATAGAATTAAAGTTTCAACAAATAATAAAACTTATTATTCTAAAATAATTTCTATAGAAAATAAATTAATTAAAAGTGGATTTAAAATTTCGCCAAATCCCGCAAATAGCATTATAAATGTTAATTTTAATAATGATAAGCAAATTCAATCTCACATTAAAATATCGGATATATTAGGTAAAATAATAATGCAACAACATACAAAAAATAATAATTTGTTAATTGATGTTTCGAACTTTTTAAGTGGCATTTATTTTATTGAATTAATTCAGAATAATGCAACTATTGCAATTGAAAAAACAGCTATTTTAAATTAATAATTTAGATAATGTTTTTGTAACTTAATTTTCACAATTAAATCAAAGTATCAACGTTTATATTTGTAGCAATTTTCAATTATTAATTTATAATGTTTCGATTAATGTTTTTAGCAATTTTTACTTTATTTTTCACTTCTTGCAATAATACTCCTTCGGTTTCAAATGCTATGTTTCAAGGCGATTCAGTAGTTATTCATAAACCACTATCTGAAACACAAAAAGAGTATTACCAGCATCAAATTTTGCCTGTGTATAATAATGTATTGGTGAATAGTGGATTTAACGGGGGGATAATTATTGCAAAAAATGGTGAAGTAATTTTCGAAGATTATAAAGGTGTAATTAATTATAAAACTAAAGAACCCATTACATCAAATAGTCCATTTCATATAGCTTCTGTTTCAAAAACTTTTACGGCAATGGCTGTTTTAAAATTAATGGAAAATGGGAAAGTAAATATTGATGCTGATGTTAGAAATTATCTTCCTTCATTTCCATATTTTAATATTACTGTTAAAAATTTATTGAATCATAGAAGTGGTTTGCCAAACTATGTGCGTTTAATGAATGGCACAATTTCTGAAACTTTTCGCAAAAAAAATAAAAGAGGGCGGTGGGTAACTTATACAAAAACAAAAAAAGATAATAATGTAAAAGAAGGTTTTGTATCGAACGAAGATGTTTTAAATTTTTTAGTAAAAAGAAAACCATTTATTGAAGCTTTGCCAAATAAAAAATTCAATTACTGTAATACAAATTATGTTTTACTTGCTTTAATAATTGAAACGGTTTCAGGAAAATCTTATCCAGATTTTATGAAAGAAACTTTTTTTGAACCATTAGGAATGAAAGATTCTTATGTTTTTTGTAGTAATAATATTACAAAATATGTTCCATCATATAAATATAATTTCGTTCCTTATGGATTAGAAAAATTAGATTGTGTTTATGGCGACAAAAATATTTATAGTACACCTAGGGATATTTTGCAATGGGATAAAGCAATTTATGCAAATAAAGTTGTTAGTCAAAATTCATTAGAAAAAGCTTTTACACCTTATAGTAATGAAAGACCTGGAACTCATAATTATGGTTTAGGGTGGAGATTATTAACATTTCCAACCTATACAATTCCTTATCATAATGGCTGGTGGCATGGTAATAATGCAGTATTTACTAGACTTGTAAAAGATTCGGCAACTATAATTGTTTTAGGAAATAAATTTAATCCAAGAATTTATAAAGCAAAAGAATTTGCTTCAATTTTCTCAAATTCTGCAGATAGTTTGGTAGTAGAAGAATAGGATTAACTATAAAACATAGATACTCTAACTATATTTTAGCTTCAACTCCCTATTTTTGCCCACTTAAAAAATTTATTTAGTCTTATGAATTATTTGTTTTACTCAGTTCCTGTTATGGGTGTTATCGGTTTAATTTACACTCTAATTAAATTTAATTGGGTTGCTAAGCAAAATGCTGGTAACGAAAGAATGAAAGAAATCAGCACTTATATTGCTGATGGTGCCATGGCTTTCTTAAAAGCTGAATGGAAAATATTAGGATATTTTGTTGTAATAGTATCAATATTATTAGGCTTTATGGCTTCAACAAATCATGAAAGTCATTGGAGTATTGCTATTGCATTCATTATTGGTGCTGTGTTTAGTGCAACTGCTGGTTATATTGGAATGAAAATAGCTACAAAAGCAAACGTTAGAACAGCAGAAGCTGCAAGAACAAGTTTATCAAAAGCTTTAAATGTTTCTTTTACTGGTGGTGCTGTAATGGGTTTAGGTGTTTCTGGTTTAGCAGTTTTGGGTTTGGGTGGATTATTTTTATTATTAAAACATTTTTTTGCTCCTGGTTTAAATCCTGATCCTGCAGGAATGTTAAGAACTATAGAAGTATTAACAGGATTTTCTTTAGGTGCAGAAAGTATAGCTCTTTTTGCTCGTGTTGGTGGTGGTATTTATACAAAAGCTGCTGACGTTGGAGCTGATTTAGTGGGTAAGGTTGAGGCTGGAATTCCTGAAGATGATCCTCGTAATCCTGCTACTATTGCAGATAATGTTGGAGATAATGTAGGTGATGTGGCTGGTATGGGTGCTGATTTATTTGGCTCTTATGTAGCAACTGTGTTAGCAACAATGGTTTTAGGGCAACAGACCACTTCTGTAGATAATTATGGAGGTTTAGCTCCTATACTTCTGCCAATGGTAATTGCAGGTGTTGGAATTCTTTTATCAATTATTGGAACTTTCTTTGTAAAAATTAGTGATAAAGCTGGAGTTAGTACTGATGCTGTTCAAAAGGCATTAAATATGGGTAACTGGGGTTCAATGATACTAACTGGAATTGCTGCTTATTTTATTGTAAATTGTATTCTACCAGAAACCATGACTTTACGTGGCTTGTCATTTACTCGTAATGGAGTTATTGGTGCAATTGGTGTAGGTTTAGTTGTTGGTGCTTTAATGAGTATCATTACTGAATATTATACTGCAATGGGCAAAAGGCCAGTGATGAGTATTATTCGTCAATCTGCAACTGGTCATGCTACTAATATTATTGGTGGATTAGCAGTTGGTATGGAATCTACATTTTTACCAATTTTAGTTTTAGCTGGGGGAATATATGGTTCATACGAATGTGCAGGTTTATATGGAGTTGCAATTGCTGCTGCAGGTATGATGGCTACAACTGCTATGCAATTAGCTATTGATGCTTTTGGACCAATTGCTGACAATGCTGGTGGTATTGCTGAAATGAGCGATTTGCCTCCTGAAGTTCGTGAAAAGACTGATATTTTAGATGCTGTTGGTAACACAACTGCTGCAAGTGGTAAAGGTTTTGCAATTGCTTCTGCTGCATTAACAGCTTTGGCTTTATTTGCTGCATTTGTTGGTATTGCAATGCCAAATAATCAACATATTGATATTTATAAAGCTGATGTTTTAGCAGCATTATTTGTTGGTGGAATGATTCCTTTTATATTTTCTTCACTTGCTATAAGAGCTGTAGGTGAAGCTGCAATGGCAATGGTTGAAGAAGTTCGTCGGCAGTTTAGAACCATTCCTGGAATTATGGAAGGAACAGCAAAACCAGAATACGAAAAATGTGTAGCGATTTCAACTGAAGCTTCTTTAAAGAAAATGATGTTACCTGGTGCCATTACCATCATCTCTCCTTTATTAATTGGTTTCTTATTAGGACCAGAAGCATTAGGTGGATTTTTAGCTGGTGCAACTGTTAGTGGTGTGTTAATGGGAATTTTTCAAAACAATGCTGGTGGTGCTTGGGATAATGCAAAAAAATCTTTTGAAAAAGGCGTTGAAATTAATGGTGAGATGTATTATAAAAAATCTGAACCACATAAGGCTTCAGTAACTGGAGATACAGTTGGTGATCCTTTTAAAGATACTTCAGGACCATCAATGAATATCTTAATTAAATTAATGAGTATTGTTTCATTAGTAATTGCTCCTTCTTTAGCTACTATGTATCCAATGAAAGCTGCAAATACAAAAGAAAAGTATATGGAAATTTTAGTAAATAAAGACAATTCAACAAACTCTGAAACAGTTATTGTTAATGGCGAAAATTCTTCAACTAAAAAATTAACTATTGATAGTGAAGTTTTAGTTAATGATCTTAAAAAAGATGGAATTATTAAAGATGGTAACGCTTCTATTGAATTGAAAAATGGAGTGTTGACTATTAATGGTACAACGCAAACTGAAGAAGTTCTAAAAAAATATTCAAAATACTTTGGAGATGCGATTAATCAGAAAACAACTATGAAGATTGAATTAAAAGATAAATAATTTAAATAATTATATAATAAAAATGGATGTCAATTGACATCCATTTTTTATGTAAACTATTTTTATTTATACAGGAATAACCATTTTAAATCCATTTCCATGAATGTTTTTAATTTCAATTCCTATATCGTTCTTTAAATATTTTCTTAGTTTAGCAATGTATACATCCATACTTCTACCATTAAAATACGAATCTCCACCCCAAACTTTTTTAAGTGCTTCTTCTCTTGATAATAAATCATTTTGATTTTCTAATAACAATCGTAATAAACCACCCTCTTTTGGAGAAAGTTTTTCAGTAACACCATTAACAGTTAATTCTCTTAATCTTGGAATATAGTGGTAAGGACCAAAATCATATTCGATTGTATCATTATATGCATTTTGTTCACTATTACGTTTTATAATTGCTTTTATTTTTAAAAGTAATAATTCACTATCGAAAGGTTTGGTAATATAATCATCAGCACCTAATTTATAGCCTTGAATTATATCTTCTTTCATTGTTTTTGCACTTAAAAAAAACAAAGGAATTTCTTGATCTATATCTCTAATATTCTCTGCTAATTTAAATCCATCAACTTTTGGCATCATTACATCAATAAGGCAAATATCAAATTTTTCTCTAGAGAATGCTGCTAAACCCAATCTGCCGTCACGTTCTAAAGTCACTTCGTAATCGTTAAGTTCTAAAAAGTTTTTAAGAACCATTCCAAGGTTTGTATCGTCTTCGCAAAGAAGTACTTTATGTTTAATTGTTTCTTCCATAATGAATATTTTGTTTGTCAAATAAAATTATAATTTATGAATATTGCTCATTTTAAATTGCTTTCATTTTGTTAAAGTTATTTTTTGTAAAATATCTGGCGATAATAATTTACAATTTTTTAATCTCCATACATAGAAATATCTTACAATTTTATGCCCCCTAATTTGATTGATTGTGTCTCTATTTTCAATTGTAGTAAAATATTTTGAGTACTCATTTTTTACATCAAAAGGTAAATTAGAGGGTACTATACAATATGCATCATCGCTAAGTTGTGGCTTTTTTCTTTGCTGATTTAACCATGCAAAATGATGAACATTTTCTAAATCCCCAATTGCATAAATAGGCAATTTTGTTTTTCGAGAAGTATATAATTCTAATTGACAAGCTGGGAACCATTTATTAATAATTATGCAAGAATTTGGTTTCATTTTTCCACTCGAAAAATCTTGAGTAACAATTTTTTTAAAGTCATTACTAAAGTCTTTCCAACCACTAATATCTAATGTTGGGCAATATTCTCCATAATTTTTTTTATGTTGACTACCAAAATTAAAAGGTGCAAAATTGGCTAAAATTGTAATTGAAATAAAAGCAAATAGGACTAAAGCACCACTAAGTTTAACCCAATTCGGAAATATTTTTTTTGATTTTTTTGAAAGATAATAACCAGCTAATATTAATAATGGAATATAGGCTGGTCCATTCCAATGAGGAAAAATTTCATTAAATAAACTTACTCCCCAAAACATTATTATCATAGGTAAACTCATTAAAAGCAGAAAATGAAACTTCATTTTCTCTACTTCATTTTCTTTTATTTTTCTAATAACAAAAATTAAAGAAATAAGTATTAAAATAAAAATTATTGGATTTTGATATAAGGCTTCTCCAACTATTTCTCTTAATAGTGACTCGAAATTTATTTGTGTTTTTATAATCCTAGCCGAATGAAAAGTATAAGTAATAAATTTATTTTGAATGTTCCAAATGAGTAAGGGTAATAAAAAAATTAATGTAGTAAATACACTAACATATAATCTCCAATTTAATAGCCATTTTGTTTTGTAAAAAATAATAAACAAACCAAATCCGCCCCATAAATACAAAGCATGAACTTTGCTTAAAGTTGCTAATCCTATAAGTGAACCAAGCAAAACCCACAACCATAAATTCTTGTTGTTTTCTACGAATTCTCTGTTTTCTACATGGGGCTTTTTCTCAAAAACTAATTTGCACATAATAAATAAAGCTGCACACCAAAATAATAATTGAGTACTATCAGGCATTATAAACCAACCTGCAATTATTGAAGTATAAAAAGAGAAATTGTATAGCAAAACCGAAAACCAGCCAACCGATTTATCAAACAACAATTTCGCAGTTTTAAAAACAAAAATTGATGCAATAAAACAACAAATTGTTGGTCCTAACCTTAGCAAAACATCATTTACAAAATATAAATTTAAAGTAGACAACCTTATTAAAATTCCTACCAATAACGGATGATCGAAATAATTAAGTTGTGGTTTTAAGGCATAAGTAAAATAGTAAGATTCATCGTTTCCTAACTCTAAAAAAAACGAAAAAAATATTTTTATTGCAGTTACAAAAAATAAAAATGAATAAAGTTGTTGGCTAGATATTTTCATTGCTTAGTTGCAAATTAAACAATAAGTAATATAAAATTAATATTACTAAATCTTTACTATCATTAAATTTGCAACACAAATTTTATACTATGAGTTATATTTTAGATGTTCATGCACGCCAAATTTTAGATAGTAGAGGAAACCCAACTGTTGAAGTTGATGTAATTACTGAAGCAGGTTATATGGGTCGTGCAGCTGTGCCAAGTGGTGCAAGTACTGGTAAGCATGAAGCAGTAGAATTGAGAGATGGCAATGCAAAATTATATGCAGGAAAAGGAGTTTTAAAAGCAGTAAAAAATGTAAATGAAAAATTGGGTGAAATGCTTATGGGTTTTGATGTAAGTGAGCAAGCTGCTATAGACCAAGCTATGATTGAATTAGATGGCACTGAAAATAAAAGTAAATTGGGGGCAAATGCAATTTTAGCTGTTAGTATGGCTGTTGCAAAAGCTGCAGCAGAAGAAGCAAGTTTGCCTTTGTATAGATATATTGGAGGAACAAATGCAAAAACTTTGCCTGTGCCTATGATGAATATTATTAATGGTGGGGCTCATGCAGATAATAAAATAGACTTTCAAGAATTTATGATAATGCCTGTTGGAGCAAGTTCTTTTAGTGAAGGTTTGCGTTGGGGAACAGAAATTTTTCATGTATTAAAATCTGTTTTAAAGAAAAAAGGATATAGTACCAATGTTGGAGATGAAGGTGGATTTGCACCCAATATTCAAAGTAATGAAGAAGCTATTGAAACTGTATTAGAAGCTATTACTGCTGCAGGTTACAAAGCAGGTTCTCAAATTGTAATTGCTATGGATGCTGCAAATAGTGAATTGTGGGATGCTAAGAAAAAGAAATATGTTTTTCATAAAAGTAGTGGCAAAGCTTTAAGTAGCGATGAACTGGTAAAATATTGGGAAACCTGGGTAAAAAAATATCCAATTGTTTCTATTGAAGATGGTATGGATGAAGATGATTGGAATGGTTGGAAAAATTTAACTGATGCTATTGGAAATAAATGTCAATTAGTAGGAGATGATTTATTTGTTACGAATGTTAAACGTTTACAAAAAGGAATTGATAAAAAAATTGGTAATGGCTTATTAGTTAAAGTAAATCAAATTGGAACAATTACAGAAACTATAAATGCTGTGAGTTTGGCTCAAAATAATAGTTATAATACCATCATGAGTCATAGAAGTGGAGAAACAGAAGATGTAACAATTGCTGATTTAGCCGTGGCATTAAATTGTGGTCAAATTAAAACAGGTTCTGCAAGTAGAACAGATAGAATTGCTAAATACAATCAACTTTTAAGAATAGAAGAAGAGCTAGGAAGTACAGGAATTTATTTAGGAAAGAATTTAAAATTTACCAGATAAGATAATTTTAAAAGAATATTTTCAATAGCGATGTAACTAAAAATTTCATCGCTATTTTTATTTTATTAAGATGAACAAATTGAAATTATATAAATTGTGTTTTATTGTTTTTTGTAATTGTTGTTTGGTGTTAACTGCAAAAAGTCAATATCAACCAAAAACTATCATTAAAAAAGATTCTAGTTTTTTATTTTCAAAACCGTTTACTTTTTCTTCAAATTATCAAACCTTGGGTTGGGGATTTTTTTGCCAAAAAGAATGGCAACTAGAAAAAGCAATTAAAATTCCCATAAAATTTCGATTAGGAACATTTGAATATACCAATAAGCTAGAAGGGAAATATTAAACTTGATATATCTTTCGTATTTTAAATAAGATGTGTTTATCAAAAAATAATAACACATTAATTATTCCACTTATATTCACATTATAAAAAATAAAAATGAAAATAAAATTTATTGCTTCAATATTTTTATTGTGCTTACTTGCTTGTAATTCTAAAAACGAAATGAAAACAACTGCCTACAAATGGAGTGATGCCAAAGCACCAATTGCCGATCAGAAAGAACATAAAAGAATGTTGCATGCCGACACAGTTAATGACCCTTATTTTTGGATGTATGACTATTTTGGAAAAGGATCAGATAGCACAAAAGTGATTGAATATTTAACAGCAGAAAATGTGTATTTAGATACGATGATGGCTGCAACAAAAAAACTTCAAGAAAAGCTTTTTAACGAAATGAAGGCTAGAATTAAAGAAAAAGACCAATCGGTTCCATATTTTAAAAATGGCTATTATTATTATTCAAGAACAGAAGATGGAAAACAATATTATAAATATTGCCGTAAAAAAGAAAGCCTTGTTGCTAAAGAAGAAATACTATTAGATGTAGATAAAATGGCAGAAGGCAAATCTTATTTTTCGGCCACAGGATTTGAAATAAGCGAAGACAATAAGTTGCTTTCTTTCGGGGTTGATGAAGTGTCTCGTCGCCAATACACCATTTATTTTAAAAATCTTGAAACTGGTGAAATTTTAAAAGATGCCATAAAAAATACAGAAGGAAGTGGTGTTTTTGCAAGTGATAATAAAACAATTTTTTATACTTCAAAAAATGCAGTAACCCTTTTAAGCGAAAAAATAAAACGTCATATTTTAGGCTCAGATCCTGCAAATGATGTTACAGTGTATGAAGAAAAAGATAAGAGTAATTATATTGGTATTGGGAAATCTAAAAACAACAAACATATTTTTATTTACTCACAAGCAACTTTGTCGAGTGAATTAAAAATAATTCCTGCCGATAAACCTTTGAATTCTTTTACTGCATTTAGTACTAGAATGAAAGATGTTCTGTATAGTGTAACCCCACTTGAAAATAAGTTTTTAATTGTTACCAATTGGAACGCTAAAAATTTTAGATTAATGGAATGTCCTTTAGATAAAACAGAAAGTAGCAATTGGAAAGAAGTTATTCCTAATCGTGATGATGTATTACTTGAAGGCGTTGAAGAATTTAAAAACTTTTTAGTATTTAA
Organism: Chitinophagaceae bacterium; assembly: GCA_031417315.1. GTDB lineage: Bacteria > Bacteroidota > Bacteroidia > Chitinophagales > Chitinophagaceae > CAIVPM01. The sequence continues at coordinate 44 of JANOVK010000239.1, read as the reverse complement.
TGAAAGAAAAGGCGGATTGGTGCAACTAAGAATTAAAAATCTAA
>JANOVK010000238.1:0-4241 GCA_031417315.1 Chitinophagaceae bacterium | reverse complement strand
CGTGCGGATCGGTTGAAAGTCCGAAACTGGCGATCAACAGCGGATTGACCGACCCCAACCACAAGATGGGGAAGGGGCTCACCGACCATCCGGCGTTCTTCTACAAGCACCTGCAGGAATTGCTGCCGGATAAGGTTGGGTTCGAGTGGCTCGGCGATCCGCTGGGGCATGCGAAAGTCCTGCTGCGACACCAGCAGGCCACTGCTGACGCTCACGCTTACAACGTCGAGTTGCTGATCAACGCGGAGTTCTGGGACACGCGGCATGCTGACGAAGATTTGTGGAAGAGAGTCGTGTCCGAGCAGCCGGCACAAGTCGAACTCAAGTTCATTTTCGACAGTCCGCTCAACGACGAGAACATGCTGCAACTACCACTTGCCCATCTTTTACAAGTGGACAAGCTTGGTATTGTATGGCAATTGCTATCGATCCTAATAATGCAAATAATGTAATTGTGGGTAGTTTAGATTGTTATAAAACTACAAACGGTGGAACATCTTGGTCAAAAATTTCTGAATGGGTGGGCACTACAGGGCAATATGTTCATGCAGATCAACAAATTATTACTTGGAGAAACAACAATCAAGTTTTATTTGGATGCGATGGTGGTATTCATTATTCAGCAAATGGTGGAACAACAATTGTAGATAAAAATGTTGGATTGCGTATCAAACAATTTTATGCTATTGCAAACCATCCAACATCTACTAATTATTTTTTAGCAGGTGCACAAGATAATGGCGTTCATCAATTATCAAACCCAGGTTTAAGTAGTTCTGTAGAAGTTACAGGAGGCGATGGTGCGTTTGTTCATATTGATCAAAATCAACCTCAATATCAATGGGGGGCATATGTTTACAATCAATTTAGAAGAAGCACAAATAGTGGAGCAACTTGGACATCAATAAATTTTTCAAGTACTTTAGGAAGATTTATTAATCCATCTGATTACGATGATTCAAATAATATTATGTATAGTAGTGGTGGTGCAAATACTTTTATCAGATGGGATAATCCGCAAACTGGTAGTACATTTTCTACAGTTACAATGTCTGGTTTAAACAGTGGAACTGTTTCTGCATTAAAAGTTTCGCCATACACAAATCATACCGTTTATTTTGCAGGTGCAGGTGGTACAAATCCAGCTTTAATAAAATCTACAAATTCAAATGGCACACCAACTTTTACAAGTATTATTGGCTCGTCCATGTTGATTTCGGGTGCAACTATTTCTTGTATTGAGTTAGGTAAAAATGAAAATAATATTATTGTTAGTTTTTCAAATTATGGTATCAATAATGTTTGGGTTACATCGAATGCTGGCACTTCTTGGACGGCAATTGATGGAAATTTACCAGATATGCCAGTTCGTTGGGTAATGTTTTATCCTAACGATAGTACAAAAGCAATAATAGCAACAGAAACAGGTGTATGGCAAACTCAATTAATAAATGGGGCATCCACAATTTGGGAACCAGAAACAGGATTCCCAAATGTAAAATCGAATATGATGCAATACAGAAGTAGTGATAATTTATTATCTGTTGCAACACATGGTAGAGGCGTTTTTACAACAATACTCAACCCTCCAAATTGCGATACAGTTACTAATTTAAGAGCAACATCTATTTCATCTTCAAGCGTAACCCTTATTTGGACAGCCTCTGCAACAGCAACAAATTATAATATTGACTACAAATTAGCGTCAAGTTCTACTTGGATTAGTGCTGCAACTTTTTTAAATGATACTACAATTAATTTAAATTTTTTAACAGCTAGTTCTGTTTATCAATGGAGAGTAAGATCTAATTGCACAGGTGCTGAAAGTAACTATACTCAAGCTCAGTTTACCACACATTGTAATTGTTTAGGTTGCCCTGGAATTTATGACGATTCTTTAAATAACGTCAATAATAATTTAGTTTCTACTGCTGTTACAATACCAAATAACACTAATGTTAAAGGATTAATTAATGCTGCAACAGATGTAGATTTTTATAAATTTATTATAACTACGGATGGTACTGCAACTATTGAATTTTCGAATTTACCATTAGATTACGATGTTATTTTGTATGCAAGTAATGGCACAACACAATTAGCATCTCAATTAAAAAGAGGCATGACTTCAGAATTGTTTACTTATAATTTTACAGCAGGATTTTATTATTTAAAAGTTCTAGGGTATAATGCTGCTTTTAATTTAAGCTCATGTTATAATCTACGAGTTTCTTTAGGCACAGCAACTAGACCAATAAAAAAATAAACAATTTAAACGCATTTTAAAGTTTGATTTTTATACACTAATTGATTGCAGTATTTTCGAAAACTAATATTTAATCATTTAATGAAATATTTTTTTTCGATTTTATTTTCAATATTTTTTTCTACTCAAATTAGTGCACAGTTTGCTAAAACCTATTGGCAGCAACAAGTAAATTATAAAATAGCAGTTGCTTTAAACGATAAAGTACATAGTTTAGATGCCATTGCAAAAATTACTTATACCAACAACTCTCCAGATACTTTAAATTTTATTTGGTTTCATATTTGGCCTAATGCATATAAAAACGATAAAACTGCTTTTAGTGAACAATTACTTGTAAACGGCAGAACTGATTTTTATTTTTCTGAAGATGTTAATCGAGGATATATTAATAAATTAGATTTTAAAGTTGATGAAGTAAATGCAACTACTCAAGCTCACTCAAACTATCTTGATATTATAAAACTAATTCTGCCAAAACCCTTAGCACCAAAAGAAACTATTCAAATCGAAACACCTTTTCACGTTAAGTTACCTTATATTTTTTCACGAAGTGGACATATTCAAAACGATTATCAAATAACACAATGGTACCCAAAACCAGCAGTGTACGATAATAAAGGTTGGCACGAAATGCCTTATCTTGATCAAGGAGAATTTTATGGTGAGTTTGGAAATTTTGATGTAAGTATTACTGTGCCTGAAGATTATTTGGTAGCAGCAACAGGAGAATTAAAAACAGCATCGGAGTTAAGTTTATTAAAAAGTTTAGGCAAACTAAAATTTAACAAACAACCTAATTATATGGTAGAAGATATTGTTCTAATAAAAAAAGTTTTTCTACCATCAAAAGTGCAAAAAAAATCAGCAATAAATAAAATTGCTGTAACTAACAAAAAATCTATTTCAACAAAAACATTAAACTATACTCAAAATAATGTTCACGATTTTGCTTGGTTTGCTAGTAAGAATTTTTTGGTTCAATATGATACTTTTCAGTTGAACAATAAAATGATTGATTGCTTTTCTTTTATTCCAAAAAAAAGAGAAAATAGATGCTCAAATAATTTATTACATATAAAATCTTCACTAAAAAAATATAGCAATTGGTTAGGAGAATATCCTTACAACACAGCAACAGTTGTTGTTGGTAAACAAAATTTAGAAGATGGTATGGAATATCCAACAATAACATTTATTAATATAAAAGATAGTTCTTATAGTATTCATAAAACAATATCTCACGAAGTTGGACACAATTGGTTTTATGGAATTTTAGCAAGCAACGAAAGAGAACATGCATGGATGGATGAAGGCATGAATAGTTATTATGATAATCGATTTTTAAGAGAAAATAATAAAACCAATTTATTAGATGATGGTGTAGATGTAACGAATTACACATTAAATAGAATTAAAAAAAACATTGCAATTGATACTACTTCTGTAGCTTATCCAAAAGAATATTATGGTTTAAAAGTTTATGAAGATGCTGCCAATTGGATGTTGGTTTTAGAGAAGTATTTAGGTAAAAACGTTTTTGATTCAGCAATGAAAACCTATTATGAAGAATGGAAATTTAAACATCCTTATCCAAACGATTTTAAAAATAGCATTGAAAAGTCTACAGGAAAAAACGTTGACTTTCATTTCAATAAATTGTATCAATCAAACATTGAACAATCGAATAGTAAAAGACCAATAAAAACAGCATTTATTTTTCCTCAAAAAAACACTGCTCAATATCAATTCATTTCTTTTGCACCAACTGCCACATACAACTTTTACGATGGCATTAGATTAGGAGCAACTGTTCACAACTATCAATTACCCTTACCAAAATTTCATTTTTTACTTAATCCAAGTTTTGGAACTAGTAGTAGTCAATTTAATTTATTTGGTAGAGCATCTTATAATATTTACAAAAGAAAATCTTGGCTTGAAATCTCAACAAGTTTTCAGCAATACACTTACG
>JANOVK010000237.1:0-10074 GCA_031417315.1 Chitinophagaceae bacterium | reverse complement strand
ATCCAAAGCTAAATTTATTTCCCATTTTGATTTATTTCTTTCGCCAACATAATTTGATATGCTACGAATTTGTAAATAAGGAATTTTATAAATGTTGCAAACATAATGCAGAGCAGCACCTTCCATTGTTTCGATACTAGGATTATATTTTTTTATTAATTGCTGAATATGGTTTTTATCTGTAGAAATTTGATTAACAGTTACTGCTTTTACAATTGGCAATTTCAGATAATTGTATTGCTTAATTTGTGAATTGATAATGCCTTTTTTCTTGAATGGTTTTGTGCTTGGTTTAATTAACTTTAAATCAAAAATATCTTTCCATTTTCCATTTTCTACAACACCAACATCACCTAAAAACTCTTCTTCAACTAACATAGTTTTACCTAATGGAATTGTGTTATCAAAACAACCTGCAATACCTGCTTGAATAATAAAATCTGGTTGATGTTCGTAAATTATTTTTGATAAGTTCACTGCAGTAGCCAACATTCCAATACCTGTTACAGAAAATAAAACGTCTACATTTTTTGAAGATTTTATTTTATTTTTTGCAATATCAACTTCAAATTCTGTTGCAGATGTTATGATGATTTTCATTAATTATATAATCAATGTACAAAAATAGTAAGACTTATAAGCTTACAATAAAATTGTTGCTGTAAATTAAAAGCAAAAATGGATAATAGAATTTAAGAATCCATTAACTTACCCTCTTTAAATTTTTAGATACTTTTATTAAAAATAATTGCAATTTAACAGACAGTAATTTTTTGATTTTTATGAAAACAATTTTTATTTCTCTTTTACTTGCCATTCAATTCAACTTTAGTTTTGCACAAGAAACAACAGATACAATTTTAATGCTCTATTATAAAACAAACGAATGGCAACTCGATTCTGCTAAAATAAATTTGTTACAAAAATGTTTACCAACCATTATTGAAGTTAAAAAGATAGAGGCTTTTACAGATAGCGTTGGTTCAATAAAAAGTAATTATCAATTATCAATTAATAGAGGAAATGCAGTTGCAAATTATTCTAAAAAATATCAATTAAACCAAGCCTTACAGCCTATTTATTTTGGCGAGCAACATAAAATGAATTCTGCATTGAGTAAAAATAGAAGAGTTGATATTTATTACTCTTTTAAAAAAAATAAGGAAATAAAAAATGAAATTAATTCATCAATAAATCTATTTGAAATTCCAATAAAAGATTCAGTTATTTTAATACTTGAAAATATTTATTTTGAAGCTGATAGGGCATTAATTATAGAAAGTTCTAAGAAATATTTAAAAACTTTAGTTGAGCAACTTAAAATTTATAATGCAAAAACAATTGAAATTATTGGTCATTCGAACAGGGGAACTACATTTTATTATTGGCTATCGGAACAAAGAGCTAAAACAATTTTTGATTTTTTAATTACAAAAGGATTTGATGGAAATTCCATGTCTTATATTGGTTATGGCAATAGTCGTAAAAAAATTAACAACCCAAAGTCTGAAGAAGAGATGAGAAAAAATATGAGAGTTGAATTGGTACTTAAATTTTAATTTATCGTAATACCATTTGCCTATCTGCATCTAATCTTAATAAAATAAAAATTAAAATAGTAAAAGTTACTAAAGATGAGCCTCCATAACTTATCATAGGCAAAGTAATTCCTGGAGATGGAAATAATCCAATCGTCATTAAAATATTAAGTGCAATATGAAAAAATAAAATACTTGCCACACAATAGGCATACACTCTACTAAACGCACTTCGTTGCCTTTCTGCCATTGTTATAATTCGAAATAAGAAAAATAAATAAATACCTAAAAATACAATACTTCCAATAAAACCAAATGCTTCGCCTAATGATGTAAAAATAAAATCGGTATGTTGTGCTGGCACATAACGCCCTCGAGTTTGAGTTCCTTTTAAAAACCCCCTACCAAAAATTCCACCTGAGCCAATAGCAATTTTACTTTGCCGTACATTATAATCATCAGGTTTACGTATTGGTTTACTGCCTTCGGCTGCTTGATGTTTGTTTTGAGTACAATCGTAATCTCCTCCAAATGCACTATAAATTCTTGCACTTTGGTGACACTCAAAAACATTATTAAAAACAAAAGGCACAGCAAATTTTTGAAAACTAACTGAAACAATCCAAACACCAATAATCCAACGTAATAGTGTTTTATTACGTTTCATTTGTCTTCGTAAAATATAAATCATTACAATAGCAACTACAGTTAATATTATTGCTAAAATATTGGGCTCAACAATAATTGAGGCAATTAATAAAATTCCTACTGAGCCTCCAATAATCATTATAGTTGGTGGCAACCCTTCTCTATACATTACCAAAAAAAAAGAAGTATAAACTAAGCCCAGTCCTAATTCGTGTTGTAAAGTAGATACTAATAAGGGAAATAATGTTAATGAAATAGCAATAACTTGCGATCGAATTTTATTAAAACTAGTATCCTGTCTCGATAAAAATTTTGCAAGTGCTAATGCAGTAAAAATTTTACACAATTCTACTGGTTGTAAATTAAAACCACCCCCTAGCGGAATCCAACTTTTTGAACCATTGATGGTTTTACCAATAAGAAATGTAGAAAGCATTAATACAACGCCAAATGCATAAAACAAATTTGCAAAAACTGTAAATAATTTACTATCAGCTAATAAAATAAATAATGCAATGATTAAAGATATACCAGCAAACATGGTTTGTTTGCTATAATTAGTTTTGCCAGCTAAAAAATTTTGTAAAACATTAGAACCATGTTTATACTCTACCATAAAAATGCACAAAATTCCCAAACAAACCAATAATGCATAAATCCATACAGACAACCAATCGATTCCTGTACTAACTTTTGCATTTTTATATTTTGACATTTAATAATTAAATTTTAAGAGCCTGTTATTTTGATTCCTATTCTTCTTCTAAAGTTGGTTCTCTTAACTCAACAGGTTTAATTTTTTTATTTCTAAACTTCATGTTTAAAATTTCTACCGAAAACGAAAATGCCATAGCAAAATAAACATAGTTTTTTAAATGCAAATTTTCTGCTTGTTCGTGATTCCAACCCTCAACCAATAACGTTATACCTATCATTACCAAAAAACTTAATGCCAACATTTTAAATGTTGGGTGCTTGTGAATAAAAGTAGAAATTTTTGGGCTAAATGCAAACATTACAATCATAGCAACAACAACAGCAGCAATCATAATTTCAACATGTTTTGCTGTCCCTCCTGCTGTAATAATACTATCAAAACTAAAAACAATATCAATTAACATAATTTGAACAATAGCATTGCTAAACGAAATTCTTTTTGCTTTTCCATCTTTGCCAAGTTCAATTTCACCCTCAAGTTTATGATGTATTTCTTTTACAGTTTTATATATTAAAAATAATCCCCCCACTAACATTACTAAACTTGCTAAATCGAAATTATTATTAAAAAGGGTAAATAAGGTTTTTCCTTTTTGAGCTAATAACCAAGTTAAACCAACTAACAAAATGCATCTTAAAGTTATGCCAGCAACCATCCAAATAACTCTTGCTTTTTTTTGTTTTTCTTTTGGCAATCGGTTCATAATAATGCTAACAAAAATTACATTATCAATACCTAAAACAATTTCTAAAACAATTAATACAAATAAGCTAATGATACTTTCCGAGGTTAATAAATGTTCCATATAAAAAATTGATGCAAATATAGATTAGTAGAAAACTACTAATTAAAAGTTAGTACTAGATTTATTTGAAAAAAATATTAGTTATAAACATGATTATAGAAAAGTAAAAGATTCTATTACCTTTATTTTATGAAAAAATGGGTTCAAATTATTACAAACAAATACTTATTGGCATTCGTGTTTTTAATCACATGGATTTTATTTTTTGACGAAACTGATTATTTTACTCAAACTCAAAGACAAGCTGAATTAGAAAAACTTGAATTAAAAAAAGAGTATTATAAAAAAGAAATTGAATTTGCAAAACAAGAATTAGCAGATATCCAAAATAATAACGAAGCCTTAGAAAAATTTGCAAGAGAAAGATATCTTATGAAAAAAGATGGAGAAGATATTTTTATTATTGAAAACTCCCAACCTTAATTTCTTCAAAATACAATAATAGTTATCCACATTCGTTTAATAGGAACATTCCGCATCACCCTTCGAAAGCTGTAATTTTATAACAGCTAATATCTCAGATGTATGCGAAAATTTTCTCAACAACAATTAATGCAGTTTTTATACGGCGAAGCATCGCCTATTTTAAAAATGGCAATAGATAGAGCTTTATTGAGCGATGTTGAACTTGAAAAAGAAATTAGCTCACTTAAAAAAACTCAAAAACAACTCGATAAATTAAAAACTGAACCAATTGGGCCCAGCCAAAAAACTATTGATGCAATAATGGCTTATGCAAAAAAAGGGATTCCAAAAAGTAAAATTGGTTAAGTAAATTTTTATTGAATTTGACTAAAATACTACATCGAAAAAAATATTGTACTACAAATTTTTTAAGGTTGCATTAATATTGCAAAAACAATAGAAAAGTTATGCAACAATCTTATGTTACTCATACTTTAAATGGCTCTATTGCAACAATAGAATTTTTTACACCTCAACACAACTCGCTACCAGCAAGCATTTTAAAAGATTTAGCCCAAACCATAACATCAGTTGGCAACAATGATAATTGCACTGTAATAATTTTAAAAAGTGCTGGAGAAAAAACATTTTGTGCTGGTGCTAACTTCGATGAATTAATTGCAATTAATACTTCAGCCGAAGGTTTGTCTTTTTTTAGTGGCTTTGCAAATGTGATTAATGCCATGAGAAAATGCCCTAAATTTATTATAGGAAGAATACAAGGAAAAGCTATTGGTGGTGGTGTAGGTTTAGCAGCTGCATGTGATTATACTTTTGCAACAAAAGATGCTTTAATTAAGTTAAGTGAGCTAGCAGTTGGCATTGGCCCTTTTGTAGTTGGACCAGCAATAGAAAGAAAAATTGGCAACACAGCAGCATACGAATTAGCTATTGATGCCAGCAATTTTAGAACTGCAGAATGGGCAAATGAAAAAGGACTTTTTAACGAAATTTTCGAAAATATTAGCGATTTGGACAAAAAAATTAATGTTTTTTCAAAACATTTATCCACACTAAGTCCATTTGCAATGAGTGACATTAAAATAGCTTTTTGGCAAGGAACAGAACATTGGGATGAGCTTTTATTGCAACGTGCTGCCATAAGTGGAAAGTTAGTTTTAAGTAGTTTTACTAAGGAGTTTATATCGAATTTTAAAAAAAGCTAACATTTTAAAAGCAAAAATCTTCATTTTTTAAATTTAACCATTCAGATAATTCCATATCTAATTAAGTGAACATTTCCTTAGGTTTGCGATTCATAAAAATTCTTATATGAAAAAATTATTGGTTTCATTTTCTCTGATATTGCTTATGTTTAAAAGCTATGCAGACGAGGGTATGTGGTTGCCTATGCTTTTAGGGCAACAAGTTTATAACGACATGGTTAAAAAAGGTTTGAAATTAAAGCCTGAACAATTGTATAGTATTAATAAATCATCAATTAAAGATGCAATAATTATTTTTGGTGGTGGTTGCACTGGCGAAATTGTAAGTAATCAAGGATTAATTTTTACAAACCATCATTGTGGCTATGGTGCCATTGCAAAAGCATCATCGGTTACTAATAATTATTTAAGAGATGGATTTTGGGCTGAAGATAAAAGCAAAGAAATTTCAACAGATTTATCGGTTCAGTTTTTAAATAGAATTGAAGATGTTACTGATAAGATTTTAATAGGCTTAGGAAACTTAACTGGAGCAGAAAGAAATACAAAGTTTCAGCAATTACAAGCTGATATTATAAAAGAAATTACTGGTGGAGATGAGTTTAAACGTGCAGTAGTTTCAAGCATGTTTAAGGGAAATCAGTATTTTATTTTTGTTTATGATGTGTATAAAGATATTCGATTTGTAGGCACACCGCCAGAAAGTATTGGAAAATATGGTGGAGATACTGATAACTGGGAATGGCCAAGACATACAGGAGATTTTTCAGTTTTTCGTGTATATACAAATAAAGATGGAAAAGCAGCAAAATACGATGCTGCAAATGTTGCCATGTCTCCAAAATATCATTTACCAATAAGTATTAAACCATTAAAAGATGGTGATTTTAGTATGATTTATGGTTATCCTGGTAGCACTAATCGTTATGAAATTAGTGATGGAGTTAAGCTTTCAACAGATATAAATAATCCAACTTTAGTAAAATTACGTGACATGCGTTTGAAGTTTATGTATGCAGAAATGATTAAAGATCCTGCTGTTAAACTTCAACTAGCATCATCTTATGCAGGAATAGCAAATTATTGGAAATTTTTTGAAGGGGAAACCAAACAACTTTTAAAGTACGATGTATTTGGTGCAAAAAAGAAATACGAAAATGAATTTAATGAATGGGCAAAAGGCAAATCCGATTATGAAAATATAACTTCAGATTATGCAAAAAATTACGAAACTTGGAGACCATTTGCTAAACATCGTCAATTTTTAATTGAAGGTATTAGTGGCTCACCATTACTTGCTTTTGCTGGAACTTGGATTGGATTAGAATCTGCCTTAACTAAAAAAGATGCAAAACAAGAAGATATTGATAAAGCAATAAAAGCTGCTGAAACTGCTCGCAAAAATTTCTTAGAAAATGAAAATAAAAAAAGCGATCAGCTAATTGTAGCTAATGTGCTATCCATGTTTATGTCGAATGTAGATGTTGAACAACATCCGAAAGGATTTTATATTGACTTGTTTAAAAATAGCAGTATTGATGAAAACCCATTTAAAAAATGGACTGCAAATATTTTTGAAAATACAATGGCTTTTGATGATGCAAAATGGAAAGCATTTACTGCAAAACCCACTGTTGAAGCATTACAAGCAGACCCTGCTTTTAAAACTGCCTCAGCATTTATTAAAAATTACAATACTAATTACGCTCCAAAGTTTACTGCCTTTAATTCTAAAAATTCAGAATTAGGAAGAATGTATTTAAAAGGCATTATGGAAATGGATCCTGTAAAAGCAAAAATGATGTATCCCGATGCCAATTTTACAATGCGTGTGAGTTATGGCAATGTAAAAAGTTATGTGCCTAAAGATGCTGTAAAATATGATATTGTTTGTACTATGAAAGGTGCAATGGATAAGTATGTAAAAGATGATTATGAATTTGATTTACCACAAAAATTTATTGACCTATATAAAGCAAGAGATTTTGGTAGATATGAAGACCCGAATTATAAAGATGTTGTAATAAGTTTTATAACAACAAACGATATTACTGGAGGAAATAGTGGTAGCCCAGTTTTAAATAATAAAGGCGAGTTAATTGGTTTAGCTTTCGATGGTAACTACGAGGCATTGAGCCATAAATTAGCATTCGATAAAGATTTAAACAGAACCATTTGTGTTGATGTGAGGTTTGTTTTGTGGTGTATAGAAAAATTGGGTGGTGCTAAACATATTGTTGACGAATTAAATATTGTAAGTAAGTAATTTCAAGTCATTGCTAGGCACGAAGCAACCAATAAAAAAGAGGCCGTCTCGGACTTTTGAGACAGCCTCTTTTTTATGTGTTTTTGTAACACTTAAATTTTAGTACATGATAAATAAATGTTGTGACATTATCAAGCCCCAATAATTCCAAACCTAATATTGTGTGTAGTTTTATTTCTTCATCCAGTTTCCAAATTTCTTGTTTGCCTCACCATAAACAAAAATTGAGTCATTTATTTGCTTTGTCATTGGAAGTTTATCAAATAACAATTTCATCATTCTTGGCTTTAACATATTGAAACGAATTTGCCTATAATGTATAATACTATCATTACGCATTTCTAACTCAGCTAAGTTTGTTCCATCATATTTGAATATAACTTTTTGTTCAGGCACTTGATTAGCAGAACGAGCTTTTGAATTTTCAACAATAACTGCTTCTGCAAAAACTGTTACAACATCTTTATTTAAGAAAACGTGATACTTCTCATTATGTTTAACAGTCAAATAGTTTACTTCTCCAGCATTGAACATTGCTTTATTAATGAAACTTCTTACCCTTCTTCTTTCTTGCAATAGTTCAGCTAATTGTCGCATTGGAATTCTACAACTTTGTTTTGCTTCACTTTTATTTGCTTCATAATCCTCGAATTTATCAGGGAATGCTTCTATACACTTTATTAGTAGTTGTCCAATACCATTCATTGTTTGGAAAAAATCATCATTGCTAAATCTATTAATGCCATATAAAAATAGCTGCCATTTTTTATTACCACTTTTTACAGAATGTGCATCACCTGATGGGTCAATAACATCTTTTTTTGCAACAATATCATTTTGATAATCGTTTTCAAGTCCAATAAGCATTGCAAATTCAAAAGCATCATCGTGTCCTTGTTGTCTTACTTTTCTTGCATCTTCACTTGATAAACCTCTTTTACCTTTAGGCATATTAATATTCTGGTGTTTTATAGATTAATAATTCGTGAGATTTTTTAACGTGGCTACCATTGTTGTCTCTTAGTCTATTTTCTCCAATCCTTGTATCGCCTTGACTAAGTGTATATTGCCAAGAAGGTGTTTCAAAAGGAAAATCTTTGTACCATTCTCTAATTGTTGAACAATCATTATATGACAAAACGAAACCTCCCTTATGATTTAAAAGTAGGTCTCTTAATTTGTCGTGTCTAAATCCCTTATGATGAATTGGAAAATTCCTATGAGGATAAAGTCCAATAAACGTTTTACTGTCGCCATCTAAATAATATGGTGGGTCGCAATAAAAGAAATCATTGGGATATTTTTTAAATACAGTTTCAAAATCAGCACATTCTACTGAAATATTGTCAATCTTTAGTTTTCTTGATTTTTCAATCATAGTAGCATAACGTTCCTCTTGCAAATAAACAGATGAAGGCCACCCTAAAAAATGTGGTCCATAAGACGTATTGTGATTATAATAAAAAAGTGCTGCTAATTCAAGTTTACTTTTTATTGAATTGTTCTTATACAAAACACCTTCTTTTTTATTCCATTGCTCTTTCATTATTTGCTTTACTTCTAAAAATCCTTCTCTTGTTGGCTTGTATTTTTTTAAGTATTTATACATAGCCTCCGATTGAGAAAATTGGTGTTTCCAATAATTTACAAGTAAGTCAAAAATATCAAAGCCTTTAACTTCTATATCTAATTCTTTAGCACAAGCAATTTCAAAAGAACCACCACCAAAAAAAGGCGAAATAATTCTTTCTAAATTGTTTGGTAATAAGTCAACAATGAGACCAACTGCTAAAGTTTTACCTCCTGCATAACGCAATGTTGTTCCTGTATATCTTTTGTATTTTTGTTTTCCACTTGGGCTTTTTAATTTTTCTAAGAACTGCTCTTTTTTTAGCTGAAAGTCAGACTCTATTTCAATGTCATAAAACGCTTTTAACTGAACTTCAGGCTCTTGCACTAATGTAATCATTTTGTCTTATTTTGCTCAAATATATAATGTAATGTGGCTTATAATTTTATCAATCTCAAATAGTTTATAACTAATTATTTCAAGTTTTATTGTTAAAATTATTTTCGCAACTGTAGTCGTGAAAAATTACGCCCTACTAGTTGTTTAAGAAAAGGATGCAACTTCCATTCATTTGCATGAATATCTGGTTGCATCCTTAAATTGAATTCTGTGATTATGCTTTGGCTTCTTTGCCCAATAACAACAACTCGTTTACTTGAACTTCTGTTACATATTTTTTGTTGCCATCTTTATCGTTGTAACTACGATTAATGAGTTTTCCTTCTAAAGCAACTTCACTGCCTTTTTGCAAAAACTTTTCTGCAATTTCAGCAACCTTGCCCCAAGCTATTAAATTATGCCATTGGGTTTCTACTACTTTTTCCCCCTTTGCATTTCTGTAAGTTTCGTTGGTGGCTACACTAAACTTGGCCATTTTTTTACCGCCTTCTAATGTTTT
>JANOVK010000236.1:0-3155 GCA_031417315.1 Chitinophagaceae bacterium | reverse complement strand
CTCCAAAGCTTTTACACTCTGAAGGTTTTAAATTGTAATTTTAAATATGCACTTAGTACATTAATTATTCCACCACCAATTTCTTCGTTGTTTTTCCTTCACTTGTTATCACACTTACAAAATAAAATCCCTTACTTAAATTGGCAATATTTACTAAATTATTACCCATACTTAGTGGTAGAGTTTTTACTTGTTTGCCATATAAATCAGTAACAACAATGCTTCCAGCACCAATTAACTTATCAACTTGTAAACTTACAACTGATTTTGCCGGGTTGGGATACATGGTAAAATTATTATCGTTCTTTAAAATTTCATCTGCATTGGCAATGCCTCTTGCCAAACAACCTGAGTTAACCAAGGCCGAAAGTGTTACTATTACTACAACCACTTGCATTTACAAAAGTATAAGTTAAAGTGGCAGCACCTGCTACTGCACCTGTATTTACAACCCCAGTTGTTGGGTGAACTGTTATAACACCAGTACTACTCCAAAAGCCACCACTTGGTGTACCTACAACAGTGAAAGTTTTATTAGGGCAAAATCCTCCAGAATTTCCTCTTTGTGGGTTTATGGTACCTGGTGCATAAGCAATACTGGGTTGTAAGGTATTTTTGCTAACAACAAAAGTAGTTGTAGTAGATACTGAACATCCCCCACTTACTTTTGAATATTTTATTACTGCTGTACCAGCATTAGTTGCTGTAACTAAACCAGAAGAATTAATACTAGCCTTGTTATTCATACTTTGCCAAGTGCCACCTGTTTCTGTATTACTTAATAAATTTGTACTACTTACACATAAACTTATTGCACCTGTAATTGAAGGTAATGTACCTATACTAACATTAACTTGTTGTGGAGTACCTGTACAACCATTTAAACCAATAGGAGTAACAGTATAAATTCCAGGTGATGTAAATGTATTTGTAAAAGAATTTGGGGTTGAACCTCCAGTCCATAAAGCTGAAGAATAAACAGTTGTACTTAAAACTGAATTTTGAATTGACTGACGTGAAATTCCTGGACCTTCATATTCTACATTTAAAACCTCCCCTCCACCTAATTCAAAAAAAGTAACTTCTATACTATGATTGCCTTGTGATAATGAAACTGAACCTTGTTCCCATTGTGGTCCATGTGTACCATCATTATTAACAATAAGATTTCCATCTATATATAATTTACTACCATCATCCGATTCTGTATAGAATGTATAATTTCCTGCAGTAGTAATATTTATACTACCCTTAAATCTAAAAGCAAAATCATCATCTTTTAATCGAGTAGGTTGACTAATATCAAAATTTGGCAATATTCCAGTTTTAACAGGAGTTAAAGTATTAAAGTCAGGTAATAAGTTAAAGCTTCCTTCATAATAATCATAGGTAACTCCAGGAACACCATTTACTAAAGTTAGTGTTGAACTACATAAAGAATTTTGAACTGAAATTGTAGATGTTGGTGGAAGTGGTTTTACTGTTAAATTTAGCTTTGCAGTACTATCGCAACCAGCAGCATTGGTAAGAGTTGCAGTAAATGTGCCTGTTGAATTATAAGTTGTGCCATTAAAACTATAAGTGCTACCAGAACAAATTGTAGCATTTGTAGTTGAGATTGATTTACAACTTTTGGCTGCAGAACGAGTATAAGTAAAATTTCCGCCTCTTTGTTGCCAAAAAGTAAAAGTAATTTGGAGATAAATATCTTCGGTTAATAAATGTAAAACCATGGGTTGGTTAACCATAGAAGGCGGATTACAACTATTTAATTCAAATAAATTTTTGTAAGTTAAAGTACTCCAATTTGCAAGGTTACCATAAGCCCATTGTGTATTTCCAGGTGTCCAACTACAACCAGAAGCTGAACTTTCAGTTATATTATTATAAATTGGGCGGTCACTTCCTCTTGTAAGGTGAGTATTTGCTGTTAACATATCTATTTGCCCAACTGCAGTTTTTGTAAAAACAACTGTACCAGAATCCCAAATGGTTTGCCCAAAAGATTTATTGGGTGTAATACTGAATAAGCATATGACAATGCATATAAACAGTAATGAAAAGTAATTTTTTTTCATATAAATATTTTTTATTTTTTGCCTACTCTATGATACCCTTTTCGGCTAACGGGTTAATAATAAAATGAAAGATAATCCTAAAAGATTATAAGATATTTTGTGTAGTTGGATTTACGTTTATTGCTATTGGTGTGCTATTGGAGTTCTAATTGTGTGAGAGAGAACTTTTATAAAAAACTATTTCTATTAACATAAATTCAGAGCAATGTTAACATTTTTTTTTCAAAAAATTAATTTTCTAGTTGCATTATTTTTTCAAACATTTCTTCGTACTGCTGGTTGGCATTTTTTAATTCTAGCTTTACTATATTATAAGCAGATTCGAGTTCGACAAATTTATTGTTATTAGTATAGTTATCGGGGTTGCCTAATTCGTTTTCTAAAGTAAGTTTTTTTGCATTTAAGTTTGAAATATCAGCTTCTAATTTTTCAAAATTTCTTTTTAATTTTTGAAGTTCTTTGTTGGAATCGTTATTGGTTACTTGTTTCTCGTTTTTAGGTTTAGTTGTTTCTTTATTTTCGTTATTTAGATTTCTAGTTTCTTGTTTCTCGTTGTTTGCCTTTTTAATTTCTCTTTCATTCCACTCTACCCATTCACTATAAGTGCCTTTAAATTCTTTAATTAATCCATCTTCAATTTCCCAAATTTTATTTGCCGTTTGAGAAATGAAAAACCTATCGTGACTCACCAATAAATAAGTGCCTTCATATTTATTTAAAGCTTCAGCAAGTAGTTCTACACTGTGCATATCAAGGTGATTAGTAGGCTCATCTAACAATAAAAAATTACTTCTACCTGCAATTACTTTAGCTAATGCTACACGAGCTTTTTCTCCTCCACTTAATACTTTAATTTTCTTATCGGCATCATCTCCACTAAATAAAAAGCAACCTAATAAACTTCTTATTTCTAAATCGGTTTTATTACTTCCACACTCTTTCATTTCATCAAGAATAGTGTTATTTAAATTCAAGGCTTCTAACTGATGTTGAGCATAAAAACTTTCTTCAACATTATGACCTTCAACTCTTTCACCAGTAATAGGTTCAGAGCCTGAAACAATTCTTAAAATGGTT
>JANOVK010000235.1:0-2716 GCA_031417315.1 Chitinophagaceae bacterium | reverse complement strand
TTTGGTGTCATCATCCATTTATGACAAGCTCCTGTATAGACATCTGCTTGTAGTGTACTTAGGTTTAAATCTATTTGCCCAGGAGCATGAGCTCCATCAACAAAAGTCATAAGCCCTAAAGATTTTGCTTTCGCCAAAATTTCTTCAATAGGTAAACGCAACCCTGTTGAACTAGTGATATGACTAATAAAAACCAATTTTGTTTTTGATGTTAGTCCTTTAAAAAAATCTTCAACAAATTGTTCTTTGGTAGTTAATGGAAATGAGATTGTTTGTTGAACATATTTTGCTCCAACTTTTTTGCAATAATATTTCCAGGTTTTATCGCAAGCACCATATTCAATATTGGTGGTTAATATTTCATCGCCTTCTTTTAAATTAAAACTTTTTGCAATAATATTTACTGCATAAGAAGGATTGGTTACAAACACCAAATCATTTTCATTACAATTTAAATAATTGGCTAATACTGCTCGAGATTGCTTTAAATATTCAATACCACTAACTGTAATAAATTGTACAGGTCCTTGTTCTAGCTCAAGCTGAAAGTCTTGGTATTGTTGAAACACAGGTTTTGGACAAGCACCAAAAGATCCAAAGTTTAAAAAAGTAATATCGTCTCTTAATAAAAATTGGGATTTTAGAAAATTGTTATTCATTTCGTAAAGTTATTTATTCTCACAGATAATGCTGATAACACAGAAAAAAAATTGTGTGTTCTTTGCTATCAGCGAGCCACTTATTTTAACTTGTCATTTTGTTGATGGCGAGTTTTATCTCTGTTAGTTTTCTTTTCAAAATTTTTCTGTAAAGCTTCGGTAAGATTAACTCCTGTTTGATTAGCCAAACAAATTAAAACCCAAAGCACATCGGCCATTTCATCTCCTAAATCTTTTTCAGATTCTTTATTTTTAAAAGATTGTTCTCCAAATTTTCTAACCATTAATCTCGATAATTCTCCCACTTCTTCAACCAAAACTCCAAGGTTGGTAAGTTCGTTAAAATATCTAACACCAAAAGTTTTTATCCAATCATCTACTTGTATTTGTGCTTGAGATAAAGTTATTTCTTGAGGCATATTTTAAGTTTAAAGTGGAATATCTCTGCTAAGTTTATTGAAATGTAAGTTTTGTAAATTGATACTAAAGCTAATTGATTTTAAAAATATTTTTTCAGTTAAAATCGATTTATTATAATCTCTAAAAACCTTGCTATTTAATAAAGGAAAATAAATATTTACAGAATTATTAAGTAACGATAATTGCACACCAGCATCAAATAAAAATTTCCCAGTTGCAGGGTTATCAATCCAAGCTTCAGCATAAGTTCCAATATCAGCAAAGAATTTTATTGTAGGAAAATTTGGCATATCCATATTTAAATTTAATGCCATAAGCCAATTATCGGTTTTGCCAATTTTGCTTCCTAAATAATCAGTACGTACTTTAAAAAATCCATCACGTTCCATTATTTGTTGATTTTTCCAACCTTCAAATTCACCACGCCCAACAAAATAATCGCTAAAAGTATAATCTTCATATCCTTTGGGGCCACTTAAATTCAGATGATATTTATCGTTAGCATATTGTTTTAAAATTGTTTTTCCATTTGTGTAAAAAAATTTACCTGCAAAAAATCTTGCTTCTATACCTCCATTATTTTTTCCATAATTAAAAAACTGCTTTGCAGTAAAACTAGCTCTAATAAAATCTTCACCCTGATCGATGGTTAAATTTAAATTATAAGGATATAAAACTCTATTATCAAATTTTGAAAAGTATAGTCGATTGATATAAGATTTTGTAGAAGGGGTTGTTATTGTAGTGCTACCAAAATTTAAGTTTTGCTGATTTAAATAAAATGTTTTAAAACCAATAACAGTGCGTTGTGTAGATCGTAAATCATTTTTGTAGATGGTGTATTTTATGGATGGCACAAAACGAGTTACTCCTAAGTTATAATTAGTGCCATCAACATTTGTAAAATTATCGTAAGTATATTTTTGAAAGCTAGCAGATAATTCTAACCAAGAGTTTCTTTTGTAAATATTATAAGATGCTCGCCCAAATAAATTTAGTAAACCACTTTTAGTTCCATAAGCTGGGTTGATTAAAAATTGAAACTTTGGTAACGGTACTTGGTAATTATGTATTGCAAACCCTAAACGAATTCCATCGTATAAATTATAAGAGGGCATTGGAACAACAGAAACATAATTGTATTTATTTACATTTTGTTTTGGAAAAGGAAAGGATAAACTAAGTTTTGTTTTTTTATTTTGAATTGGATGAAAAGGGTCGTCATTATTTAATTTGCTAAACAACGTATCCATATTTTTCCCTGAAACTTCCTCAACAATATTTTTAAAATCTTGTGGATAAGGATGTTTAAATTGCCATTGTTGATAGTATATTTTCATAATACTATCAAAAACATTTTTGCCAAGTTGTATTTCTAATTGTTTCATCCAATAAGCAGCTTTTTCATAAACTATTAATTCATAATATAGCCTTGGAAAAAAGATTGAATTTGTATCAATGGGTATGCTTTTATGAATGTTTTTCAAGGTATAATTTAGGGCATCAAAATCTGTATCAATATTATTTGCATTTACAACAAATTGTTTTTTTTGCTTTGAAACTTTTTTTAAAAATTTTATTGGAGATTCATCACTCCATCTTTGGTCATAATAACTATTCATTCCTTCATCCATCCA
>JANOVK010000234.1:0-5008 GCA_031417315.1 Chitinophagaceae bacterium | reverse complement strand
TGGGAAAATTTATTTTCTTTACAAGGTTTTTTTATGATAGTGGTTGGTGGTTTTATAATTGGCTTTGGCACACGCTATGCTGGTGGTTGTACAAGTGGTCATGCCATTATGGGTTTATCTAATTTGCAATGGCCATCATTAATTGCAACATGTTGTTTTATGATTGGAGGATTTATTATGGCAAATTATATTCTTCCATTTATTTTATCGCTTTAAAAAATTATATGCAAAATAAAAATACTGATTTTGAAGTTCGGTCTTTAGATGCAGTTTGTGTAAATGAAAGTAAATTAACACATAAATGGTATCATAATATTAAATATTTATTAGTTGGAATTGCCTTTGGAATTGTGTTTGTAAAAGCAGAAATTATTAGTTGGTATAGAATACAAGAAATGTTTAGGCTACAATCGTTTCACATGTATGGTGTTATTGGAAGTGCTGTTGTTGTTGGTGTAATTTCAGTTTGGCTAATAAAAAAATTTAATGTTAAAACTATTTATGGCGAAGCCATTACATTTCATTCAAAAGAATTTAATAAAGGGCAAGTTTATGGTGGTTTATTATTTGGTTTTGGATGGGCTATAACAGGTGCTTGTCCTGGACCCTTATATGCACAAATTGGAACTGGCGTTTCTGTAATTGTTGTTACACTTTTAAGTGCAATAGCTGGCACTTGGTTTTATGGTTTGATAAGAGAAAAATTACCACACTAAAAATTATCTTAGTCTTTCAGAATTTTTTAAAAGCTTTATATCTTTTATTATTCCAATAATTGCTAGTACCAATAAAATAGGTATTATAATTGTTAGAATAGAGGTTATACTATAAGCACCATCTACAAAGGTTTTTGTTTGTTTATAATACAAAATTATTGTTGTAATTGAAAGCAATAAATTAAACCCTGAAAACATCATTTGTTTTTTTCTATCATTAAATAAAAATATTGTAATGAGTGATATAACACCTACAGATACAGAACAAATTGTAATTAACATATTACCATAACTTCCTGAATTAAGCTGTTGGAATGCCTTTAAATTAGTTGTGGAATCTAAAATATTTCCTGTATAAAATGAAAATTTTATTGTTAGAAATGCAGCAATACTTGCAAATAATAACCACAATGTTTGTTTACGTTGAATCATTTTTTTATTGATTAGTGATTAGTGTTTAGTGATTAATTGGCGAGTTCGTTTCTCACTAATAATTAATCACTAACCACTAAACGTTATTAAAGTTCTGGATATAAACTAAAGTTTTTCATATAATTATTTACATCCTTTTTTATTAAAGCAATTTTGTTCAAATCATCAGCATTTATCAATGTTTCATCAATTGCATTTACTACAAAATTCATATCAGTTTCTTTCATTCCTCTTGTTGTTATTGCTGCAACACCAAATCGAATTCCACTTGTTACAAAAGCACTTTTATCATCGTAGGGTACCATATTTTTATTTGCCGTAATATCAGCTTCGCCTAAAATATTTTCTGCTTTTTTGCCACTAATATTTTTATTTCTTAAATCAATTAACATTAAATGATTATCAGTGCCACCACTAATAATATGATACCCTCTTTTTACAAATTCTTCTGCCATTGCTTGTGCATTGCTTTGAACTTGTTTAGCATAAACAGTAAATTCATCAGTTAATATTTCTCCAAAAGCAATTGCTTTAGCAGCTATTACATGCTCTAATGGCCCACCTTGTGTACCAGGAAATACTGCCATATCGATTAAATGACTCATCATTCTTAGTTTTCCTTTTGGATCTTTTATTTCAAATGGATTTTCGAAATCTTTTCCCATCATAATTACACCACCTCGTGGACCACGTAAGGTTTTATGCGTTGTTGATGTTACAAAATGACAATGTTCAAATGGGCTGCTTAATAATCCTTTTGCAATTAATCCAGCAGGATGAGCTATATCTGCCATTACAAATGCACCAACTTCATCTGCAACATTTCTTATACGTTTATAATCTATATCTCTACTATATGCACTAGCACCACAAATAATTAATTTTGGTTTATGAGTTCTTGCTTGATTTTCTAAAATAGCATAATCAATTAATCCTTCTTCTTTAGTCACAGTATAAAAATGTGGTTGATACAATTTTCCACTAAAATTTACATGACTGCCATGAGTTAAATGTCCACCCATGCTTAAATCTAATCCTAATATAGCATCGCCAGGTTGTAATATGGCCAACATCAACGCTGCATTGGCTTGTGCACCACTATGTGGTTGCACATTGGCATATTCAATATTAAATATTTGTTTTAATCTATCTATTGCAAGTTGTTCAGTTTGATCTACAATTTCACAACCACCATAATATCTTTTTCCTGGGTAACCTTCAGCATATTTATTTGTCATTACACTACCCATGGCTTGCATTACTTGTAAAGAAGTAAAATTTTCTGAAGCAATTAATTCTATTCCTCTTCTTTGTCTTTCTAATTCTTGTTGTATTAAATCAAAAACTACAGTATCTCTTTGCATTACTAAATTATTTAAGCAAAAATAATATATAGCAAGTTAAGTTAATGTTGAATTTTAAAACTAACCAAACTTAAATTTTGATAAACTGTTACCTTTAAGGATTAGAAAAAAATAAAAAAAAGAGAATTATGTCGTTTATAGATTATTATAATTTATTGGGTGTAGATAAAAAAGCTACAACCGATGAAATTAAAAAAGCATATAGAAAATTAGCTAGAAAATATCATCCAGATTTAAATCCAAATGATAAAGAATCAGAAAGAAAATTTAAAGAAATTAATGAAGCAAATGAAGTTTTAAGTAATGAAGTGAACAGAAAAAAATATGATGCTTATGGAAAAGATTGGAAACATGCAGAACAATTTGAAAAAAACAAAGAACAACAATTTAATAGACATGAACAAAATAGCAATAACTTTTCAGGCAATGATTATTCAGATTTTTTTGAATCTTTATTTGGTGGTTCATCTTCAAAATCAAGCAAAAGTAATTTAAAATTTAAAGGAGAGGATTATAATGCAGAATTACATCTCAATTTAAAAGAAGTATATACAACACACCAAAAAGTTTTAACAATCAATGGAAAAAATATAAGAATTACTATTCCTGCTGGTATAAAAAATAATCAAAAAATAAAAATTAATGGCAAAGGTGGAGAAGGCATGAATGGTGGACCAAATGGAGATTTATATATAATTTTTAAGATAGAAAATAATACTCCGTTTAAATTAATTGATGATAATCTTTATACAAATGTTGATTTAGATTTATATACTGCTTTAATGGGTGGCGAAAAAACTGTTGAAACTTTTGATGGAAAAGTGAAATTAAATATAAAAGCAGAAACTCAAAATGGAGCTAAAGTAAAACTCACTGGAAAAGGCTTTCCTATTTATAAAAAAGAGGGGAAGTTTGGAGATTTATATATTACTTATCAAATAAAAATTCCAACAAATCTTACTGAAAAAGAAAAAGAATTATTTACTGAACTTTCTAAATTAAGAACTCATGAATAAAGAATATTTAATACCAATAAATCAATTATGTTATTGCTATAATGTTGAGATTTCATTTTTTAATAGCTTGAATGAATATGGACTAATTGAAATAAACACAATTGAAGAATCACTCTATTTACATGAAGATAAAATTTCTGATGTTGAAAAAATTATTAGATTAACAAGTGATTTAAATCTGAATATTGAAAATGTAGATATTGTGTTCAATTTACTTAAGAAAATAGAAGATTTACAAGATGAACTTAATGGTATCAAAAACAAATTGTATCTACACGAATTTTAGTTCAACTTTCTTTAAAAAAAGTCCCGAATATTACTATTCAGGACTATTTTATTTTAATTTTGAATTTATTATTCAGAATTCATAATTATTCTTAATATCCACCCATTCCGCCCATATCAGGAGCTCCATGAGAATGAGGTGCTTCTTTACTTGGTTTGTCAGCAATAACACATTCAGTAGTTAATAACATTCCAGCAATTGAAGCAGCATTTTCTAAAGCTACTCTACTTACTTTAGTTGGATCAATTACTCCAGCTTTAAATAAATTTTCGTAAACTTCAGTTCTTGCATTGAAACCATAATCTCCTTTTCCTTCTTTTACTTTTTGTACAACTATAGAACCATCAATTCCTGCATTAGAAGTTAGACAACGAATAGGTTCTTCTAAAGCTCTACGTACAATTGCCATTCCTGTTTGTTCGTCTGCAATTTGTCCTTTTACTTTAGCTTCTAAAGCTTCAATAGCTCTAATATAAGCAACACCACCACCAGGTACAATACCTTCTTCAACAGCAGCACGAGTAGCATGTAATGCATCATCTACTCTATCTTTCTTTTCTTTCATTTCAACTTCTGTAGCAGCACCTACATATAAAACTGCTACTCCACCAGCTAATTTAGCTAAACGTTCTTGTAATTTTTCTTTATCGTAATCCGAAGTTGTATTTTCTACTTGTGCTTTAATTTGATTAACACGACTAGTAATATCTTTTTTAGTTCCTTTACCACCAACAATAGTTGTATTGTCTTTATCAATTGTAATACTTGCAGCCTGACCTAAGAAAGTTAAATCAGCAGCTTCTAATTTATGCCCTAATTCTTCACTGATCACAGTTCCAGCAGTTAAAATTGCAATGTCAGTTAACATTTCTTTTCTTCTATCTCCAAATCCTGGAGCTTTTACTGCAGCAACTTTAATGGTGCCACGTAATTTATTTACAACAAGAGTTGCTAAAGCTTCTCCTTCTAAATCTTCTGCAATAATTACTAATGGACGTCCACTTTGAGCAACTTTTTCAAGAATGCTTAAAATATCTTTCATTGCAGAAATTTTCTTATCATAAATTAATATGTAAGGATTTTGCAATTCGGCTTGCATTTTTTCGCTGTTAGTTACAAAGTATGGAGAAATATATCCTCTATCAAATTGCATACCTTCAACTATATCTACAGTTGTATCAGTTCCCTTTGCTT
>JANOVK010000233.1:0-2542 GCA_031417315.1 Chitinophagaceae bacterium | reverse complement strand
AGAACGTAAAACTTTCGATAGAGTAATAATGATGGATTTAAAAGCCCCAACAGGTATTTATTTTGTAAACATCACAAATACAGTTACAGGAAAAACAGAAACACAAAAATTGATCATTTACAATTAATCAAATCAATCAACTACAAAGCCCTGCGATTGCAAGGCTTTGTAGTTATCATCAAACACAATTCAATAAACACCCATTACATTTCATTATAATACAACTACAATTCAAAATAAATGTTCTACAATCTAGTTTTGAAGAATTACAATTATTATTCTGTTTTATTACATTGCCAAACTTGTTTATTACTATTTCATTCTACAATCATTACACTTTAACTTTAATCAATTACACAAGTAATTAAGGTTAGTAATTTTTTCTTCACAATATTGCCAATTACTTAAATCATTACACTTATGACATCAAATTCAAAGGTTACATTTGGAGGAAGAGTTGCAAACATAGAAACAATATCTACTCATTAAAAACCATTCACAGGTTTTGTAGCATCTACACCAAACACTACAATAGCCAATTAAAATACTCCAACAGCATAGTTTGTTGAGTAAATACGGGAAGTATTCTTTAATGTACTCTATCACCTCGTAATTCTAAATTTTCAATAATTTCAGATTCATATTTTAACCATTCCTGCCAACGATTTCTCACCTTTGTTTTTGAGATGTAGTGTTCTGCTAAATTTATAAATAATGTATAATGGCCAGCTTCACTTTCCATAAACTTTCTATAAAATTTTCTCAAATACGCATCTTTCAAACCCTCGCTTAATCTTTTAAATCTTTCGCAACTTCTTGCTTCAATTAATGCCATAGTTAGCATTTGATCTAAAAATCTATCTTCAATATGTCCTCCTTTTTTTTGAAACTCCAATAATTTGTTTACATACTCATCTCTTCTTTGTTTTCCTAATTGTAATTTTCTTTTTTTCAACTCTGCTAAAACCGCTCTAAAATGCCCCCACTCTTCGGTAACAATTGGTGCAAGTTCTGCAACTAATAATTCTTTTTCGGGATATCGTTGTATATATGAAATACAAGTTAGAGCAGCCTTTTGCTCGCAATACGCATGATCGGTTAATATTTCCTCCAAACTAATTTCAGCTAAATTTACCCATCTTGGATCGGTTGGTAATTTTAAACCTAAAATATTTTTAGTATGATTATCGATATTTTCTTCCATCTCAATTTTACTTAATTGCAAATATCAATATCTCAATTAACTCTTTAAAAAAGAAAATATAAAAATTAAAACTATTTTGTTCAAATCTAAATTTCAAAAAATCAAATTCAATATATAAATTCGTAATAATGTGCTTTTCTCAAAATCATAATTCAAAAAATTATTCTATACAAGAAAAAGAATCAAATTTACTTTTTCAACATACAAATAAATTATTTGCACAAGTTATTATTCCGCTTAACTTATCAATAAATTATACATGGGCAATTCCAAATCACTGGGCTGATAAAGCACAAATTGGCCAGAGAGTAGAAGTACAATTAAAAAATAAAAAATATGCTGGCATTATTAAAAATATTTCATCTACAAAACCAGAAAAATTTGAACCCAAAGAAATTCTGAATTTAATAGATGAGTTACCCATATTACATAACAAACAATTACAATTATGGGAATGGATTTCTAACTATTATATGTGTACTGAAGGCGAAGTAATGCAAGCTGCAATACCAGCAAACCTTAAATTAAATAGCGAAACAATTGTTATTTGGAATGAAGAATCTGAGTATGATATAAATGATGGAACTCTATTTACAGATAACGAATTTATTGTTGCTGAAGCACTTGAACTAAAGAAAGAATTAAAAATGAGTGAGGTTCAGCAATTGCTTAATTCTCCTAATGTTTATCCTACTATAAAAAAATTACTAGATAAAAGAATTTGTTTTGTATGGGAAGAATTACAAGAAAAATATAAACCTAAATATGAAAACTTTATTCATCTAAACCCAAAGTATGATAATGAAGAATCTTTAAGTAATTTATTAAACAATTTTGGTAAAGCACCAAAACAAATGGAACTGCTTCTCTCCTATTTGCATTTAATAAAAACTGAAGGTGAAGTTAACCAAGCTGAGCTTTTAAAAAAATCTAATGCTTCTATAGCTCAATTAAAAAGTTTAGTTGAAAAAGAAATTTTACAAGTTGAAAAAAGAAGAACTGACAGAATAAAACAAACCTTAATTTCAAATACTATTGATTTTACTTTAACTCCAGCACAAGCAGCTTCATTAAACGAAATTGAACAGGTGTTTATAAATGAAAACGTTTGTTTATTGCATGGCATTACATCGAGTGGCAAAACTCAGATTTATATTAAATTAATAGAAAAATATTTGATTAATACTAATCAAATTCTATACTTATTACCTGAGATTGCTTTAACCACTCAAATAATTAGAAAACTTCAAAATTATTTTGGTGGAAGTATTGCAATTTATCATTCGAAATTTAATTCTAACGAAAGAGTAGAAATCTGGAATAAAGTTAATAGCGGAG
>JANOVK010000232.1:0-3035 GCA_031417315.1 Chitinophagaceae bacterium | reverse complement strand
CCATTCATAGCAAGGTCAAATAATCTGCCAGGCGTTGCTACCAATATGTCTGCACCATTTTTAACTTCTATAGTTTGGGTATTAATACTTGTTCCTCCATATACTCCAACAACTAATACATTCATATAAGTTGTTAATGATTTTGCTGCATTCACTACTTGAGCAACCAACTCTCTTGTTGGTACTACAATAAGTATTTGAGGCGATTTATCTTTATTAAATTTCCATTGTCTTAAACACGGTAATAAATAAGCAAAAGTTTTACCAGTTCCAGTTTGAGCAATGCCACATACATCACGTCCACTCATTGCAACTGCAAAGACTTTTTGTTGAATAGTAGTGGGATGAATATACCCTAATTCATCTAAAGCGTTGATGAGTGGTGTGTTTAAATTTAAGTCAGTAAATTTCATAAATAAGATGCAAATTATTCTGCAAAGATGCTGTAAGCATTGTTCTTCAACATAAACTTTTAAAACTGACACAATTTATCGAATAGGCTCTTGTAAGTTTCCCAAAAGTTCGGCCAGTTAAAAGCTGTCTTCCGCCATTTTATATTCACCCCCTAAAAAACATCTTTCTTAATACACTAAAAATGCAACTCACTTCATTTAAACTTTGAAAAAGAACGTTTATCTCTTATAAATTAAAAGAATAGGGCTGCTTTTGATATACCACAAATGAGGATATGTCTGGAACTTGGGAAATTTCTTATGACAGGAACAAATTCAATTTGAAAAGATTTTAGCAATCTCATAACTCTTCAAGAGTAACGGTGGAATGATTAATTGCCCAAATATTATTGCTCTGTTGAACGCTGTTCAGGTTGTGTAAAAATTAAACGAAGAGATGAGTCTTTGGTAAAATACGCCCAAGCCCAATTAATAAAAATAATCAGTTTATTTTTAACACTGAGGATGAGCATTAGATGCAGAAACATCCAAATTACCCATGCGAAATAGCCGTTAAAATTTATAAATGGCAGGTCAACTACTGCTTTATTCCTCCCAATGGTTGCCATAGTTCCGAGATCTTTATATTCAAAGGCGACAGTTTCTTTACCTTTAATTATTCTAGCTAGATTCTTTGCCAAGCCCTTCGCTTGATTAATTGCCACATTTGCTAATTGAGGATGACCTTTAGGATATTTATCTGTTTCCATAAAAGCAATATCACCTAATGCAAAAATATTTTCACTCCCCTCAATTTTATTTATTCTGTTTACCTTAATTCGATTCGCCACAGCAAAAGTATTATCTGGTATACCTTGAATAATGTTTCCAATAACACCTGCGGTCCATATTACTGTTTTAGTTTTAATAATATTCCCATTTTTTAATGTTAGTGTTTCCCCATCATAGTCTTTTACAATAGTTTCAGTAAGAACACAAACATCCATTTTCTCTAAATATTTTCTGGAAACAATTTTTGCATTACTACTCATATTATTTAAAGTATTCTTCGTTCCTTCAATCAGTATAATCTTGAATTTTGAAAAATCTATCCCATGATAATCTTTGGGCAATATATTCTTTTTAATTTCAGCAAATGCCCCAGCTAACTCAACACCAGTAGGTCCTGCACCAACAATTACAAGGTTTAACAAGCTTTCTTTTTCATCCTCTTTGGCTGAAATTATATTTTCAAAAGTTTGCAATATGTGATTACGAATTACAATGGCGTCATAAGTGGTCTTTAAAGAAAATGAAAATTTGCTTATTTCATTATTGCCGAAGAAATTTGTTTTGCAACCTATTGCGATAACCAAATAATCATAATCAAAATCTCCGATAGTTGAGGTTATCTTATTGGCTAAAGTATCAACATTTAAGACCTCTGCAAGCCTTATTTGTAAATTATTTTTACGTTTAAAAATATTACGTAATGGAAATGAAATGCTTGATGGTTCTATTTGCGAAGTTGCAACCTGATAAAACAAAGGTTGGAATTGATAGTGATTAATTTTGTCAATAAGTAACACATCAAACAAATTTTCGTCTAATTCTCTTACAAGTTTTATCCCTGCAAATCCTCCTCCTACAACAATAATTTTCTTTTTGGTATTCATAGTATCCGAAAATATGTTACTCAAAATTTAAGGATTTTCAGTTGTTACATCCTGTGCAGGTCTCACTTCATCAAATGTTTTTTCCATATCTCTGTCAAATGAATATAAAGCATTACTACTCATTTTTTCACCTCCAGCTATTTTCATTTTATCCAGTAAGTTCATTGCAAGAGTTTCTTCTTCCACTTGCTCTTTTACAAACCATTGCATAAAGTTCCAAGTTGCCCAGTCTTCTTCATTATGGCTCATTTTAGCCAGTTTGTAAATTGCTTTTGTATTATCCACTTCGTGCCCAAATATTTTTTCAAAGCAGTTGTTTAAACTCACAGGATTTTCTGGGGGAGCAGGAACAGCTGTTACTTCTACTTCAGCTCCTCTGTTTAAAATGTATTCTAATATTTTCATCATGTGGTTCCGTTCCTCATGTGCATGTTTAAAAAGAAAATTGGCTATACCACCGAATCCTTGTCTGCCAGCCCATGCTGCATAAGACAAATATATTTGCGAAGCATGTGCTTCTTTTGTCATTTGTGTATTCAATGCAGCTGTTATAGTTTTTGAAAGTCTGTTTGTGTTCATTTGATTTTTTATTTAATGTTTTCATTTAAAATGATTCTTTAACAATTGATTTTTTATCAACTTGCAAATCTGCTAATTCTTTTTCTATTGCTTTCATCATTGGTGGTGGACCACAGAGATAAAAGAATTTATTAGTTCCGCCACTGTTTGCTTTAATAAAGTCCGCAGTTATTTGTCCATTCGAATATCCTTTCACTTTTTCATCAGATAAAATGTTGATGAAATTATCGCCTAATAATTTTTTAAATTCCTTTTCGAGTATGATATCCTCCTTTTTTTTGTTTGCAAAAATTAGTTTGTTATTTCCGATTTCATTCTTCGATTCTAGAAATCTGAAAATGGAAATAAAAGGTGTAACGCCTGCACCTCCAGCAATAAATACACCTTC
>JANOVK010000231.1:0-2237 GCA_031417315.1 Chitinophagaceae bacterium | reverse complement strand
TGTTCTAAACTTTTTTTGCTCCAAGAAAGTGCTTTGTATAAAATATCAGGGTCATTATAGTTAACAAACATTGACCATACAAAATTATTAATATCATTGGCATTGTCAAAAATATTAGCATTAATTTCATCATATTTTAATATTAAATTTTTAAAATTGTCAAAATATTTATTTTGATTGTAATAATTTAATAATAGAAGCAAAGTTGCTTTCCTTCCTAATTGCGAATATTTTAAAGTATAATTTGATAAAAATAGCTCTTCATTTATTTTATTATTTCTGAACTCGAATAAATTCTCAGACACAATTTCTCTACCAATTAATAATATTAAATTGTTTTCTATCTTTTTCTTGCCTAAAATATTTTCCCATACTTCTTTATTTATGTATAGTTGATCAAACCCAACATCACTTGTTTTTTTCAAATTATTAAGAATCAAAAAATCGTTTTCTTTTGTAAACAAATGTTTTATAGAATTTAAATATAAACTCATAAATAAATTTGTTTCTTGCCCTAATTCACTCGCTGCATTTATAATGTTCTTTAAAAAAATTGTGTCTATGTTTCCATCTTTATACATTTCAAGTAATCGATAATATTGTTTATTCTCATCTAAAGATTTTCTTGCTTTATAAATCATAATAGAATCACTTCCTGCACCAATAAATTTATGAACTAGCATTCCAACTTTATTAAAAATTAAAAAAGTAGGATAAACATTTATTGAGTACAATTCATTAATGGATTTTGCAATATTTCTACTTTCAATAATATCTTCATTATCTTTTGAAGTTTCATCCATTTGTAAACTAATGGGTAAAAAATGTTTATTATAAAAATCTCCAACATGTTTTTTTGTAAATATTTCTTTAGCAAGATATTTACAAGGGCCACACCAACTTGTATTACAATCAACAATTATATATTTGTCTTCTTTCTGAGCTTGAATTATTATATCACTCCAATTTGTTACTCTATGTATAAATTGAACACCAACTTCTTTATTTTGTGCATTCAATAAAAAAGGTAATAAATAAAAAAATGAAATAATTTTTTTCATATTTAAAATATTAAATGTTCATAAAATAAAAAAGAGACTGATTACTCAATCTCTTTTTTTAATTCTTATAACTCTAACAATTTTTGTATTGGGCTTTTTCCAAATAATATTAATTCAGGATTCTCTAATAATTCTTTTACTCTAACTAAAAACCCAACACTTTCTCTACCATCAATAACTCTATGGTCGTAGCTAAGAGCTAAATACATCATAGGTTTTATTTCTACTTTACCATTAATGGCCATGGGTCTATCTTGTATTTTATGCATTCCTAAAATTGCACTTTGAGGTGTATTTATTATTGGAGTGCTCATTAAACTACCAAATACACCACCATTGGTTATTGTAAATGTGCCACCTGTTAAATCTTCTGCTGTTAATTTACTATCTCTAGCTTTTGCTGCTAATTCTCCAACAGATTTTTCAACATCAGCCATACTCATGCTTTCAACGTTTCTCATAACAGGTACAGTTAATCCACGTGGTGTAGAAACTGCAATACTTATATCTGCATAATCGTGATAAATTAATTGGTCTCCATCTATGTATGCATTTACTGCTGGCCATTCGCTTAAAGCAATAGAGCAGGCTTTTGCAAAAAAGCTCATAAATCCTAAATTAACTCCGTGTGTTTTTTTAAAATTTTCTTTATGAATTGTACGAATTTCCATAATTGCACCCATATCAACTTCGTTAAAAGTTGTAAGCATTGCAGTAGTGTTTTTTGCTTCTACTAATCTTCTGCTTATGGTTTTACGTAAATTACTCATTTTAACTTTACGTGTATTTCTACTATAAAGTTCGGCACCTTCAAATGCTTTTTTACCAGGGTTTGATAAGGCATCTAATACATCATTTTTTAAAATTTTTCCACCAACACCCGATGGAGAAATATCTTTTGTATCTACTTTTTTATATGTTATTATGGCTGTTGCTACGGGTGTAGCTTTTAAATTTTCTGTAATAACATTCTCTGCCAACTTTCCTGACTCTTCTGACTCTTCTGACTTCTCCGACTCTTCTGACTTTCCTGACTTCTCAGGCTTTACTGCAGTTTCGTCTATTTGAGCTAAAACACTTCCAATTAAAATTGTATCGCCATCTTGTACAAGCGTAATAAGTGTTCCAGCTTTTTCTGCATTCACTTCAAAAGTTGCTTTTTCACTTTCAAGTTCA
>JANOVK010000230.1:0-4339 GCA_031417315.1 Chitinophagaceae bacterium | reverse complement strand
TCCAGAATTAATGGATATGGTTAATTGGAGTTTGTATGATCTTTTTGTTGGTCCTTTAGGAAGTATGAGAGAGTTTTCGAGTTGGGTAGGAATTAAATCTGCATTATTTCATCCATTTGGTAATGGATACTATAGTTCTTTTATTTCTTTTATTGATGTTGCAAAAGAAATTGGTGTTGATATAAGTAAAGTAACTTATTTCACTTTCGAAAAAGGGGGATATATCAACATGAAGCCAACTGGCTTTAGTTCATTAATTTTATTCGAATTAGGTGTTATTCCATTTGTATTAATTAATTATGTAGTTTGGTTTTGTTTTTACAAAGCATATCAAAAAAGAGGAAACTTGGCAAGTTTTGGAATACCAGTTTTTATATTGAGTTGGCTATTGTTAAATTTCGATTCTTTATCAAGTTTGCCATGTTTGTGGTTGGCATTGGTTGTATCACTTCAAATTATAAAACTACCTAAAATTACCCTTAAAATAAACCATATATGATTGAAAGTGTTTCACAGAAAATTCATGATCTTACCAGAAAAAAAAATTTCTTTGCATTTAAGGTTATTAGAAAAACTTTAGGTAAAATATTATGCTCTCCATTAATGGGTTGGCTCATAGGAGTAATTTATAAAAATAAAATAAAAAATGGGAATTGTATCATAGATACACAATGTGCTACAGTAAAAAATTCTACAAAAGCTAGATTATTTTGGGGTGTTTATGAAACAGCAGAAATTGATTTTGTTAAACGTTATTTAAACCCAGAATATGATGTAATTGAACTTGGTAGTAGTTTAGGAGTTCTAGCATCACATGTGAGCAAGATAATTTATCCAACTCAAAAAAATATTTGTGTTGAAGCTAATCCTGTATTATTAACATGTTTAAATAAGAATCTGGAATTTAACTCCATTAATAAAAATTTCGAAATCATTAATGCAGCAATTGATTATAAAAATGTAGAATTCGTAGAATTTTCTATTAGTGAAAA
This sequence comes from Chitinophagaceae bacterium, assembly GCA_031417315.1. Taxonomy (GTDB): domain Bacteria; phylum Bacteroidota; class Bacteroidia; order Chitinophagales; family Chitinophagaceae; genus CAIVPM01. The sequence goes on along the minus strand of JANOVK010000230.1, from coordinate 3,347 downwards.
TAGCTTAGATTCTCACGTTGGTTTTAACTCGAAATCTAAGCAAGTTATATCAGTACCTGCTATTACTTTATCTCAAATAATTGAAAGACATAAAATTAACGACTATACTTTAATTTGTGATATTGAAGGTGCAGAGATGGCAATTTTTGAAAATGATGGATTAGCTCTAAATAATTGTAAGCAATTGCATATTGAGATGCAAGAAAATGAAGTGGTTGATAACAAAATAATAAAAATTGAAGAAGTTGTAGAGCTACTATTGCATCAATTTAATTTTAAAATTCGAGATAGCTTTTTAGGTGCTTATGTTTTCGATAAAATATAAGCAACAATTTATATAATCATTTTTGAAAGAATAATAAGTAAGCTAAATTAAAATATTAAAACACATTCGAATAATGAATGCTTTTTCTATAAAAATAATTATCATCTTTTATGTTTAGACAACTATTTGAACCCTATAAATACCGATTAATAAAGAGATATGTTTCTACCAAACCACTGACCATTTTAGATGTTGGTTGTGGCCATGCTTCATATCAAATAGGTAACAAGTATTTAAATGTTGACAAATTTGACGGCATTGATAAGCAGATTTACAATGGCAAGAAAGAAGACTATAAGCAATTATCTAATTTGTATTTTATTGATTTGGAGTTAGAGCCTGAAAAGATTGAATTATTGGAAGACAATTATTATGATCTTGTAATTCTTTCTCATATTATTGAACACTTATCAAATGGCGAAGATGTAATTAGTCGTTTAACAAAAAAAGTGAAAAAAGGAGGATTGATATACATTGAAACGCCATCGATCAAGACTTTACATTATCCTTCAGGCGAGGGTTTTTTTAATTTTCATGACGACTCGACACATAAAAGAATTTACTTTTTCCCAGATTTATCTAACCTTTTATTTTTGAACGATTTTAAAGTTATAAAAGCAGGGATTAGAAGAGATAAAATTCGACTCATTATTTACTCTCCAATATATTTGTTGTACAACATTTTCTATCATTTACCAGTAAAACGAAAATGGGATGTAAGAGGACTTTGGGACTTTTTTGGTATTGCACAATATGTTTTTGCAAAAAAATAATTAATAAACATGAATTTGTTAGAAAGTAAGAAAATTTTTATTACTGGTGGGCTAGGTTTTATAGGGGGAAATTTAATAAAGCATTTAACAAAACTAGGCTATAAGAATAAGATTGTGGTTTACGACAATAATTCAATTAATAATACTGAAATTATTGAATTATGTAATTGGATGGAAAATATTGAAATTGTGTATGCTGATCTCTTAGACTCAGAAAAAATTAATAATTGTATAAGTGGGAGCGATGTGGTTTTTCATTTAGCTGCAAATTCAGATATTTCTAACGGGGTATTTAATCCTGATATTGATTTTAAGAATACGGTTGTGGCTACACAAAATCTTTTACAAGCAATGTTAGCTGAGAATGTAAAAACAATTATTTTTTCTTCAGGTAGTGGTGTATATGGAGATATTTCTGATAGATATATTGAAGAAGATTGTGGTCCATTAACACCAGTATCTCATTATGGAGCTTCAAAGCTTTGTGCTGAATCAATGATAGCTTCTTTTGTTTTTATGCATGGGTTCAAAGGGTTTGTTTTTCGATTTGCTAATGTTGTAGGTGATGGTCAAACTCATGGAGTTGCTTACGATTTTATCAAGCGATTAAAAGAAAATCCTGCAACTCTATCTGTATTAGGTAATGGATATCAAAAAAAATCTTACATACATGTAACCGATGTTTTAGCAGGAATTTTTGAAGTGTTAAACTTTGAAACTAAACCTATATCATATTATAATATTGCTACAAACGATTTAATTACTGTACGTGAAATCGCTGATATTGTAGTTAATGAAATGCAATTGACTAATGTTAAAATTGAATATGGAAATACTGATTTTGGATGGAAAGGAGATGTTCCAATTATAATGTTAGATTCAAGAAGAATTAGAAATTTAGGATGGTTGAATCAATATTCTACATACCAAGCTGTTGTAGCATCTGTTAAATCCATGATTCATTAAATATGATAGACCCATTAGTTAGTGTGGTTTTTCCTGTGTATAACGATTCTGTTGAGTATATAACAAAATCTGTGGAAAGTATTTTAAATCAATCTTATCAAAATTTTGAACTAATTATTGCAGACGATAGTACAAATGAAGAAACCATTCAAATCTTAAATAAATATGCTCAGAATAGTAAAATAAAAATTCATAGAGCAAACTATAAACGAAATTTACCAACTGCATTAAATGAGGCTATTGAAGATGCTTTGGGAAAATATATTGCCAGAGCAGATGCAGACGACATTCAAAATATTGATAGATTAGCAAAACAAGTTTCGTATTTAGAGTTGAATGAAAATATTGGTATTGTTGGATCAAATGTTATTTATATTGATGAAAAGGAAAGTATAATTAAAGAGAAAAAACTACCTGAAACTTCTGAAAAAATTTATAGAACCATTCACATTCATAATCCAATTTCACACCCTACCACATTAATTCGAAAAACTTTTTTTACATCTGTTGGAACATATAATATAGAACTAAAAAGAGCCGAAGATTATGACTTATGGCATAGAGCAAAGCAAAATGGTTGGTTAATGTATAATATTCAAGAACCTTTAGTTTATTATCGGTTATCTAATATCAATAAACGAGATATTCAAAATTGGAAAATAAATTTAAAAATTAAGCTAAAATACTTTTCCCTAAAATATTTGCCTCAAAGCCTAATTGGAGTCATCTTTGTTGCAGTGTTTTTATGCATACCAAAACCATTAAAAAAAATTATTTACCATAAGTTTTCTTAAATGATTATTACTCGTTCTCCTCTTCGAATTTCATTAGGTGGTGGTGGTACAGATTTGCCTTCTTACTATCAAGAAAACGAAGGATTTTTAATTGCTGCTGCCATTGATAAATATGTTTATGTAACCATCAATCGTCCGTTTTCAAAAAATATTTTACTTAAATATTCTAAGATAGAAGAAACACAAGATGTAAACGGGGTGCATCATCCCATCATTAGAGAATCTTTAAAATTATTTCCAGAATATCATACCAATCCTCAAATAGAAATTACTACATTGGCTGATATTCCTGCTGGTACTGGTTTAGGTTCTTCAGGCAGTTTTACTACAGCATTATTAAAAGCATTGTTTGCACATAACAAACAAATGTTGCACACCGAAGAAATTGCTGCTTTGGCTTGTAATATTGAAATAAATAAATTGGGAGAGCCCATTGGTAAACAAGATCAATACATTGCTGCTTATGGTGGATTATGTTGTTTTACTTTT
>JANOVK010000229.1:0-1645 GCA_031417315.1 Chitinophagaceae bacterium | reverse complement strand
AAAAGTAAACGAAAATTTAGAATTACTAAAAAGTTATAACAGTGATAGTCACTGCGAGGCACGAAGCAGTCTCATAATAAAATGATTCTAAGAAAAGATTGCTTCGTACCTCGCAATGACAAAAACATGCTGTATGGAAATTAAAAAAGGTCAATTAGATTTTGTTGAGAAAATATTAAATGCTTGTTTTAAAGAACTCAAGTATGATTTATTTTTAATGAGTTTAATGCATCAATACGAAGAAAGAGGTTTTTTAACTAAAGGTCAACTGCAAGGATTATATTATAAAGCAGAAACTGTTAAAGACTTACCAGCAGGTTTATTAGCAACATTAGAAGCCACCATTTCTAAACTTCCCACACGAGAAAAAAAGAATGCTCCAATTGTTTTAACCGAAGTTAAAAAAGATGAAGAATCAGAAAATAAACTAAACGAAATTTTAGCAAAATATCCTCAGCATAAGGCTGTACTAAACTTGCAGAATATTTTTAAAAAACACGACAAACTAACTTCATCAGAAAAATTAGCGTTGAATAAAATTTACAAAATTATTTTTAAGAAGTAACTCAAATCCATGACTCGAAAAGAACGCTATCAATATATCATCAATTATTTTTTAGAGCATGCTTCTAATGCAGAAACAGAACTCATTTACGATAATTCTTATAAACTATTAGTAGCAGTAATTTTATCTGCTCAATGTACAGATGTTAGAGTGAATTTAACTACACCTGCAATCTTCAAAAAATATCCTAACCCCAAAGCCTTAGCCAAAGCTAGTTTCGATGAATTGTTTCCATTAATAAAAAGCATTTCTTACCCCAACAATAAAACCAAACATTTAATTGGTATGGCCAATTTGTTACTAGAAAAATTTAATGGAGAAGTTCCCATGACTGTTGAAGAACTCATTCAACTACCAGGTGTGGGTAGAAAAACGGCTAATGTTATTACTAGTGTTATAGATAATCAACCCAACATGGCTGTAGATACACACGTGTTTAGGGTGAGTAGAAGAATTGGTTTGGTAACACAAACTGCAACAACACCTTTGGCTGTGGAACAACAATTGATTAAAGAAATTCCTAAAGAACTTATTCATAAAGCACATCATTGGTTAATCTTACATGGTCGTTATGTGTGTGTGGCAAGAAATCCAAAATGTGAAACCTGTGGCATTCAAGATGCTTGTAATTATTATAAAAGAACTTATCTTACCAATTCTTAAAATACATTTTTGAATTATTTAGCCCATGCATATTTATCGTTTCATCATCCACAAATTTTAGTGGGCAATATGATTAGTGATTATGTAAAAGGCAAAAAGCAATTTGATTTTTGTACTGAAATTCAAGCTGGCATTCAATTACACAGAGCTATAGATAGTTTTACAGATGCTCATCAAATTATTAAAGAAGCAAAAAAAATATTTAAACCTGAGTTAGCCACTTATTCTGGTGCGTTTATTGATATTGTATTAGATTATTATTTAGCTAATGATAAATCTATTTTTAAAACTGAGAAAGAACTAGATTTTTTTGCAATGAATTGTTATGATGTTTTAGAAACAAATGAAAATAATTTTCCAGAAAAGTTTGCTCGTTTATTTCCATATATGAAAACACAAAACTGGTTATATCATTAT
>JANOVK010000228.1:0-3472 GCA_031417315.1 Chitinophagaceae bacterium | reverse complement strand
CTGGTGCTTATGCCATCAATCCTTTTAATCAAAGAAAAATTCCAATCTGGATTTCAGAATATGTGTTAGCAGGTTATGGCACAGGAGCTATAATGGCTGTGCCTTGTGGAGACGAACGTGATTTCAAATTTGCACAACATTTTAATATTCCTATCACTAATATTATTGGTGAACATTATATTGGAACTGAAGCTAATCCTACTAAAGAAGCTATTTTAGAAAATAGCGATTTTTTAAATGGATTGATAATGAAAGATGCCATTGCAATTGTTAATAATAAAATTGAAGCATTAGGAATTGGTAAGAGAAAAGTAAACTACAAAATGCGTGATGCTGGTTTTAGCAGACAACGTTATTGGGGTGAACCTTTTCCTATCATTTGGAATAATGGTGTGCCAACTGCATTAACTGAAAATGATTTACCTCTTGAATTACCTCATGTTGAAAAATATGGACCAGGGCCTGAGGGTGAGGGGCCTTTAGCAAATATTGAAGAGTGGGTGAATATTGGTAAGACCTCACCCCTGCCCCTCTCCAAGGGAGAGGGAAAAGAAAGAACTAGCACTACACCAAACTATTATACAACAACTCCTGAGCAGTGGAAAATATTATCATCATTTGCAAAGCAAAATAGAAAAGAAGCGACTGATGCAGAAGATGCTTTATGGCAAGAGTTGAGGAACAGGAAAATAAAAAACACTAAGTTTAGAAGACAACATCCTATAGCAGGGTTTATTCCAGATTTTGTTTGTATAGAACAAAAATTAATTATAGAAGTTGATGGTGATTATCATAATGAAAAAGAACAACAAGAGTATGATACTGCTAGAACAGAATGGTTGAAAGAACATGAGTTTAAGTTGATTAGATTTTCAAATGATGAAGTGCTTAATCAAATGCCCAATGTTTTACAAACGGTGAGTGAAGCATTAGAGACCTCATCCCAACCCTTTTCCAAAGGAGAAGGGCTTGATGATAAAGCAATATCTTTTTCAATAGGTAAAGATGTAACTCCCCTCTCCCAAAGGAGAGGGGTTGGGGGTGAGGTCAAAAGAGAAACCTCTACCATGCCTGGTTATGCAGGTAGTAGTTGGTATTTTTTGAGATACATGGATCCTAACAATTCAAAAGAATTTGTAAGTAAAAAAGCTGCTGATTATTGGAATAGTGTTGATTTATATGTTGGAGGAACTGAACATGCTGTTGGTCATTTATTGTATAGTAGAATGTGGACTAAAGTCTTGTTCGATTTAGGTTACATAGGTTTTGAAGAACCATTTAAAAAGTTGTTGAATCAAGGGATGATACAAGGTAGTAGTAGGTTTGTGTATAGAATAAAAGGAACTCAAAATTTTGTAAGTCAAAACTTAAAAGATAAATATGAAGTAGATGCTTTACATGTTGATGTAAATATTGTTGATGGTATTGAGTTGGATATTGAAGCTTTTAAGAAATGGAAAAATGGTTAATATGTAAATGCTGAATTTATTTTAGAAGATGGAAAATATATCTGTGGTGTTGAGACAGAAAAAATGTCCAAATCAAAATACAATACTGTTAATCCAGATGCGTTGTGTGATAAATATGGTGCCGATACTTTTAGAATGTATGAAATGTTTTTAGGTCCAATTGAACAAAGCAAACCATGGGATACTAAAGGCATTGAAGGCGTTCATCGTTTCATAAAAAAATTATGGCGTTTGTTTTTTGATGAACTCAAAGGAAAAGTTTGGAACACTGAAACTTCAACTGCAGAAGAATTAAAAGTATTGCATAAAACCATTAAAAAAATTGAAGAAGATACAGAACGATTTTCATTCAATACAGCAGTGAGTGCATTTATGGTTGCAGTAAATGACTTGGCAGATTTAAAATGTCATAAAAAAGAAATCCTTGAGCAAATATTAATTCTTTTAACTCCTTATGCTCCTCATATTGCAGAAGAATTATGGCATGCTTTGGGTAATGAAACAACCATTCTTGATGCTGAATTTCCAAAATTTGAAAGTAAGTATATAGTTGAAAGCACAAAAGAATATCCTGTTAGTATCAACGGCAAACTAAGAACTACATTGAGTTTCCCAGTTGATGCCAATCAACAAGATATTGAACCCATTGTTTTAGCAAATGATATTGTTCAAAAATGGTTAGAAGGAAACCCTCCTAAAAAAATCATTTTCGTAAAAGGCAAAATGATTAATATAGTTATTTAGGATTTCTTTTTAATTAAGCTATCAATAGGATGATGAGCTTTCATAGAATCCATAACCGATTGTGCCCATGAAGTAATCATTATCCTATCATCACTTGTTAAATCTGCGTCTTTATGAATAAAAGTATAAGATGATAATGGCATGTGCTTTTCTTTTACCATTTCTACAACTTCTTCTAATTTATGATATTGTTTTCTTAAATTATATGTTGCAAATTCATCAAAATTAAAATGTTTCTTCCCATCATTAATATGGCTGGTTAGCCAAAAATTAACTGGTTGAACATAACTATACCAAGGATAATTCGTGTTGTTACTATGGCAATCGTTACATGCTTTTTTAAAGATTGTATTAACATTGGTTGGTACTGTTGCAACTGCAGAAATCATATGTGATGCTATAACTGAATTGTTATTTTGTGCAGTTCGTATGAATTGTATACCAATGAAAATTATAAGTAATGATATATATACTTTTTTCATAAATTATAATTTAGTTTTAATAATATTTTGAATGGATTCTTGGTGATGAGTAACATGATGTATAGTAAAGAATAACATTTCTCTTAATGTTAATTTGCCTAATAAAGGATGAGGCAAAAGATAAATGTCTAAATCTTTTTCATCCAACTTTAAAGTTAAAGCACAAAGTCGTTCTATAGTATTTTTTATTTTGCCAATCAGTATTTCTTTATGTTCAAAAGGAATAAATTTTGGAATAAATTTTTTCTTGGCTTTTCCACCTAATGCTAGTTTTTGATTGTATTTATTAACAAGCTCATCATAGTTTTTGCTTTTTCTGTTGTTGGTTCTAAAAAATAATTTAAGTAAAAATTTAGGAAGTTTTAAAGCTAATACAACAGGATTTACACTTTTAAAAATATGTTCAGCTTGTTGACCAGGGGTCCATTTTTCTCCTACAAGTTTTCCAAAATCTTCTTTATTCAAACTTTCAATTAACTGAATAAAGTTTTGATGATTGTTTTGTAAATGTTTTACTATCTCTTGTTTATTCATCAACTAAAATTTTACCTGTCATTTCTTTTGGAATATCAATATTCATAATTGTAAGAATTGTGGGAGCTAGGTCTCCCAACTTTCCATCTTTTAATTTGCCTTCATAATCATTGCTAATTAAAAATAATGGCACCAAATTTAAGGAGTGTTGAGTATTCGGACTGCCATCTTCATTAATCATATAATCTGCATTACCATGATCAGCAGTTAATAGAATCTTTGAATAAAGAAGATTTCGAAAGG
>JANOVK010000227.1:0-4290 GCA_031417315.1 Chitinophagaceae bacterium | reverse complement strand
AGTTTCATAGTCTTTCATAAGGCTTAATAAAATTTTATAATTTTTATTCAATGGTTCAGTGACAAATGCTTTTTCAGTTCTAATATTTCTAGCAATCATATTGTGATAATCAATTCTATTTTGAGGAGAACAAAATCTCTGGTTTTTGCGTTTTGGCAAAAATTCTTGCTCTGTTAATTTATCTTTTCTTAAACTCATAACTTGTTAATTCCATTTTTTTATAAATAATGAATATCACTATGCCAAATGCAACTGCATAAATTCCATAACGAAAATGCTTAATCTGTTTTACTAATAAAGCATTCTAACCCTTAAGTTATCCATAATACTTATACATTGGTGAAGTAGCACTAGGTCAATTTTATCTTTAATTAAATTGGAACAATCAAAACATAGAATTTATTCTACAATAAATTATTTATTCAATTTTATCCTTCAATTCTTTAACTTGTTTTTGATATAACAATAAATTGTAAATCACCAATCCTCCAACAAGTACAAATATTCCTATTGCTAAATACTTGCCAGTATTGTCAACTTTTTTAACCACTCCACCAATGTCAAATTTTACTGGTTCTGGAGCAGCAGTAAGTTGAGCCAGATAAAAGGGATTATTACTAATAATTGATTTTATATTTTCCATATTAAAACTGTTTCGTTTTTAAATAATGTGTAACCATAATTTTTTATAACTTTCACAACAAAAGATTGAATTTCTAATTCTTCACTACATAAAGACCAATCAAAGTTTTTACACTCTAAAATAGCAGCATTGATATATTGCATTGCACCAAACTCATCATAAATCTCTTTTAGTGTATCGTCCATTTTTGCTAAGTGTAATGCCAACCTTTTTTGTTCATTTTTTTCGTTAGTCAATCTTAATTTATTTTCATAATAACAAGCAGCAGAACAATATCTTCTATTAGAATGGTCGTATAAAAGTAATGGCTTATTGCAATTAATGTTTTCACAAATTCGTTCATTCATTTCACTAATTTTTAGAGTTTATTTAATTGACTAGGCATATCATTTTCTTCAATATATTGTTGTGCTCTTTTAGCCACAGGAACATATTTTTTGGTAGTCATCCAATCAATAATTTCTTTTCGAGAGAATCTGATACTATGGTCTTGAATTTTGTAGAAAGGTATCTTACCTTTAAAAACAAGTTGCCTTATATAGTCGTCATTGTAGCCAGTTAGTGATGCACATTGTTTTACATTTAAAAAGTCACTTTTAACAGTAGCATTATCTAATATTTTGTTGTCTTTTGAGTTGGCTGCATATCGCTCATCGAGTAGTTCTAATAACTCGCCAACCTTTAAGTCTATAATTCTTTTATCTATATTTTGTATATTTAAATTAACCATTTTTAACAAATTTGAATGTAAAATTAACACTGAATTTTGCCTCAAAATATTGCAAAACACATATTCATAAAGCTCATAAAAACATTCATAAAATCATAAGAAAATCTTATGATATCATAAAGAATATTAAGATATCTTATGAAAAGAAAGATGAGTTTTTTAATAAAATATTAAAAGAAAGAATAACTTGTAATTAATCAAATTTTGGTGGGTATAATATCGGGTAGCATTATGCGAAAATTAAGTGGCTTTTTATTACTTGTTAGATTTTTATTCCAAGATTCAAAAGCTTTAGGTGTTGAAATTTTTTTGTTGAATATTTCAAAATAGTAACCCATAAATCTCATAATATCCTTTTTCTGAGAAACGGTTCTACTATAGGTTAAATAGAATTGAGAGATAGCATAATTTATACTTCCAATATTCAATACTTTCAAATTTAATTCAAGAAGTTTTTGAGCTGGTTGTGATGGAATAGCAATACCATATTTGAACACTTCTATAAAATCTTGTTTGGACATTATATGTTCTCCATTTTTATCTATAGTTGTATATAAAAATGAAAAATATTTCATTGTATTTGTTCTATTGATTTTCAAATCAACAATTGTATAGTTTTCTGGTATTTCTTCCAATGATGCTTCATTAAATTCGTCATCAGTTTCTTTAAAACTTGAATAATTTTTTATGGGAATATTTGTTGTTTGTATTTCTGAATTTTGAGGAATTAATATGGAATTTTCTTGCATCCATATTCTAACAAATTTTACAATCTTTTGATTCAATAATATATCGTGCTGTGTTAATACAATTTCCAGAAAATGATGAAAATTTCTGGAATTATTCTCGAAATTATTTGCTAAATGAAAATGTAAAAAGGGATAAATTTCAGAAAGTTTAACTTCATAAGTTTTTAATGAATATGCAAACAATTTCTCAAAATCTAAAGAATTAACGTCGTGTTTAAAAACGCAGATCTGTTTTCCTTCGATATCATATAATTTGTCCTGATTTAAAAAACAAAAAGTAATACCTACACCCTTAATAAATTGATTGACTTCACTTAAATATTTGTCTGTATATAATCTGCGAGGAGCATTTGGTTCATAGGAAACTTCAATAAAGTGTTTAGGTTTTTTCTGTAGAAAAAACTCTTCAATAAAATAATAAACAAGTCGCAGTTCCTCATGAGTAATTTTCTTTTTATGAAATAAATTTACTTCATAATCATAAATTTCAAATAAATCAATTCCGTATTCGGTTTCTATATTTTCATTTTCATCATAATTATTTTCCATCTGATATTATTTTTTTTACTTATAAAAATGATATGCTTTGATTGTAAATTTAGTAAAATAATCTATACAGAAGTTTTTCAGAAATTGCCATCTATTGCCATCTATTATTGCCATCTATTATTGCTAATTTCTAATAATGTATTTTTTATATTATGAAAAATTGTATTTGCTTTATAGATGTTCTTAATTATAATATTTCTTTTGTAGTATTACTGTATTTTCCAATTTTAAATATTCGTTGTTGTAACCAATTAAATAATTTAAATAATCTTATTTATTTGTATAATTTCTATCCGAAGAATTTTGTTGCATTAGAGAAGTTATTATTGTTAAATTTTTCCTTAGTAATTAGCTTCAATCTCATTGATTGCATTTATGTTCTTATAACAGCAATTTTGCTGTTTAAACTATATAATTTTTCTTTGTAGAAATTGCTGGAAATCTTGATGTTTTAATCGAATGTTTCTTACAATATTTTTAGTATTCACTTACAGCATTGGAATCAAATCAGCGGCTCTTTGTTTTACTTCATCAATTACTTCGGCATATACCTGTGTAATTGAAATGGAGGAGTGCCCAAGCAACTTAGAAACAGTGTACAACGAAACTCCATTAGTGAGAGCCATTGTGGCAAATGTGTGTCTACCTACATGAATATGTAAATTCTTATTAATCTCTGCTTTTTTAACCCATTTTTTTAAATGCCAAAGTATTACTCTCTTTCCTGGCAGATGTTCAAAAACATAAACTCTCTGACTTCCTAAAATTTCAATTTGTGTTTGCTCGATTGTTTCTAAAAAAGTCAATGCTTGTTGCGATAGAGGGAAGTAGTGGGTTTTAGTATTGCCTTGCTTCTTTTGTGTATATACAAGTGTAGAGTCTTCAATATCTTCCCATTTAAGCTTTATTAAATCACTTTCTCTTAACCCACAAAAACAACAAAATAAAAAATACTCCTTTACTAAATTTCTGTAGGGTGTAGCTTGAAGTTTTCTTAATTCATCAATAGTTAAAAATTCTATCTTCTTTTGATTTTTAGCTGGTATAACACCACCCTTTCCTTTCTTTAAAAATACAAAAGGATTTACTTGAATAATTTTATCAGCAATTGCAAGATTGAGAACAATATTTATTCTCGATAAATACGTTCTAATTGAAGTAACGCTTAATTCAGTTTCGTCTTTTAAGTAATCAATAAAACCTTTTAATAACGATTCGTCAATTAGTTTAAATGGTAATTGCTCTTTTTTAATGAAGATAAGTAAATGTCGAAGAGCGTGAGAGTAGGATGAGTGTTGCTTAATAAAAGCTTGCTTTTTAAAGTAAGTTATAAAATCTTGCTTGCTTGATTTAGGAATAAATCCAGCTGCACTTTCTTTAACCTGAATTATTCTTTTTGCTTGAATAGTTTTTGCAAGCTCCCAGCTGTCTTTATCCAGCTTTAAGATGTTCTTGTTTTCAGGTTTGGTATAATCTTTTGAAACGTAGAGTTTGAGGTATTCTTTATATCGTTGCCCTTCGTTATAAATATCGAGGAATAATGAAAATCCTTTCTTTTGAATTTGTTTTGTTCTCAGTGTTACAGAAGCCATCTTTGTTTATTTTAGAGTACAAATATG
>JANOVK010000226.1:0-3673 GCA_031417315.1 Chitinophagaceae bacterium | reverse complement strand
CTCTTTATGAACTTGAGTGTGTTGCAGGAGAAATTTCAATCATCCCCCCACCTAAAACAATTGGTGGAACAGCTATCTATTGCCCAATCAAAAATATTTCTTAAAAATTTACTAGGGAGTTCTATAGAATTTGTAGTGAGTGCTGTTTTTGCAAATAAAGAATCTAGTAAACTCAATCATTTAATAGTTTTAAATGATGCCGAAGAAGCTGCTTATTTTCATAACTCTTTAGAAAATCTTACACAAGCATTAGATTTATTTTATTTCCCTTCATCATTTAAAAATAGAAAAAATTTTCATCTTCTTAATATTTCGAATGTAATGTTAAGAACCGAAATGTTAACCAAACTTTCAATAGGTGGAAATAAAAAAATAATCGTTACTTATCCTGAGGCTTTATTCGAAAAAGTAGTTTTACCATCAACATTAAATAGTAATATCATTAGCATAAAAACCAATGATACTATTAATTTGGACGGATTAATGGAGTTGTTTATTATGTATGGTTTTAACAAAACAGATTTTGTTTACGAGCCTGGCCAATTTGCTTTACGTGGAGGTATTTTAGATATTTATTCTTTTGGAAATGAGAAACCATACCGTGTTGAGTTATTTGGTAACGAAGTGGATAGTATTAGAATTTTTGATCCTGAAACTCAGTTAAGCGAAAGAAAAATTTTGCAAGTATCCATCATTCCAAATGTTGAAACTCAATTTGAATCGGATGAAAAAATTTCGTTGCTAGAATTTCTTCCAGAAAATACAATTGTTTGGTTAAAAGATTGGGATATTATTAAAGAAAAAATTTGTTTGCAAGAAGATGATTTAGGAGATTTTATAGAACTCATAATTAGAAATAAAGAATTAAAAACTGATGAAGAATTTGATGAGGATAATACAAAAATTTTAAAACAAATTAAGTTAGATGATTTTGTGCCAAGTGCCACTATTGAAAGGCAATTGCAAAGTAGAAACATTGTAGAATTTGGAAGCAAACATCAATTCAAAAGCCAAAAGTCAAAAACAAATAGTGAAGAAGAAAATGCTTTCAACATTTATAATTCAACATTCATAATTCAACATTATACTAAGCCTCAGCCTTCTTTTAATAGAAATTTCGAAATGCTGATCACAGATTTAAAATCACATGAAGAAAATGGGTTTCAAATTTTTATTTTTTCGGAACAAGCCAAACAATTAGAAAGACTATATTCTATTTTTAAAGACTTAAATACTGAAATAAATTTTGTTCCAATTGCTACTGCAATTCACGAAGGGTTTATTGAAGAATCTTTAAAAGTAGTTTGTTATACCGATCATCAAATTTTTCAGCGATATCATAAATACAGAGTTAAACAAGCGTTCAATAAAAATAAAGCACTCACGTTAAAAACATTGAGAGATTTACAACCTGGAGATTTTGTAACCCACATGGATCATGGTGTTGGGCGTTATAGTGGTTTACAAAAATTAGATATAAATGGTAAGTTACAAGAAGCGGTAAGAATTATTTACAAGGATAGTGATGTGTTATATGTAAACATAAATTCATTGCATAAAATTTCGAAGTTTACTGGTAAAGATGGAACAGAACCAAAAATTAATAAATTAGGTTCTGAGGTTTGGAGCAAGCTAACAGAAAAAACAAAAACAAAAGTTAAAGAAATTGCTTTCGATTTAATAAAATTATATGCTAAACGTAAAGCCCAGCAAGGCTTTGCACATACACCAGATAATTATATGCAAGTTGAATTAGAGGCGAGTTTTTTATATGAAGACACACCTGACCAAGCCAAAGCAGTTGCCGATGTAAAAAAAGATATGGAGTCTACAAGTCCAATGGACAGATTAGTTTGTGGCGACGTTGGTTTTGGTAAAACTGAAGTTGCTATTCGTGCTGCATTTAAAACTGTTGTTGATGGAAGACAAGCTGCAATACTTGTACCTACAACAATTTTGGCGTATCAACATTTTCAAACTTTTAAAGAAAGATTTAAAGATTTTCCTGTAACAATTGATTACATTAATAGATTTAAATCTGCAAAAGAAAAAAAAGAAACTCTTTTAAAATTAGAAGAAGGCAAAGTTGATATTATTGTTGGTACACATGGGCTTTTGGGGAAAGACACGAAGTTTAAAAACTTGGGATTAATTGTTATTGATGAAGAACAAAAATTTGGAGTTGGCCATAAAGAAAAATTGAAACTTTTAAAAACAAATGTTGATAGTTTAACATTAACTGCAACTCCAATTCCTAGAACATTACAATTTAGTTTAATGGGTGCAAGAGATTTAAGTATTATTAATACACCACCACCCAATAGACAGCCTATACAAACTGAAGTTCAAGTTTTTAATACAGATAATATTCGTGATGCAATTTATTTTGAAACTTCACGTGGCGGACAAGTATTTTTTATACATAACCGAATTCAGGGATTAGCTGAAATGGCTGGTATTATTCAATCTCAATGCCCAGATTTATCAATTTCTTTTGCACATGGACAAATGGAAGGCGACCAATTAGAAGAACATATTTTAGATTTTATTGATAAAAAATATGATGTGTTGGTATGTACAAATATTGTTGAAAGTGGTGTAGATATTCCGAATGTAAATACTATTATTATAAATAATGCACATCATTTTGGCTTAAGCGATTTGCACCAATTGAGAGGTAGAGTTGGGCGTAGTAATAAAAAAGCATTTTGTTATTTGTTAGCACCTCCTTTAGGTACTTTGCCTGTTGATAGTAGAAAAAGATTACAAACTTTAGAACAGTTTACAGACCTTGGAAGTGGCTTTCAGATAGCAATGAGAGATTTGGATATTCGTGGTGCAGGTAATATGTTGGGTGGAGAACAAAGTGGGTTTATGGCTGATATTGGTTTTGAAACATATCAGAAAATTTTAAACGAAGCCATCAGAGAATTAAAAAGAAAAGACTTTAAAGAATTGTTTAAAGATGAAATTAGCAAACAAGATGATTTTGTTACAGATTGTACCATTGATACAGATTTGGAAATATTAATTCCTGACTTTTATGTAGAAAGTATTACAGAAAGATTATCTCTTTATACAAGATTAGATAGTTGTGAAAATGAAAAAGAATTATTGGAATTTCATAATGAAATGCTCGACAGATTTGGGCCTATTCCATCAACAGTTGAAGATTTGTTTATTACTGTAAGATGTAGATGGTTAGCTGTTAAATTAGGGTTCGAAAAAATGAGCTTAAAAGAAAATACTATGCGTTGTTATTTTATTAATAAAAACGATAGCCCTTATTTCGAAAGTGATTTGTTTAAAAATATTTTATTGTATTTGCAAACCGGAACGAATCAAGGTAAATTAAAACAAGTAGCTAAGAATTTTTTATTAGTTGTAGTTGATATAATAGGAATGGATTCAATGTTAAAGTTTTTAAATAAAATGAATAATGAAATTCAATCTATGAATGTTGAAATACTGTAATTTTAAATTCTAAACTTAAAATATGAAACGTTTTTTTCTATTAATTTTTGTAATGATTATTTGCAACAATATTTATAGCCAAGGTTGTAGTGATGCTGGCTTTTGTAGTATTGGTAGCATAAAAAATAGTGCTAGTTCAGCATCAAAAAACAGTTTAAGTTTTGGTGCTGCTTTTGGCATGGGAGAGCAATCTGTTTTT
>JANOVK010000225.1:0-2472 GCA_031417315.1 Chitinophagaceae bacterium | reverse complement strand
CTTGAAGAACAATATTGAGTTTTTGTTAATATAATTAAAACAAAAAAGTAATAATCAACAACAATTCAGAGCAGAAGGAATATTAATACCCAACTTTCATAAAGCTGCAAAGTTAATGGTTTAGATACTTGTATTTTGTTTAGTATTGAATAGATTAATTAAATCTTCTATTTTTGAAATCGAATGTCAATTTTTCAACATCAATTAAAACAAAGTATAGTTTGGAGAGGGTTTTACTTCATTACCTTACTATTGGTTAATATTTCCCTATCAAGATTTTTAAAAGCAGACGGGGTTGGTATTATTTTTTATTTAGCAAATTTCTATTCGCTGTTAGTATTAGTTTTAAGTTTTAATATGGATGGAAGTTTTACTTATTTCTCATCAAGTAAAAAAATACATCATAACAATTTAGCGTTGGTTGCAGTTTTATGGACACTTATTATTTCAATACTCACCTACTTTTTTTTACCATTTTATTTTTCAAATTTCGATAAAGAAATAGCCATAACATATTTGGTAAATAAATATGGATTTTATTATATAGTGGGCATTCTGCTTATAAATTATTTTACTGCTTTATTTTATAGTTTAGGAAACTTTTTTTTACCCAATTTAATTTTAGGAATTTCTAATCTTTTATTGATAGTATTAATTTATTTTAATCATCAAAGTTTTCATAATTCAAATGCAATTGTTAACAATTACTTTTTGTTTATTATTCTGCAAGGTTTAATTCTGGCTGCAACTTTTTTTATTACTCAAAAAAACATTAATAATTTAGTACTTCCAACTTCAAGCCAATTTAAACAATTAATAAAATATTCTGCAATTGGATTAACCGGAAACATTATTTTCTTTTTTGTTTATAGAATTGATTATTGGTTTGTAAAAGAGTGGTGTACTAGTGTTGGAGATTTAGGAAATTACATTCAAGCCTCTAAACTGAGTCAAATGTTATTAATACTTCCTCAAATTTTAGCAAGTAGTATTTTTCCACAAATTGCAAGAGGTAGTGAACAAAAAGAAGTAGTTAAAACGATATTTAAATTGTTTAGGTTGTTTTTAATTTTTTACATTTTGCTTTTTATCATTTTATTTATTACCGGATTTAAATTGTTTCCATTTGTTTTTGGAAATTCATTTTCTACAATGTATCTCCCCATACTAATTCTTTTACCCGGAATTTTTTGCTTATCAATTTCAACTTTATTATCGGCATATTTTTCTGGAATTAATAAAAATAAATACAATGTTTATGCTGCTTTATTTGCCTTGATGGTTATGTTAATTTTAACTTTTGTAGTTAAAAATAAATACTCAATACAAATTGCTGCAATAATTAGTTCAATTGCTTACTTATGTGAGTTCTTTTATTGTATTACTAGATTTTTACAATTCGAAAAAATAACTTTTAAAGAGTTATTTAATTTCAGCAAATCAGATTTTATGTGGCGAAAAGTTTAGAATACAGAAATAGTATTTAAACTAAATATGATTAACTTTTTAGTTTCAGTCAATTTGTCCACTTAATAACCTTAGCATTATTTTTGAAAATCAAAAACATTATCTTTCCTTCTTGAAACTTTAAATATGAATATGCAAAACGAATTTGAGAAATATGCTATAAAACATCAAGGAATTAGCAGCAACAGTTTACATCAATATAAAACAAAATTTAATCCCACTAATTTAACTCCATATATTATTGAGGAAAGGCCATTAAACATTGCACAAATGGATGTTTTTAGTAGATTGATGATGGATAGAATTATTTTTTTAGGTCAGGGAATTGATGATTATGTGGCCAATATTATTACAGCACAACTTTTATTTTTAGAAAGTGCTGACAGAACTAGAGATATTCAAATGTATATTAATAGCCCAGGAGGTAGTGTTTATGCAGGTTTGGGCGTTTATGATACCATGCAATTTATTAGTCCAGATGTTAGTACTATTTGTACAGGTATGGCAGCAAGTATGGGAGCAGTTTTATTATGTGCAGGTGTAAAAGGCAAACGTACTGCTTTAAAACATAGTAGAATTATGTTACATCAACCTAGTGGTGCTATTGGCGGACAAGCATCTGATATAGAAATTACAGCAAGAGAAATTAAAAAATTGAAAAGTGAATTGTATGAAGTGATTTCTTTTCATAGTGGCAAAGATTTAGATATTGTATCGAAAGATTGTGATAGAGATTTTTGGATGAAAGCTGTTGATGCTAAAGAGTATGGATTAGTTGATGAAGTGCTTTTAATGAATCCACGAAAAGCAAATCAATCAAAATAAATAATTAATAACATATTATAAAGAATATAAAATGAATCCTTTTTTATTTCAAGAAGAAGAAGAAAGTCCGAAAGAAGAAAAACCACAACCATCTAGTATGCTTGTAAAAAAAATGGAACAACTTTTTTTCGAAAAACGTTCTATTTATTTATGGGGACCTGTTGATGATAAAAGTGCAAA
>JANOVK010000224.1:0-1930 GCA_031417315.1 Chitinophagaceae bacterium | reverse complement strand
ATTATGGGCTTTAACTTACGATATGGTTAAATCTATGACTCAGGATATTATTGATAAGTTGCAATTAAATGGTTCAGTTAATTCTGTTACAAGTGCAGAGTTGCCGCTTGCCTATATTAGCAAAGGAAATAGAAAAGGAACAACATTAAATTTAACTTTCCAAAACTATACAAGCTATACTAGTGGATATTTCGAATTGAAAGAAAAAGCTAATGAAAATAGTTTATTAACCATTAGAAAAATACCATTTACAACAAAAGCAAATGGTATAAGTGAGCTTACAATTCCTGTTAAGGATAATTATGAAGGCAGTATTTATATTTATTTAAATAATACCCTTACCGATTTAGTTTATCTTGCTGATGGTTCTTGGAATATTGAATATAATAAAACTAGTACAACTATTAAAAAATTCAACGTATTAAACGAATCAAATGTTTCAATTAGTAACGAAGAACATAGATTATTAAGAAATGTAGAAGTAACAGCGAATACAAAAGATTATATTAGTATTTATAAAACTATGATAGGAGGTGGCTTAGAACAAGATGTAACTAAATTTAAAAACCTAATCTTTAAAGGAAATATAATTGGTACAAATACTGTAAAAATCACTTTGGTAAAAAAATCAATAACTAATTGGGACGATCAATACAGTTATATTCTTAAAACTTCGGGTTCAAAAGAATACGAAATAGCACTTAAAGATTTTAAATCATCCAAAATTAGTGGCGATATTACTGCTAACGATATTACTGCTGTAAACTTTAGCTTTATAAATAGTAGTGGCGTAAATGTTGAAATTATTGCTAATTTAAGTAAAGTAAGATTTACAAATGGCAATGCAGTGTACGAACCAATGTCAACAGCAATTAGTATCTATCCTAATCCGTCTAATGGTAAATTTAGTACACAGTTTTTAAGTGAAACTTCAACACCATTAATTTTAAAAGTTATCGAAATTTCAACTGGTAAAATAATTAAAACTCAATTTATTAACCCAATTATAGGCACCAATCAAGTACCAGTAATTTTGGACAATAATTTTAATTCAAGTGGAATTTATTTTGTTACAGTTGAAGGAGATGGTATAAAATATACTCCAACCAAATTAATGATAAATCGAAATTAATCAGCATTAAAACAAAAAAGCCTTTGAACTAAAATTTAAAGGCTTTTTTGTTTCATTAAAGTTTTTATGCCAAATTACAAAATTTCTTTTTTATATGTTATCAACATCCCTTTCTCTTGCCGACTAAATTTTGGAGTATAGTATCCCACTTAAACTATTGATGATTTGAATTTCGATTAAACATCAATAGACTAAGCAATTAGTTGAAATATTAATTTTAAGTGTTCAAGATAATACTACCAAGTTCGAGTAACTTAATGCTTTTAAAAAAACTAAAAAGCCTAAATATGAAAGCCTAAAAAATGATTTTGAAAAAAAACACATTTGAAACTATTTATATTGAAGCACAAAAGTATTGAGTGTGAGATGAATTAGTGGTAAAAGTTAGAACTTGGTTATTTCTATTTTTAATTAAATATTTATTGTCTGTTATTTCTCCTCAGAAATTGTAAAGTTTCACTTATCTTAGCTTAAACATTTTGTATTTTAGAGTTAGATATAAAAAGTTATAACATTTGTTATGAAAACCATTATTACTTTTACCTTTTTTCTTCTTTTAAGTTCTACCGCCATCTGCCAAGCCCCACCTATACAATGGCAAAAATGTTACAATTATAATCCTGGTTATATTTCTAAAACAATCAATTCTGATTATATTATTTCAAGTAATACCAACCCTTTTTTTCAAAAAGGTGTTTTAACAAGGATAGATACATTGGGTAATATTAAATGGGAAAAAACTTATGGTGGGACTAGTGATGATGCTTTAACATTTGTGAACTCAACCAATGACGGTGG
>JANOVK010000223.1:0-6949 GCA_031417315.1 Chitinophagaceae bacterium | reverse complement strand
CATACAAGTGATAACTGTGCTTGCTATTAGGACGAACTTTCGGCGTAACAATTTGTTTAATGCCTTTTAATGCTTCATCATATTTTGCAGCATTGGCAATTCTTTGTGCTGTCCATTTTAAAATATGTGGCAGTTTGGTATTTAAAATTGCAGCCTGCAAACCATCTAATCTGCTATTAATACCTTCAATGGTATGATGATGTTTTTTTAATGCCCCGTGATTTGCAAACATTTTACATTTTTCGGCAAGTGCATCATCGTTTGTAATAATGCATCCAGCATCGCCATAAGCACCTAAATTTTTTCCAGGATAAAAACTAAAACTTCCTGCAATGCCTACTGTGCCTGCACGTTGTCCATTTTGTTCACTAAAATGTGATTGAGCACAATCCTCTATTAAAGCAATATTGTGTTTATCACAAATCGTTTTTATAGTTGCTGTATCACAAATTTGCCCTTGCAAATGAACTAGAATAACAGCTTTGGTATTTGCAGTAATAGCAGCTTCAAACTTAGTTTCATCCATACTATAGTAAGTTGGATTAACATCAATAAACACAGGCTTTGCACCGGTTTGTGATATGGTTTCACTGCTTGAAATCCAACTATTGGCAACAGTAATAACTTCATCTCCTGCACCAATATTCATCATCTTCATTAAAATATAAAGTGAATCTGTTCCATTGGCAACACTAATGCAATGTTTAACACCATACACTGTTGCAAAATTTTGTTCAAATGCTGCAACATATTTACCACCAATAAAAGCAGTTTCATTAATTACAATAGCAATAGCTGTATCCATTTCTGTTTTAATGGATTGATATTGTGCTTTTAAATCTACAATTGGGATTTGCATTTATTTTATATTATTCTGATTAAAAATTCTTTTTATAGATTCTCCTGAACAGTGATACATATCGTAAAATTCGTTTGCAGCTATTTTACATTTTTCGGCAGAAAAACTTCCAATTAATGTTATATTATTTCTGCTACTTAAGTCCCGATACAAATTTTCGTAAACAATTAAATTGACTTTTTTATTTTCATTTACTCCATTATAAAAATTTATATGATATGGAATTAACACAAAAGTTACATTAACATTTTGCTTTTTAAAATTATTAATTAAATCAATTAATAAAGAAAACTTAGTTGTATCAATTGAAGTAATTCCATTTTTACTAGTTCTTCTAGCATCATTAGCTATTAAGAAATTATTTGGATGTGTATATTCATAATTATAACTAATGCTTCCATCAAAAAATCTACCATTTGATTTTGGCGTTTGTTTATACACATTTTCGATCTTTAATTTATTTCCTTTTAAAAGATATGAAACAGATTTATTAAAATACTCGAAAGAACAAACCGTTTTTATTTTTTGAATATTAATTCTATTTTCAACTTCAACAGTTTTTTTATTAGTGTGTTTTTTAATAAAATAATTATAAAATTCTTCTATACTTTGCCATTCACGAATTGTAGAAATTTCTGTTGCAATTGTAGAATAATCTAAACCAATATAAATTTCTTTAGGCATTTTTTTTAGTGAGTCCATAATTCCAGCAAGGGCAATTAAGTCATTAATATTGGCATGAGATACACCACAATTTAACAACTTCTTATTTTCAAAAAAGCTTGTTCTTATTTCCATTATTCTACTTGAACCCAAAATTGCTACATCAAAACTGTCAACTTTTTTTATTAATTCTAACTGCAATAATCTTTCATCAAAATTCGATACATTATTTACATTATTTCCTTTTGATAAAATATTTGTAATTTCTTTTATGTACTCTTTACTATTAATAATATGTGCAGGGTCAACATAAATATTTATACCAATTACTAATAAACCAATTGGCAATAAAATTAATGATAACTTTAAAAAAAACTTTTTTATCAAAACTGAAAATAAATAAATTCAGTTCTATCAAATTTGCCTAAACAAACAAACGAAATAACAAGAAGATAATAGAACCCCCATCTAAAAAAAATATTTTTCTTTGTAAGCCATTTTTCGAAACTTAATTTAGACTGACTATAATGAATTATTGTTAAAAAAATAATTACAGAAATTGTGATTAAAAATTCAACACTTGTTTGTTTTATGTAAAGAATATACATTCTGTCATAATCAATATTTTGTATAATTCTATTTATTTGAGATGGAATTCCAACAACTGAATTTTTAATTAAATAAAGTGCTTCGCTCACATTTTGAGCTCGAAAAAATACCCATGCAAAACATGCTAAAAAAAATACTATAAATCTTTTAGTAAAAATTGCAATGTTATTCTGTGTATTTTTTAATGATGGAAATTTTTCGTAAAATTGATTTTCTATAATTAAATACATCCCATGCAAAAATCCCCAAATCATAAAAGTCCAGTTAGCCCCATGCCATATTCCACTTACTGTAAAAACTATTAATAAATTAAGATACCATTTTGATTTGCTTACTCTACTTCCCCCTAAAGGAATATAAACATAATCTCTAAACCAAGTTGATAGTGAGATGTGCCATCTTTTCCAAAACTCACTGATGCTTGTTGATAGATAAGGCCTATCGAAATTGGTCATAAAATTAAATCCCATACATCTTGCACTACCAATTGCAATATCAGAATAACCAGAGAAATCGCAAAAAATTTGTAAAGCAAAAAATGCAGTTGCAGTAATTATTGGAATGCCCTGATATGCATGTGCATTGCCATAAACATCATTTACAAATAAGGCTAACCTATCTGCAATTACACATTTTTTAAAAAATCCCCAAGCCATTAAAATTAATCCACTTCTAAAATTTTCGTAGTTGAATTTTTTTACTTGATGAAACTGTGGTAACATATTTTGTGGCCTCTCAATAGGGCCAGCAACAAGTTGAGGATAAAACATTACATACAATGCATAAATGCCAAAATGTTTTTCTGGTTTTTGATTTCCACGATACACTTCAATTGTGTAGCTCATTGCCTGAAAAGTATGAAACGATAAACCAATTGGAAGTATAATATTTAGTATTGGGATTTTACCTGTTGTATGTAGCGAAGTCAATACAACATTGATATTATCTACTAAAAAATTAAAATATTTAAATACAACTAATACGCCAACATTGGCAATAATGCTTAATAATAAAAGTCGTTTTCGCTTTTTTTTATCTTCGGTTTGTGCTATCCAAATACCAGCAAAATAATCTATGAAAATTGTTAAGAATAAAATTAAAATATAAATTGGCTTAAAAAACATATAAAAAAAACAACTTGCCAATAGCAATAATATCCATCTTAATTTATGCGGTAGCATAAAAAATAAAATGGTAACTATTGGAAAAAATAAAGCAAATTCAAGCGAATTGAAAAGCATATTTTAATTAAGAAGTTTTATAAGTTTAGCAGGATTACCAGCATATACACCAGGTTGTGTTATGTTTTTTGTTACAACGGCTCCTGCACCAATTACAACGTTATCACAAATTTCTATGGGCAAAATAGTAGCATTAGAACCTAAAGAAACATTGTTGCCAATTTTGGTAGATTTCCATTTTAATTTATCGCCACCTGCTGGTGCACCACCAGCAAATAAATCGTTAATAAACATTACACCATGACCAATAAAACAATTATCGCCAATTGAAACTAATTCGCAAATAAATGTATGAGATTGAACTTTTGTATTATTGCCAATAGTTACATCTTTTTGTATTTCTACAAAAGGACCAACAAAGCAATTATCGCCAATGTTGCAACCATAAATATTTACTGGCTCAACAACTTTTACGTTTTCTCCAAACTGCACATCAACAATTTTACTTTGATATTTTATAGGTTCATTCATTTATAATTATTTTGTATTATTATAAATTTTATCAATTATTTCTACAGTTTTTAAACCTTCAAATGCACTTGTAGAAATTTTTGCATTATTAGTTAAAACATCAACCAAGTTTTCATAAACTTTATCGTGGTTGCTCATAGAACCTTGATAATTTCCATAATTATTTGCAGTGTTTCCAACTGGTAAATTTTCTATTTTATATCCTTCTATATTTTGATATTCTAATTCGTTTAAATACTGACCTCCAATTTTTACAGTTCCTTTTTCGCCAAAAATTGTTAATGAGCCTTCCATGTTTTTTCCATAGCTATTTACAGTATAATTAATAGTACCTATAGCACCATTTTGAAACTTTAAAATAACAACACCAGTATCTTCAAACTCAATAATACCTTTATGTGCAAAGTTTTCTGTATAAGCTTGAACTTCTTTTATATCTCCAATCATCCAGTATAATAAATCTACAAAGTGACTAAACTGTGTATATAAAGTTCCTCCATCTAATTCTTTAGTTCCTTTCCAAGAGTTTTGATAATAATCTGCATTTCTGTTCCAAAAACAACTTAGCTGAACACTAAATATTTTTCCTAATCTACCTTCATCAATAATCTTTTTTACAGCTTCAACCGGCGGATTAAATCTATTTTGCTTAATTGCAAATAATCTTTTATTTACACTTTCTGCAACTTTAATCATCTCTCCACAATCATTTACATTTATGGCCATTGGCTTTTCACATAAAACGTGAAACCCTGCATTTAATGCTTGAATAGAATGTTGAGCGTGTAAGCCATTTGGGCTGCACACAGAAACTACATCAACCCTTTTTTCATTAGCTAATAAATCTGCAGCATCGTAATAAGCAATGGCATTATATTGCTTTGCTAAAGCATCTGATTTTTTCTTTACCACATCGCAAACTGCTATTAATTTTCCAAATTTATTAATGTGCTCTGCATGCCGTTGTGCAATTCTTCCACAACCTATAATTGCAAAATTTATCATATTATTTTCCTAAAAGTTTTTTAAAGGGTTTAAGTGCAGGTATTTCATCAAACAAAGAAATACTCATTTCATAGTTTGAATGAGAAACTGCTGGAGCTTTTAAATAAGCTTGAAATTCATCGTTTGTAAATCCCAGTTTTTTTATAGCAAATTCATAATCTGTTGTAAATAATTCTACTGGATAAATAGGCTGTTTTAATTCTTCTAAGGCTTCTTCTTTTGTTATTTGTCCAGAGAAAATAATATTTGAAAGATGAGCTTTTCTCTTATCAACTTTAAATTTTTCTGGTAAAATATATCCTTGATAAAATCTTGTAAACACAGATTCATAGTGTTTTCCACCATAATCTCTCCAAGCCAATTTTTCTATAATAATTTTCTTTGCATCTTTTTTATCGTAAGGAATGTAATTTAGAATTGGCCAAGATTGAAATGGTTTTGTTTTAGCAACAATTCTTCTTCTTATTGGACTCATTAGTGGATATGATTTTAAAGAAACAGTTCCAAATTTTTTATGAATGTCTTTTAAATTAGCTGTGTTTTTACAAATCCAAGATGGAGGCAGTACAACTTCTGTAACTACATTTCTTCCATCAATAATGTGTTTTATTTTAAACTGTTTACATAAAATATCAAGAGCAGAAAAAATTGCAATATCAGTTATAGCTTCAATATCTATCACATTTGCTTTAAAATACGAACGTTGAATATCCTTAAACTCATTCCAATCTATTACATAAGTATATAATTTAAATCCACATTTTGTAACAATATTTTCAATGTTCATTACAGCTAATTCACTATTCCAACCATTATCGAAATGCACACATAAAACTCTTAAACCCTTTTGTGCTGCAATGTGTGCAAGATAGGTGCTATCCACACCACCACTAACTCCTAAGATACAATCATACTCTTTTCCTTTTCCATCTTCCTTAATTTGAGCAATAATTCTGTTGAATTCTTTTTCGCCTTCTGTTCCTTTTTTTACTTGTTCGTTTTCTGCTTTTAGATAACTATAATAATAATTGCAAATTCCTTTTTCATCAAACGAAATATCAGGGTCTGCAATGTTATCCATTACACTAATACTACATTGTTTGTAATTTATGTTTTGTGTTGAAAGAACCATTTTTTTATTTACGATTTTTGGATTTGAGATTTACGATTTTAGCTTTCCATTTTCACATTTGCTAATTTTCGTATGTGCTAATTAAATAGTTTTTCTTTTAATTCATTTTGTGTTGGGTAACTTATTAATACAGCTTGATGTGGGCGTTGAAAAACAAATAAACTACCTGCTGCAACAGCACTTGCCCCTGCTTGTTTTGCTTTATAAAAATCTTCTACACAACTTGCTCCACCCATTGCAATAATAGGAATATTAACAATTGATGCAATAGATTGAATTAGGTTTATATCAAAACCTTTATAGGTTCCATCAGCATCAATATTATTTATTAAAATCTCACCAACACCAGCATTCTCAATATCTTTAGCAAATTGTTCTGGTTTTATATTTGAATTATTTTTTCCATTATCAGTAAAAACTTTATACCCACCAAACAAACTTTTTTTAATATCTATAGATGCTACAACACTTTGACTGCCTACTAAATTAGCAGCATGAGTTACTAAATTCAAATTTGTATGCAATGCTTTATTTATTATAACTTTTTCGTACCCATTAAAAAGTATTTTTTTAATTTCATCAAGCTTAGTAATGCCACCACCATAAGCCATAGGCATAAATGCTTCACTTGCAATTTCGGCAATTGCTTCAAAACTTGGAGGACGATTTTCTCTTGTGGCATCAATATCTATCACTGCAATTTCATCAACTTCTTTTTCGTTAAATATTTTTACTGCGTTAATAGGGTCGCCAACATATTTATAATTCTTAAATTGAATCGACTTTATTAGTCCGCCTTTATGAAGTAATAATGAGGGTATAACTCTTATTCGCACTAATAATTTTTTACAAAATTTTCTAAAAATTTCATTCCGTATTTATGGCTTTTTTCTGGATGAAACTGAACACCTAAAATATTTTCGTGTTCAATACCTGCAGCAAAATCGTAACCATATTTTGTTGTTACTA
>JANOVK010000222.1:0-22460 GCA_031417315.1 Chitinophagaceae bacterium | reverse complement strand
ACCTATATGTATAGGATTAAAAGATCCAAAATACAATCCAATTTTCATAATAAAAATCTAATATTCAACTACTTACCGTTTTAAAATAATACTTTTTGCTTCATCTTTTCTTAAACTTAAGGTATAACCAGAAACAGCTATACAAATTGGATCACCTAATGGGGCAATTTGTTCAATTTTAATTTCTTCACCAGGAACACATCCCATTTCCATGAGTTTAATAGAAATATCATCATTACAAAATGAGTCAACAATTCCGATTTCTCCAACCTTTAAGTCGCTTAAATTTTTCATTTAAATATTATTTTTCAAAGCTATTTGTTAAAGACGATTATTACTTACGAATTTTGGAGTATGAGTTTTAAAGTGAAATTTAGTTATGCCGATAGAAAACTGCAATTCGGCAATAAGACCAAGTTAAAACAGCTTGTACAAGATTTATTTATTAGAGAAAAAATGTTGCTAAATAATATTCAATACGTTTTTTGTTCCGACAATTATTTATTTAATATTAATAAAAGATTTTTAAAACACAACACCCTTACAGATATTATTACTTTCCCCCTTTCAGAAAAATCAGAACCTATTGAAGCAGAAATATATATTAGCATTGACAGAGTAAAAGAAAATAGTAAATTAATTAATTCAAGATTCTCTGACGAGTTGGTTAGGGTTGTTTGTCATGGGGCACTCCATTTATGTGGTTATTCTGATAAAAAGAAAGCGGATATTACTAAAATGAGAAAAAGGGAGGATTTTTTTATCAAACTTTTTAACTCAAATTAATTTTAAAGATTTTGTTTCACGTGAAACCTAACAAAGAAATTGACAAGTAGTTTATAGCATTTGTTTCACGTGAAATAAATACTATAAATAGCTGCCCAAAATTCGATTCTTATATTTGCAAAATGTTTTCAAATTATGATGTAATAGTTGTCGGAGCTGGTCATGCTGGTTGTGAGGCAGCAGCAGCAGCAGCTAATATGGGAAGTAACGTTTTATTAATTACAATGAATATGCAAACCATTGCACAAATGAGTTGTAATCCTGCAATGGGTGGAATTGCAAAGGGTCAAATTGTACGTGAAATTGATGCTTTAGGTGGATATTCTGGAATTGTTAGTGATGCTAGTACAATTCAATTTAGAATGTTAAATAGAAGCAAAGGCCCTGCAATGTGGAGTCCTAGAACACAAAACGATAGAGAGGTTTTTGCAAATAAATGGAGAGAAATGCTTGAAGGTACTTCAAATGTAGATTTTTATCAAGACAATGTAAAAGGAATTTTAGTAAAAAATGGAATTGCAAAAGGAGTGGTTACAGGAATGGGACATGAAATTCATTCAAAATCTGTAGTTATAACAAGTGGAACTTTTTTAAATGGAGTTATTCATATTGGAGAAAAGCAGTTTGGTGGAGGTAGAATTGCTGAAAAAGCTGCAATTGGAATTACTGAACAGTTAGTTGAATTTGGATTTGAAAGTGCCAGATTAAAAACTGGTACACCCCCAAGGGTAGATGGACGAAGTTTAGATTATTCTAAAATGGAGGAACAATTTGGAGATGATGAAATTGTAGGGTTTTCATTTTTAGATACACATAAAATAAAACCTGAACTTCAAAAAAGCTGTCATATTGCCTATACTACCCAAGAAGTACATAATATTTTAAAAACTGGATTCGAGAAAAGTCCAATGTTTCAAGGTAGAATTGAAGGACGAGGGCCAAGATATTGTCCAAGTATTGAAGATAAAATAAATCGATTTTCAGAAAGAGATAGGCATCAATTATTTGTTGAACCCGAAGGATGGAATACTGTTGAAATATATGTGAATGGATTTTCAACATCATTACCAGAAGATGTACAATTAAAAGCACTGAGAGTTATTTCTGGGTTTGAAAAATGTAAGATATTTAGACCGGGATATGCAATTGAATATGATTATTTCCCTCCAACACAGTTAAAATATACTTTAGAAACTAAATTGATTGAAAACTTATATTTCGCTGGTCAAATAAATGGAACAACAGGATATGAAGAAGCTGCTTGTCAAGGTTTAATGGCAGGAATGAACGCTCATTTAAAAATTAATAATCAAGAACCATTTGTTTTAAAAAGAAATGAAGCTTATATCGGAGTATTAATTGACGATTTAATAAGTAAAGGCACTGATGAGCCATATAGAATGTTTACAAGTAGGGCAGAATATAGAACGTTATTACGGCAAGATAATGCTGATTTAAGATTAACTGAAATTAGTAATAAAATTGGTTTAGCAAGTAATGAAAGAGTTTTAAAAGTAGTGAAAAAGAAATCAGAAATTAATGAAATTAAATTGATTATCAATAATTTATCAATAAATCCCGATGAAATTAACGACTATTTTAAAACTATAAACTCTTCAGAAATAATTGATAAACAAAAAGCTGAAAAAATATTATTAAGGCCTAATGTAAGTTTAATAAAACTTAAAGAATTTTTGCCAAAAGTGAACGAATCTTTATCGAAATTTTCAAAAGATGCACTAGAACAAGCGGAAATTCAAATAAAATATGAAAGATATATAGAAAAAGAACAAGAATTAGTAGAAAGAATGAGCCAAGTTGAAAATATGATTATTCCTGATAAATTCGATTTTGATAAAGTTCAAGCAATTTCGTCCGAAGCATTACAAAAGTTTAAAAAAATTAGACCAAGAACTTTAGGACAAGCATCAAGAATTTCAGGAGTTAATCCGAGCGATGTTCAAATATTGATGGTTTATATGGGAAGATAAGCTCAAATCTGTCAAAATTATTGCATTTTTTCTTTTTTCCACCAGGTATAGCCTAAAAAAGCAATGATTAATAATGGTGTAAACATTAAATAAACAATTGCTATATTTAAACCTTTTGCTGGACCTTCTCCTAATTGAGATGCAGTTTTAGTACAAATAGAGCACTGAGAAATTATTTTATTACTTATTAAGAAAAAAAATATAAAAACTGTTATATGTAAAAAACTCTTTTTCAATTTTACAAATAAACTAAATTATTTTTAAGATAATAAAAATAATTTAGCGTAATTTTAAATAAAAACTATCAAAAATTGTTGAAAAAGCAGTTAAAAAGCAATTTTTTTTTAAATAATTCACTAAAAATTGAAAGCAATTGTAATTAAATCTACAGGAAGTTGGTATATAGTAGAAACCGAAAATAGCGTTAATTATAATGCAAGAATAAAAGGAATTTTTAAATTAGAAGTGATAACAAGCACTAATCCTATTGCTGTTGGTGATGAGGTTGAAATAGAAATTGAAAATGAAATTGAAAATACTGCAACAATTACAAAAATATACGAAAGGAGAAATTATGTTGCAAGAGTTTCGCCACATAGCAAATGGCAGCATCATATTGTTGCAAGTAATTTAGATCAAAGTGTTTTATTTGCAACTTTAAAAAATCCAAAAACTTCTTTGGGTTTTATTGATAGATTTTTAGTTGCCTGCGAATTGCATCATATCCCAGCCATCATTATTTTCAATAAATCTGATATTTATGGCGAAAAAGAGTTGAATTTGTTCAATAATTATCAAAATATGTATAAAAAAATAGGATATCAAGTGATTTTAGCTAGTATGCAAACTAAAAATGGACTTGATGAAATTAAAAACTTACTTTCTAATAAAACATCCTTATTAAGTGGGCATAGCGGAACAGGAAAATCTACATTTATTAACCATATTCTACCAAATTTAAGCCTAAAAACAACAAAAGTGAGCGATTGGAGTGGAAAAGGGATGCATACTACAACATTTGCACAAATGTATAATTTGCAATTTGGTGGAAAAATAATTGACACACCTGGAATTAGAGAATTAGGGCTTATTGATGTTACAAAACAAGAACTTTCAGGTTATTTTCCAGAAATGAAAAAAAAATTACAAAATTGTAAATTTAATAATTGTACACATATTGGAGAACCCGAATGTGCAATTAAATTGGCAATTGGAAATAATGAAATTAGTTTTGAACGATACCAGAGTTACTATAATATTTTAGAGAGTTTAAAAGATTAACTTCTTATGATAACTATTTGTTTAGATTTTGGAAATACAAGAAAAAAATGTGCAGTTTTCAGCGATAATATTTTAACTGAAGTAATAGTACTTGAAAACAATTTAGAAGATGAAATTCAAATCATTCTTGATAAACACAAACCTTCATTTTCAATTTTATCATCAGTTATTAATCATTCATTAAATGTTGAAGAAATCCTTTTAAAAAAAACAAATTTTCATAAATTAAATTACCAAAGCAAATTACCAATTTCAACACCTGTTGGAAAGCCTGAAACTATTGGTGCTGATAGATTAGCGATGAGTTGTGCAACAGTGAATTTATTTTCATATCAACACAATTTAGTAATTGGTTTAGGTAGTTGTATTACTTATAATTTTATAAATAAATTTAATGAATTTATTGGAGGAAGCATTTCTCCAGGTATGCAAATGCGATTTAAAGCAATGAATGATTATACCAATTTATTACCTATAATAAAAGCAGAACACCAATTTCCATTAATTGGGTTTGATACCAAAACCAATTTATTAAGTGGAGTTTTATATGGACTTGCAAAAGAAATTGATGGGATAATTAATTTATATAAAGAAAAATATAATAATTTAAATGTCATTATTACAGGTGGTGATGCTGATTTTTTTTCAAAACATATCATCAATAAAATTAATTATGAACCCGAATTAATTTTTAAAGGATTGCTTTCAATTTCATTACAAAATAGATAAGAAAAAATCTTAACAAAAACTTTGAATTAATTATTAACTGAGTATAATTTTTATGAGTAGATTGCGTTAATAAATTATACTATGAAATTTATAAGTTCAATTGCAATATTTAGTATAATTCTTCTTACAAATACTTCCTTTAAAAATGAGGTAAATAAAGATGATTTTTACATAGTAGTAAGTAAAAGCCAATATACAATGAGTGTATATGATAATCAAGATAATTTAATTGTTACTTATCCTGCAACATTTGGCAACAAAGATCTTGGTGATAAATTATTTGAAGGAGACAGGAGAACGCCTGAAGGAACTTTTCACATAACTAATAAAAGAATTCATGCAAAATGGCATAAGTTTTTGGCAATTGATTATCCAAATGCCGAAAGTTATCAAAAATTTTATGAAAGAAAAGCAAATGGAGAAATTCCTTTAAATGCTAAAATTGGTGGTTCAATTGGAATTCATGGTACATGGCCAAGAGAAGATTTTGCAATCGATGCTCAACAAAGTTGGACACAGGGATGTGTAAGCACTAAAAATACTTATGTTGATGAGATCTATAACCAATTACCAGTTGGCACAAGAGTTGAAATTATACCGTAATAATTAATTTCATTAATAGTTATCCAATCTACAATACTTACTATACATTTTTTCGTATAAAGGAATAATGTTTTCAATATCAAATTTACAAGCTTGTTCGTAAGCCTGTTTTTTCATTTTTAATAATTCATTTTCATTTTTTAAAATATCAATGGCATACTTGCTCATAGATTTTACATCGCCAACATCAGCCATAAATCCAGTTACACCATGAATATTAATTTCTGGTATCCCTCCTGCATTTGAACTTATTACAATAGCACCTGCAGCCATTGCTTCTAATGCACTTAAACCAAAACTTTCATAATCACTTGGCAATAAAAAAATATCACTAACATTCATAATATCTTCCATTTGTTCTTGCTTACCAACAAACCTAACATCATCTACAATTCCTAATTTTCTTGCTAAATCTTCTGCTGCAGGTCTTTCAGGCCCATCGCCCACCATCATTAATTTAGAGGGAATTTCTTTTAAAACTTCTGCAAAAATTTTTATAACATCATCAACTCTTTTTACTTTTCTAAAATTGCTTGCATGTAATAAAATTTTTTCTCCATTAGGGGCAATTACTTTTTTAAAAGCATCTATGGGTTTTTTGGCAAATCTATTTACATCTACAAAATTTGTAATTACATCTATGGGTTTTGTAATTTTAAAATTTTTATAAGTTTCTTTTTTTAAGTTTTCGCTAACAGAAGTTATTGAATCACTTTCGTTAATAGAAAAAGTTACAACAGGTTCATAAGTTTTATCTTTTCCAACTAAGGTTATATCTGTTCCATGAAGTGTAGTAATTACTGGAATATTTCTTCCATTTTTACTTTTTACAATTTGTTTTGCCATATAGGCTGCACTTGCATGTGGTATTGCATAATGAACATGTAATAAATCTAAATCGTGATTAATAATGGCATCAACCATTGTGCTTGCTAATGCAACTTCGTATGGAGGATAATCAAAAAGCGGATATGTTGGAACCCTAACTTCGTGATAAAAAATATTTGCATTAAAAACATTTAATCTTACTGGTTGTTGATAGGTTATAAAGTGAACTTTATGACCCTTGTCTGCCAAAGCTTTTCCCAATTCTGTAGCCAAAACACCACTTCCACCAAAGGTGGGATAACAAGCAATTCCAATTTTCATATTATATAATTATGCTAAAAAATTATTAATTAGTTTACCAATAAACCAAGTTTACAAAATAACAATTTTATAATTAATGATTTAAGAAGATTTGCTTAAGTAGTAAATGTTTTTTTATTTTTATGAAAGAGCTATTAAACTACTATTTTAAAAATTGATTAAATGCCAACCCTAACTCAACAACAAATTGCAGCTGGAAGACTTGCTGCTGTTAACTTACATGCAAAACTAAATCAGATTTACCAACACGATAAATTGTTATTTGGACATCAGGATAGTTTAGCTTATGGCAGAAGCAATGGAGGTTGGATTGGTGTTAATCCAGAAAATAATGATGCATTGGATTTTAATATTGAACAATCTGATATTGTTTATGCTTTAGAAAATAATGCACCCGCACTTTTTGGCTGGGATTTAATTGGTTTAGAAAATATTTTAGATGCAGAAACTATAAATTTATCTATTTCGAATGCCACACTACGAAACAACATTTCTATTAAAAATTTAATTGCTTGGATAATTAAAGTTCATAAAAGTGGTGGAATAAATACAATTTGTTGGCACATGAAAAATCCTTCAATTAATACAACAAATGGAGGAGATTATAACGATGTAAGTAATAAAAATTCTATTAAAGAAGTTGTAACTAATAACTCAATGTCCAATAGAATTTTTATAAACTGGCTTGATAAATTAGCTAATTTTTTAAGTTTTTTAATTGATGAAAACGGCATTCCAATTCCAATAATTTTTCGCCCATTTCATGAAGTAACAAATTTTGATGCAGGTCCTAATAATTTTAAACCATTTTTTTGGTGGAACCAAATTACTAATTCAAACACAGGTTCTAACCCATCTCACTACAAAAAACTTTGGGAAATTACAATTATGCATTTGCATAATAATGGCATGCATCAAACCGTAAATGCTTTTTGTATTAATGATTTTTTTATTGATGGTAATACTAGAAAAATATTTAATAATGTAAAGGAGCTAATACCCGATTCTAGTTTATTTGATATCATTGGGTTTGATGCCTATCAGCGATTAAATACACAGGTTCAAAAAAACAGACATCCACTTTCAAAAAATGTACAATTAAACGATAATAATTTTAATACCTCAAACTTTATTGATAGAGTTAAACTGCAATTGATTGAATTAAATAATCTTTCTATAGAGTTTCATAAAATTCCTGCTTTAACCGAAATTGGAGCAGATTATTTTTATGATAATACAAATTGGTGGACCGGCACTTTGCAACAAATAATTAATCACAACGATTTAGCCTATTTAATGACATGGAGAAATCCCGCTTTTCATCAAGGCGATGCTAGTGAATATTATGCTCCATACTATAACCCTAATGGAAATGACTTAAGTGATAATGATGTAAATTTTGTAAACGACTTTATTGATTTCTACACAGAAAATACAATAAATAATCAGAGAGTTTTATTTTTAAATGAGTTAGATGCTTTATTTTAAACAAATTACTTTACTTCTACTAAATCACTTAAAGTATTATTAACACCAATTGATGCTATATAAACTTTAGAAAATAAATTTTTTGCAAAATCACTCAAGTTATAATCTTCATTTTTTACAATAATTTCTGTAGCAACAGCATTTTCTATATTTGTTCCAACAAACAACATATACCCTTTTATACGTTTATTACCTTTATAAGTAATTTTAAAAATCCCATAAGGATTTTCTGAAATTATTGGAGTACTTGGTTTTTCATTATCAATCCAAGGCATTGGTGGCACAATTGCAGGTGTTGAATAATAATTTTGTTGCAAACTATCGTTCCAACCATTAGGATTATTTTTAAAACTTTTACTACTAAAATACACCGAACCTTGCGTTGTGTTATATTGTCGTAAATTTTTTATTTGATGGGGTAATTCATTTATATCTCTCCAACCTTTTGTTGTATTTGCTCTGTAGGGAGCATGCCCAATATAAAGGTGTTTACCAAATGTGTTTTTATTCCACCAATCAAGCAGGGTATCATAATCGCATAAATGATGTCCACGCTCCCAATATAATTGAGGTACACAATAATCCATCCATCCTTTTTTTAACCATAATAAAATATCGGCATATAAATCATCATAATTAGTTTGTCCAGCTTTTGTATTACTTCCTAAAATATCTTGAGAAGCATTTCTCCAAACTCCAAACGGACTTACACCAAATTTAACTCTGCGGGGTTGTTTATTAATTGCTATCCAAAGTTGTTTAATAATACTATCGCAATTGGCTCTTCTCCAATCATCTTTTTTTAACCCTTTCCCTAATCTTATAAAATCTTTATTATCCGGAAATTCTTTTCCTGCAATTCTATATGGATAAAAATAATCATCTATATGAATTCCATCAATAGCATATCTTTCAATTAAATCATTTACCACATCAACAAAATGGTTTCTTACTTCTTGCAATGCAGGGTTAAAATATTTTTTTGTTCCATAAGTAACAAACCAACTTGGATTTTTTTTTGTTAAATGTGTTTTAGAAATTGATGATCTATGAATATCAAAAACAGCCCTATAAGGGTTAAGCCAAGCATGAAATTCCATACCTCGTTTATGTGTTTCATCAATCATAAACTCTAAAGGGTCGTAAAAAGGATTTGGTGCTAAGCCTTGTTTGCCAGTTAAAAATTCGCTCCAAGGTTCGTATTTTGATGGATACATTGCATCGCCACAAGAACGAATTTGTACAATTAATGCATTCATTCCATTTCTATGTTGAAACTCAACTAATTTAATAAACTCGCTTTTTTGTTCTTCAACTGTTAAGGTTTTAGAGCTTGGCCAATCAATGTTATCAACTGTTGCAACCCAAACAGCCCTAAATTCGAAAAGTGGATTTTTTAATTGCGAATTACCATTATTTAGAATTAAAAAAAAAGCTACAGTTAAAATAATACTTTTTTGAATATGTTTTTTTTTGAGCAAAACTATAAAGGATATTTAAATTTTAAATCCAAACTATTTACATAAATTGGACTTTGCAAATTTCAAAAAAAAATAGCAATAATTAATGTTTTTAAAACAAATAATTTTGCTATTATTAAAATTAACATTTTTTGTTACAAATACTAGCGTTCATTAAAAAAACATACTACCTTTTTATTTTCATTTTTGTTTCAAGTTGTGCAAATATGATTCCACCAAGTGGTGGACCAAGAGATTCTTTACCCCCAATACTTATAAATGCAGCTCCTAAAGATTCTACAATAAATTTTAATTCAAAAAAAATAACATTAACTTTTAACGAATATGTTGAGGTTAAAGAAATTCAACAAAATTTGTTAATCAACCCAGTTCAAAAAACACAACCCATTATTGATTATAAATTAAACAATGTATTTATTACATTAAAAGATTCTTTAGAACCCAATACAACGTATAATATAAATTTTGGAAATTCTATTAAGGATATAAACGAAGGAAATGTAGCAAAAAATACTAATTATGTTTTTAGCACTGGCTCTAAAATCGATAATAATTATATTAATGGAAATATTGTATTAGCTAAAGATGGAAAAATTGATAGTACATTAATTGTTGTATTACACTCGAATTTAAGTGACACTGCAATTTTAAAACACAAACCAAAATATGTTTCGAAGCTAGATGGTTTAGGAAATTTTGAATTTAATAATTTGCCAAATATTTTATTTAATGTGTTTGTATTGCCAAACGATTTTAGTAAAAAATATGATGATAGCACCAAACTATTTGGATTTTTAAATTATTCGGTTTTAGCTACCGATTCAACTTTTAAAAGTACAATTTATGCTTTTAAAGAAAAAGAAGTAATTGTATTAAATAAACAAAATGAATTAAATAGTGGCAAAGAAGATAAAAAATTGAAATATTTAATAAGTACTAATTTAAATAAATACGATATTAACGATACAACATTTAATATTTTATTTAATAAAGAAATTAAAATTAGCAGTTCTGAAGCATTGATGCTATTAGACTCTAACAATAAAAAAGTTGAAAAATTTTCGTTTTATATTGACAGTAATTTTAAAACTATTGTTGTAAAAAATAAATTAGTAGTAAATGCTAATTATAGTTTGATAATTGATAAAGAAATGATTCAAGATACTTTAAATAATAAACTATCAAAAACCGATACTATTAAAATTTCTGCATTTAAAGAATCTGATTATGGGAAGCTAAAAATTAAATTAAATAATATTGGAACGAATGCCGTTTTACAAATTTTAAAAGATGGAAGGATAATAAATTCAATAACAATCAAATCAAAAGAAATTAAACTCGAATTGTTTAAACCAGGAGAATATGATGTAGCAATTTTAATTGATGAAAATAAAAATGGAGTTTGGGATACTGGAAACTATAAACTAAAATTACAGCCCGAAAAAGTAATTTCTTTATCTACAAAATTAATTGTAAAAGCTAATTGGGATAATGTTATAGATATTAATTGGTAATTAACTTTCGCTATAATTTTTTTCAACAAAACTCCAATTAACTATTTTCCAAAAATTATCAACATAATCTGCTCGTTTGTTTTGATAACGCAAATAATATGCATGCTCCCAAACATCCAAACACAATAATGGCGTGCCTTTTAGGTCACTTATATACATTAAAGGATTATCTTGATTTGGAGTAGAGCCAATAACTAATTTACCATCTTTAGTTTTTATTAACCAAGCCCAACCACTTCCAAATCTATTTTTTGCAGCACTTGTAAATTGTGTTTTAAAAGATTCTAAAGAACCAAAGTCGCTTACAATTTTATTAAATAATTTGCCAGAGGTTAAGTCAGAAAAATTCGGCGTTAAGCATTGCCAAAACATTTCGTGATTAAAATGTCCGCCTCCATTATTTCTCATTTTATCCGAGTATTTAGAAATTTCATTAAAAATTTCTATTATCGATTTGTCAAGATTTTTTATCTCTGCACTATAAGCTTCATTTAAATTTTTACAATAAGCTGTTGCATGTTTGGTATAATGAATTTCCATAGTTTGTGCATCTATAGCAACTTGTAATGCATCAAAATTATAGAGCAAATTATTTTGTGTAAAACGCAGCTCTGAAGTTTTGATAATTTTATTATTTGGCGAACAAGCCAAAGCCGAAATTAAACTTGAACTTAGCCCAAGAGCTAAAGTTGCTTTTCCTGTATCAATAATAAAATCTCTTCTATTTTTTAAAGACTTTTTCATAAAAATTAATTTCTAAAAGTAGAAAATAAAAATTTAATATTTCGATAAAGCCTGTAATAAAATTCTTTATTAAAAAGTTGTGAATCTTTTTGAGCTTTATAAATTAAAAATAGTGCTACTGGCGTTAATGCAATAATTGAAAGCCAAATTCCGGCAAAAGAATTTAATACAAATTCTTTTGCAAACTTCTCGCCAAAAGTATTTAGCAAATAAAATAAAGCGAAAAAGAAAATCGCAAAAACCATTGGGGTTCCCAATCCGCCTTTTCTAATAATGCTACCTAAGGGAGCACCAATTAAAAATAAAACTAAGCAAGCTAAACTATAAGTAAATCTTTTATGCCACTCAATTTCGTGAGCCTTTAAAGAGTCAGTTTTTTGTTTATAATCTGATGAGGTGATGCTAATATTTCCTAAAGCTAAATTTATTGTTCCAATACTACCTTGGTAGACTTGAGTTTTTAAGCTATCAGGAATTAGTTTATTAAATTGTGTAACTTTTTTAAGCGAAGAAAAATTATTTTTAACCCGATTAGAATCGGCATATTTTGAAAACTGAAACCAAGGACTTACATCTTTAACAAATTTTTTCTTTAATTCAATTTTAGATTTTCGAATAGAGTCTACGGTATAATCAATTTGTCTAATGCTTAACATTTTAGGGTTTCTCTCTAATGCATCTTCATTACTCGAACCCATTTGCAAACTTGTTAAATCTAAAAGTTTACTATATTCTTTAAATCCCATTCTAATATAATCTGTTTGTAAACTTCCTTGTTGTCCTTTTTCTGAATACCGAGTTCCATTATATAAAATAAATTCAAGAAATTTTTTATCTTTTGTAATCCTCATTACGCCACTTTCTGCAGTTATTAAATTATCCTGAATAGTATTATTGCCTTCAAAAATTACAACGTTTCTTATGGTACTATCATCTTTTTCCTTTTTTCCTATTTTTATTACAAAACCACGCAATTTATTATAAAAAACACCTTCTTTTATATCAAATGAGGGTTGTTTTAATATAATATCGTGTTTTAAAATTTCTAATTTTAGCTCAGCAACAGGTATAAAATAGTTTAAAAATGTAAAAGCAATTACACAAATAAAACAAGTTAGTATAATAAGTGGCCTCATAAATCTAAGTAAAGAAATACCAGCAGATTTAATGGCAACAATTTCAAACGTCTCGCCCAAATTGCCAAAAGTCATTATTCCTGATAATAACATTGATAAAGGCAAAGCCAAAGGCACCCAATGAATAATTACATAGCCAATAAGTTTAAATAATATAAATAAATTTAAACCCTTGCCTACCATATCATCTAAATACAACCAAAAAAATTGTAATGTAAATACAAAAGTAGCAATAGAAAATGTTGCAAAAAAAGGACCAATAAATGCCTTTAAAATTAATATATCTAATTTCTTAAACAATACTTGTTAAGTTTAATAAAGTAAAAATAATTCTTTTATTTATGAAAGTTATTGAATAAAAAATCCCACTACTTGAGT
Source organism: Chitinophagaceae bacterium (assembly GCA_031417315.1). Classification (GTDB taxonomy): domain Bacteria; phylum Bacteroidota; class Bacteroidia; order Chitinophagales; family Chitinophagaceae; genus CAIVPM01. The sequence goes on along the minus strand of JANOVK010000222.1, from coordinate 9,180 downwards.
GGGAAATGTTTATAATAAATTTAAAATATTTAACTACCTAAACGATGAAATAATTCTTTAATCTGGTAATCCCAAAGTTGAGTAGCATCTTTTATTTCTGTTTTTATTGCAAAGTCGCTAATTATTAAAATTGTTTGATTTGAGATTTCAGTCTTTTCAATTCTAAATTCAAAATATTCTCCTTTTTCGCTATGCAACCAATGATATTTAATAAAATGTTCTTCTTCTTCATCTAAAACTTTAGCTTTATCAGGTGCATCTACACCCCAACTAAAACTTAATATTCCTTCCCATTCATCTACTTTATCTGCAAACCATTCTTGTAATCCAGTGGGCGAACTTAAAAATCCCCATAAAATTGTTGGAGAACATCTAACCGGGAACTCTAAGGTGTATAATTGCTTTTTACTCATACTTCAACACTTTACCTTTTTAAGGATGTTGCAATAATAGGGATTAATAAACTCTTACCAAATGTTTTTTTTGTTAAAAAGTATGCTAATTTATAAGTGGTGAAATTGGAATTAAGTATTTTAAAAATTAATATACTAACCACCTTTTAACTGGTATAAGTAAATTAGGTACTGCATTTTCTTGTCTAATTTCAACTAATCCAATTTTCTTAGCATAGTTATAAATGAAAGTATTTTTAGTAGAAAAAGTTCCGGAAATAAAAAATTGAGTTTCTTCTTTAACCGATATAATACTATCAATTGTATTAGTTCCTATCATCGATGAAATGTCTTTATCAATTATGGTAAATTTATATTTTATATCAGCTGGATTACCAGAAATTGTGCCTGAAACAATTGGGCTTTCCCAAATAGCACCAACTGCTGCATAATCTTTTAAAAAAACAAAATCTTCTTTAGGGCCATTTCCAATATTATAATATCTGTAATAATTTCCAGCTCCATCTTTTCTATAAAATAATGTATCAAAAGAATTTGATTTTGGAATATGTAAATTAAATTGGCGATATGCATTACCAGAAATTTGTTTGTCGAACTGATTTACATTAATAATTACTGTATCATTTATAGAAGAATTAAAATAGGTCCAATTGCTATTTGTAGTTGTTGGAAAATAATCGTTATTTGTTGGAGGAGTTACAGGTAATAAACTATTAGGAACCGTAAAAAAGCAAATGCTATTTGAAAAACGTAAACTAAAACGAGTATCTATGGGAGCCGTTGGTTTTCCAAAACCATTTATAGTAAGCGTTTTTAATCCTGGAGTAAAAGCATAACCCGAAGCAATAAACCAAAATCCATTTAAAGTATCAGAAGAAATTGTATAATTTCCAACTGCAGTAAAGTTTGCATTTACTATTATATAATTGGCAGCATTTAAACCAAAGTTGGTGTTATAAACACCATTTATTTTTATTTCTTTACAATTACCAAGCGAATCAAGCAAAGTGCCTGTAGCAACATTATTTAGTGTACTATTTTCTACACTATATTCTTTTTGGCATGATAATAAAATCAAGAAAAAAAAACAATATATTAAACTCTTCATCATATATTAAAGTAAAGTTAATAGCTATAAAACGTGTAGAATGTTAAAAATGTTGCTTGCAAAAATTGCAAAAAGTTATAAAACTAAAAGATTAAAGATCTTTTGCCATTACATAATGTGGAATTGTTACTTCATCAAATTCATCACTGTCTATATGATAACCCAACTTTTCATAAAATCCAATTGCAGTTTTTCTAGCATGCATTAATAATTTACTTTTCCCCATATCTCTAGCAATGTTTTCAGAAAAACTCATCAATGCTCTGCCAATTCCTTTGCCCTGTAACCCATTTGCAACAGCCATTTGCCTTAATCTTACAGCATTATTTTCTACTGGTGTTAATAGGCAACAGCCTTCTAAAATATCATCATCATAACACCCAATTAAAGTGTCAGACTTTTCATTTTCTAATTCTTCTAATGTAAAAAATAAACCTAAAGGCTTTCTTAATATTTGGTACCTTAATTCAACCATTTTGTTATATTCATCAGTACCATGGTCTATTATTTTTAAGGCCATAAGCTTGTTGTTGAGCCAACAAGATAAGTAAGTTTTTTAAAAAAGTTCTATTTTTCCTTTATTTTTGATGAGTTGAGTTTTTTGGTTAGGGCATAAAAGATTTGATGAAAGAGAATTTGTGGCAATCCTAAACTTAGTTTAAAAAGTTTATTGTTTTTTATTGAATATATAAAAGGTTGTTTTTGTAATTAATTCAAGTCTGCTTTTCTTCCATCTCACTCAACAAAGTATTTTATCAAATTAATTAATATTTAAATAAATATATAATGGGTTGTGGAAGTTGTGGAACCGGAAAACCAAATGGTTGTAAAAGCAATGGAGGTTGCAGTACTGGTGGTTGTAATAGACTAAATGTACACGATTGGTTAAGAAATTTACCATTTAGCGATCCAGAAAGTTCGTGTAAAATAGTTGAAGTAAGTTTTAAGCAAGGCTCTAGAAAAGAATTTTTCAGAAATCCAACATTTCAATATTTCGAAAAAGGAGAATACATTACTGTTGAGGGAGTAAATGGGTATGATGTAGGCCAAGTTTCACTTAGTGGAGAATTGGTAAGATTACAAATGAAGAAAAAAGGAGTGAATGAAAACGATGCAGAAATAAAAAAAATTCTTCGTTCATCTACTGAAAAAGATATAGAAAATTATAAAATTAATAAAGATAGGGAACCTTACATTCAAGCAAAAAGTAGAGAATTTGCACGAAAGCTTATGTTGCAAATGAAGTTAAGCGAGGTAGAAATACAAGCAGATGGCAAAAAAGGAACTTTTTTTTATACTGCTGAGGATAGAGTTGATTTTAGAGAATTAATAAGATATTTTGCTAGTGAGTTTAAGTTAAAAGTTGAAATGAAACAAATTGGTATTCGCCAAGAAGCTGGAAAAGTTGGTGGAATTGGAAGTTGTGGAAGAGAATTATGCTGTAGCACTTGGCTACATGATTTTAAAAGTGTAAATACTACTGCAGCAAGATATCAAAATTTATCAATCAATCAAACCAAACTAAGTGGTCAATGTGGCAGACTAAAGTGTTGTTTAAATTACGAGTTGGATACTTATTTAGATGCATTACAACACTTTCCTGATAATGCAGATACCATAGAAATAGAAAGAGGTTCAGCATTTTTAATTAAGAAAGATATTTTTAAAAACCTTATGTGGTATACAGTTAAGGGTAGCACAAAGCATTACCCACTAACTATTGAAAGAGTTAAAGAAATTAAACAATTAAACCAAAAAGGCATTAGACCCGAAGAGTTACAAGCTGTAGAAGTTATAAGTAGTAAACAAAAAGATTCGGAACCAGAATTTGTAGAATTAGTAGGACAAATAAGTTTAAAAAGCTTAGAAAAAAACGACAGAAGAAGAAGAGATCAACAAAAAAGTCAACAACAAGCAAGTGTTCGAAAAAATCAGCAAACCGATAATAACAAAGGGCAAAATCAACAAAGAACACAACAAGGCCCACAGACACGAAGTAATCCAAATCAGCAAACCAATAGACCAACACAAAATCGAAATCCAAATTCAAATCAACGTCCACCCAATAATTTAAACCAAGGAAAAAAAGAACAATAATATTATTTAATAAAGTCGCATAGTTGCATAAACAACTTGTTTGTATATTTGATTTTTAAATATATTTTATGCAAGAAGCGTATATAGTTGCAGGTTATAGAACTGCAGTAACCAAAAGTAAAAAAGGAGGGTTTAGATTTTTTAGACCCGATGATTTGGCTGTTGAAGTAATTAAAGCATTAACAGCTACCATTCCACAACTTGATACAAAAAGAATTGATGATGTAATTGTTGGCAACGCTGTACCAGAAGCTGAGCAAGGGTTACAGTTTGGAAGAATTATTGCTGCAAAAGCTTTAGGAATTGAGGTTGCAGGAATTACAATTAATAGATATTGTGCTAGTGGGTTAGAAAGTATTGCAATAGCAACTGCAAAAATTAGATCAGGAATGGCAGAATGTATAATTGCTGGTGGTACCGAAAGTATGAGTTTGGTTCCAACTGCAGGATGGAAAACTGTACCATCGTATAATATTGCAAAAGACGAGCCCGATTATTATTTAAATATGGGATTAACTGCAGAAGCTGTAGCTAATGAATTTAATGTTTCAAGAGAACAACAAGATGAGTTTGCTTTTCATTCTCATCAAAAAGCAAAATCTGCAATAGAAAATGGGTATTTTAAATCTGGAATTTTACCAATAACTGTAGAAGAAACTTACTTAAACGAAAAAGGAAAAAAAGCAATTAGAAATTTTGTAGTTGATACTGATGAAGGAGTTAGGGCTGATACTACTATTGAAGGGTTATCAAAACTAAAACCAGCTTTTGCTATTGGTGGTTCAATTACTGCTGGCAATAGTTCTCAAACAAGTGATGGTGCAGCTTTTGTTATTGTTATGAGTGAAAGAATGGTGAATGAATTAGGTATAAAACCAATTGGAAGATTAATAAATTCAGCTGTTGCTGGGGTACATCCAAGAATTATGGGTATAGGCCCTATTGCTGCAATACCAAAGGTTTTGAAGCAAGCATCAATGAGTTTAAGTGACATTGATTTAATTGAACTAAACGAAGCCTTTGCTTCACAATCTTTAGCTGTAATTAATGAATTGGGATTAAATAAAGAAATAATAAATATTAATGGTGGTGCAATTGCTTTAGGTCACCCACTAGGTTGTACAGGTTGTAAACTAACCATTCAAATATTGAACGATTTGCAACGACTAAATAAAAAATATGGTATGGTATCGGCATGTGTTGGAGGTGGACAAGGCATTGCTGGTATTATTGAATTTATTAAATAATTTCAAAACATAAACTTTTAATTAAAATAACTATTTTTAAAAGTCTTAAACCAAGTAAGAATTAAATTGTCTACTTAAAAAAACTGACAAATTAAAAATGGACAGAAGGGAATTTTTAAATATTTCTCGAACCGAAGCAAACAACAAACTTCCAACAAATCCAGCTCAAAGAACAAGTAGTGGATTAAATCCATATATAGGTACATGGTCAGAAAATGAAGTGATTCATTTATTAAAAAGAACCATGTTTGGGGCAAAAAAATCTGATATAGATTATTTTTTAACCAAGTCTATGAACCAAGCTGTAGATGAATTATTAAATTTTACAACCTCATTACCATTACCTCCAGTAAAAGAGTATGACACAACAGGAGCAACCATTGCAGATACAAATATAGCCTTAGGCCAATCTTGGGTAAATGACCCAAATAATGATGGAATCATTGCTAGTAGAAGAAGAGGTTCTTTTAAAAAATGGTGGATGGGCGTTTTAATAAATCAAGATAGAAGTATAAGAGAAAAAATGACCATGTTTTGGCATAATTATTTTGCTACCGAATCTAATGATATTGGTAATGCTCAATACCTTTATAAACATCACAATTATCTTAGAACAAATGCACTAGGAAATTTTAAAACATTGGTAAAAGGCATTACACTTGATCCTGCTATGCTAGTGTATTTAAATGGGCAATTAAACACAGCAACAGCACCAGATGAAAATTATGGGAGAGAATTACAAGAACTTTTTTGTATTGGAAAAGAAGGCGGAACTCATTTTACCGAAAATGATGTAAAGGCTGCTTCAAAAGTGTTAACAGGATGGAGAATTAATTCAACAACAATAAATTCATATTTTACATCAAACAGACATGATAGCACCAACAAAACATTTTCATCTTTTTACAATAACACAGTAATTCAGGGAAAAACTGGTACTACTGCAGGTGATGTAGAACTTGATGATTTGTTGAATATGATTTTTACAAAAAATGAAGTTGCAGAACATGTTTGCAGAAGAATATATCGGTGGTTTGTTTATTATGATATTGATATTACTACTGAAACAAATGTTATCATTCCTCTTGCAACAATTTTAAGAAATAATAATTATGAAATAAAATCTGTATTAAATGTTTTATTAAAAAGCGAACATTTTTTTGATGTTTTAAATCAGGGATGTTTTATAAAAAGTCCAATAGATTTAGTTGTTTCATTATGTAGAGAACTTGAACTAATTTTTCCTTCAAGCTCCGATTATATATCTAATTATGGTTTATGGAATTGGTTTGTAAATTATGCTTCAACTATGAATCAGAATTTAGGAGACCCTCCAGATGTAGCAGGTTGGAAAGCATATTATCAAGTTCCACAATTTTATGAAATTTGGATTAATAGCGATACGTTACCCAAACGAAATCAGTTTACAGATACGATGATGTTAACTGGATATACTTTTAATGGTAAAAAAATTATTGTAGATGCTGCAGAATATGTAAAATTTTTATCTACACCTAGCGACCCAAATCTTTTAATAAGCGAACTTTTAAAATATTTATTTAGAATGGATTTAACCATTGCCAGTAAAAATCAAATTAAAAAAGATATATTATTAGCAGGACAAGCTCAAGATTATTATTGGACAAATCTTTGGGTAGAATTTATTATTAACCCAACAAATACAGCCAATGCTACTTTAGTAAGAAATAGATTAAGAGATTTACTAAAATATTTAATGAATTTAGCCGAGTATCAATTGGCATAAAAATATATAATGAAACGCAGAGATTTTTTACGACAATCGTTGCCAGTAAGTATAACACTACCAGGATTAATTGGTGGGTTTTCTTTACAAGCATTTAGCGAAAACTCTCCTTTAATGCAATCATTAATGATGCCCATAACTGAAACAGATAATGTTTTAGTTTTAATTCAACTTAATGGTGGTAATGATGGTTTAAATACAATTATTCCTTTAGAATATTATTCGAATTATATAAATGCCAGAACCAATGTAGCTATTCCTCAAAACAAAATTTTATCCTTAACAAATACAAATAAAATTGGTATGCATCCTGCAATGACGGGAATGCAAACTTTATTCAACGAAGGAAAATTATCTATAATACAATCTGTGGGATATCCCACTCCTAACTTTTCTCATTTTAGAGCAACCGATATTTGGATGAGTGGAAGTGATAGCAATGCTTTTTTGCAAAGTGGTTGGGCTGGTAGATATTTAAATTATGAATATCCAAATTTTCCAAATGGATATCCAAATTCAACTATGACGGATCCATTGGCAATTCAAATTGGCTCAATAACTTCATTTGCTTTGCAAGGCCCTGCTGTTAGTATGGGCATGAGTATAAGTAATGTTTCAACATTTTATAATTTAGTAAATGGTGTGCAAGATCCTGCACCCAATACACCTTCAGGTAAAGAACTTACTTATATTAGAACAGTTTCGCAACAAACACAACAATATGCTCAAGTTGTAAAAACTGCAGCAAATGCTGTAACAACACAAGCCACTTATCCTTCAAATAATAATTTAGCAGATCAATTAAAAATTGTAGCAAGATTAATTAAAGGAGGATTAAAAACCAGAGTGTACATGGTTAGTATGGGAGGATTTGATACACATGCAGCTCAAGTGGTTTCTACTGACACAACAATTGGAACTCATGCTACTTTGTTACAACGTGTAAGCGATGCAGTAAAAGCTTTTCAAGATGATTTAAAATTTTTAAATATTGAAGATAGGGTTATGGGAATGACTTTTTCTGAGTTTGGAAGAAGAATAAAAAGCAATGGAAGCACAGGAACAGATCATGGATCTGCAGCACCAATGTTTGTTTTTGGAAAAAAAATTACACCTGGTATAATTGGAAATACACCCATTATTAATGCTACTGTTAATGTAAACGATAATTTACCTTTTCAGTATGACTTTAGAAGTGTCTATGCAAGTATTTTAGAGAATTGGTTATGTATAAATAACACCGCATTACAAACGGTTTTGCTTAAAAATTTTCAACCATTGCCCATAATAAATTCAACAACTTGTAAACCATCAAACCCAAATAATTCTGGTAATAATTTAATAAATAATTATCCAAACCCTTTTACAACAAGTACAACAATTTCGTTTGTAACCCAAGGTGGGCATACACTTGTTCAAATTATTGATACACTTGGAAGAGTGATAAAAAATTTAGTTGAACAATCATATGCCACAGCCGGAACTTATACAGTGATATTTAATACTAACAATTTACCTCAAGGCGTTTACTATGCAAGGCTGCAAAATCAAACCGTGCAACAAATAAAAGCCATGCTGAAAGTGAGGTAAGTTGAATTTATTGCTTTATAAATTTTATTGTTTTAATGCTGCCGTTTTTTTGGTAAACAGATAACATATAACAACCCTTACTTAATTTGCTTACATCAATATTTTTAGTATTATTTCCTTCTAAAACAGGCATTGAAAAAGTTTCAATCGTATTACCTAATGCTGAATAAATTGCCAAGTTAAATATTTCGTTTGTTTTTGAATTTATATTTAGAGTTACAAAATTTTCTACAAAATTTGGATACATTTTAATTTCAAATACATTTTTAATGTTTATGTCTATTTTAATAATGTTTGAGTAAACATATTTGCCATCTTTATCCAGCATCTTTAATCTGAAATAAGCACTGCCATTATCTTTTGGCAAATAAGTAAATGTATAATTGTTTGTTTCTTTTCCTGCTGCATTTACTTTTCCTACATACATAAAATCTGTAGTATTACGGCTGTATTCTATTTCAAAATAGCTGGTGTTGATCTCATTTTCGGTCATCCATTTTAAAACAATATTCTTGTCTTTTGCTTGTGCATCAAAAGAAACTAAACGAAGTGGTAATAATCCATTAGCCTCTATTTTTGATGCATAAATATCGCTAGCTCCATTTCTTCCATCCTCCCAAGTTATAATGTAACTCCCATTTCCACTAGCAACAATTTTTGCAAAATCTTGCGTATTTGTAGCTACAGAAACTTCTGTACCAGTGGTATTCCAATCAGGATTAACTGCGGTTCCTAAAGAATCAAATTGCTGTGCATACAAATCATAATAACCTCCATTTACACTTGCATTTCTGGCATCAGTAAACACATAAACTGCTCCACCTATTCCATTAGCAATAATAGAAACATTCTTTTGGCTATTAACTCCAGGAGAGCCAACAGCCTTGCCATTTGCAGCCCATTTTGCAACACCAGATTTATTAAATCTTTGTGTATATAAAATTGGGTACTGAACATTCC
>JANOVK010000221.1:0-2132 GCA_031417315.1 Chitinophagaceae bacterium | reverse complement strand
CAACTTTGCAGGATGATAACCACCGATTGAATTATGATGGTAAGATGTTTTTGCATCTGCATTAAATGCAGTATGTGTTCCTCTTGAAACATTAAAAACTCTAAAAATAGATTTATCTTTTAAAATCATTGCATCAACTTCAGTTTCTTTAAAATTATTATCAACATATTCATCAGCCTCAATAAATTTTTCGCCATTAAAATATTTTAAGTCAATATTTATCACATCAATAAATGCAATTGTTGAAACTATTATTACAGCCAATAAACTCGAAATTTTATTTTTTAGATTCAACCATAAAACAATTGCCACTGCTAACATTAAGAAAATAGTTCTAATAAAATCACTCATCAATAGTCCTTTCCTGTCTTCTTTTAAAGCACTTAAAAAAGATTTAACAGAGTCGTAAATAGTTGCTTTTTGTTGTGCATCTTGTATATCGTTCACTTGTTTTAATAATGCCTTATCAGCTTCGCTACTAAAATCAGCTCCTAAATAAACAAACAAAGCAATTAATAACATTCCACCAACAACATACAATCCTTTTTTATACTTATGCAACAACGCTACTTTATCTTCTGCTGAAATAATTTTTTGTAAACTTAAAGCTGCCATCATAACTAGTAATAAAGTAGGCACAACCAAAATCATACTGGGTGCTCTAAATTTATTATAACCAGGTAAATTATTCAATATCCAAGAATTAAATCCATCAAAATATTTACCCCAACTTAACATGATAGTGAAAACACAAGCTCCTAAAATCCACCATTTATATTTTTCATCTAACACAACAAATCCAATTAAAGCAAGAAAACAAATGACTGCTCCAATATAAGGTGGGCCAGAAGTTCCACCTATTCCACCCCAATATGCACCTAAATTTCCTTGTAATTGTTGAGCTAATTGTGGTTGCAATTCTCTAAGTTTTTCTATTGCTTTCGATTCTTCTTCTGCAACTTCTAACCCACTGCTTCCACCATAAATTCTAGGTATCATCATTGCAAGTGGTTCAGTTTTGAATAAACTATAACTAAATGCATAATCTTTATTCAGTCCTACTTTTGTCACATTCCCTTTATCTTTTTCATTTGCTAAAACACTTCCACCTCGAATTGAAAGTTTACCATATTCACTCGTAGTTCTCAAAGTCATAGCATTCACTCCTACTCCTAATAAAGCACTACCAAACCCAAGTCCAGCAACTATTAACAAATGTTTAAACTCTTTTTCTTTTATACATTTTATTAAAAATGCACCTGCCATAAATAGAATTATTATTACAGCATAATAAGTGATTTGCAAGTGATTTGCACTAATCAATAATGCAGCAAATAATGAAGTTAAAGCAGTACCTAAAATATATTTTTTATCAAATAATAAAGCAATTCCACCAATTAAAGCTGGTAATAAAGCAATGGCATTCATTTTTGTTTCGTGACCAGCAACAATAATTACTGGGTTATAAGTACAATAAGCATAACACAATGCTGTACCCATTGCTACATAAGGATTGCAACGTAAAATTAAAGCAAGAAAATAAAAACAAATACATGCTAAAAAAAAGAAACTTGCAGGCTTAGGTAAACCTAAACTTAAAACCTGATTGATTATACCAAGAGAAAAAGTGTTATCACCATCCATTGCAATTTGGTAAGCTGGCATCCCACAAAACATACTAGTTGTCCATAATGGAAAATGCCCATGCTGATCTTTAAATTTAAAAGAACTTTGTGCCATTGCTTTCCATTGTGAAGTATCATCTTGCTGCAACACTTTACCCTCAAAAGCTGGTTTACAAAAAATTATTGCAATTATGGCAAATAAAACAACTGCACTAATGTGAGGCTGAATTGCTTTTAAATTAAACTTTTTCATCAAACAAATTTTAGTAGAAGCAAATTAATGATATTTGAATCAAATATTTTTTATGCGTTGGGTTTTATTTATAAATCGGATTGCACTTATTTGTAACATTAGTTTTTTTCTAATGTTTATTTTAAAAGATATTGCAGGACTAGAGAAAGTTTACTTTATTATAAATACGATTTTGGTATTGGCAGTAATTGCTTTTTTTTTAAATTTTGCAACAATAATAATTACTACAATTTTTTATTTTTTTAAAAAATTTA
>JANOVK010000220.1:0-1712 GCA_031417315.1 Chitinophagaceae bacterium | reverse complement strand
TGCCGACAAGCCCCCGCTTCCCTGTATCCACATGTTTATCGAGGACTTCCGTTCGTTGAGAATTGGGCACTCCGCAGTATCGGGGCTACGGTATTCACACATCTGCTTCGCAAGCTATTTTTCGGTGACGCGGGGGGGGGTGGGCGTGCGGCGGAGTGACTCGGGGTGTGGTGGTGGGACGGTCGGTGTGATTCTCTGGCGCCGGGGCGATTCGGGGGGCGCTATGGGCGACATTCGGACGACGCGGCGCGGCCAGCGGATTCTCGACGCTATCGTCGCCCGGAACAGCCTCGTGCTTCGAACGATCGGCGGCGGGCGAGCTGGCGAAGTCGCGGTTGGGCGCTATCTCGATAGCGACGCTGTCACCTTCGAAGGCGTGATTGTGGACGCGGCGACGCGCACGCTGGCGGCAGCCCGTGGCCGCCCGGTGCTCGCCATTCAAGACACGACCGAGATCAACTTCTCAGGCCGTTCGGCGCGCCGGACGGGCCTGGGCGCCACCAATGACGCCGCAGCGCCGGGCTTCTTCTGCCATCCCACGCTGCTCGTCGATATCGAGCACGAAGCCGTGCTCGGCATTGCGCGCGCCGATATCTGGACGCGAGCCGACGATGGCGCGCGAGCCAAGCCGCATCGCCACAAACGTGCCCTCACCGAAAAGGAGAGCCGTCGCTGGATCGATGCCACGATGGCTGCCACCGCCATCGCCGCGGTGGCGAGCCGCGTCGTGGTCGCAGCCGATCGCGAAGGTGACATGTACGCGCATTTCGCTTGCCGGCCGCAGACTATCGACATGATCATTCGCGCCCGCCATGATCGCACGACAGCGCAAGAAGCGTCGTTGTTTTCGCTTGCCGAGGCGAAGTCCAGCCCCGTTCAGCTGAAGGACGTGGTGGAAATCCGTGTGCCTCCGCGTGGCCCCGGCGACAAGGGACGGATCGTCTATGCCAGCGTCGCCGCGGGAGCTGTCGAAATCGTGCGACCGAAGAATGCGCGCGACGATATGCGTGCGGCGACACCGAAGACACTGACGCTGGGCTATATCGAAGTGCGCGAGTTGGAACCTCCAGCCGGGGTCGGGCCGGTGCATTGGCGGTTGTTCACGACACTGCCGATCGCGACGCGCGCCGACATCTGCGAGGTGGTGCGCCTGTATCGCTTGCGCTGGCGGATCGAGCAATTGTTCCGCGCCCTGAAATCGGACGGGCTGGACCTCGAAGCGACGCAAGTGACCCAGGCGGTACGCTTGTTCAAGCTCGCAGCGCTCGGCCTCGTAGCCGCGGCTCGCACGATGCAGTTGGTCGATGCGCGCGACGGCTCGCCGCGACCAGCGACGGATGTCCTCGATGCCGCCGAATTTCCGGCGGTGGCCGCTGTCTCGAAGTCTCTCGAAGGCGCGACCGCACGGCAGAAAAATCCTCACGCCGCTGGTTCGCTCGCGTGGATCGCCTGGGTGGCGGCGCGCCTGGGCGGCTGGACCGGATACTACAAACCGCCCGGCCCCAAGGTCATGGCCGCCGGCTGGCGCCGCCTCACCGAGCGCCTCGAAGGCTTCGCGCTGGCCCAGACAGTCTATCGATCAGCCAACGGATGAGATGTGTGAATCCCGTAGGGCCAAGCCCGAGGATGACAAGGGGGCAGGTCCTGCCTCAATCTCATCGAGGCAGACGCGGTCAATCAATAGTGCGCTGCCTTTCAGCACTGCTAGAGCG
>JANOVK010000219.1:0-5825 GCA_031417315.1 Chitinophagaceae bacterium | reverse complement strand
GGCGAAACCGCCGAGCGTTGGCGTGGCTGGTGCCGTGAAAACGGCATCGGTGAGATTTACCTCGCGTATACCCAGTCGTTTGAGAAGAATGATCCGCGGGATTAAGGATTCGATGCGGCCATCGAGTTCCCGCCTAACAATTCCAGCCCCCCTGACATAACTGATCGCGTTGCGCCACTGAACGGGGACTATCAGGGCAAGGTCTACGATTGGCGCGTCTTTGTCGAACGGAGCCAGAACTACCCGAATCCCGGGTATCAGATTTTCCGGTCTGTCTGCCCGGGCTGGGACAATACGGCGCGGCGGAAGGCCGGCGGCACGGTTTTTGCGAACAATACGCCGACGTTGTATCAGAATTGGCTGGAAAATGCCGTTGCGGACACGGTCGAACGCATTTTCGAGCCCGACGAGCGGTTGGTGTTTGTCAATGCTTGGAACGAATGGGCCGAAGGAGCCCATCTCGAACCCGATGAGGCAACCGGCTATGCCTATCTCGAGGCAACGCGCAACGCGCTGCTGAACCAACAAGTCGAAGAGCCGCCGAAAAAGCGCCGCAAGATCGTTATTGTCAGTCATGATGCCTACCGCCACGGCGCCCAATTTCTGGCACTCAACCTGGCTCGGGTTTGTGGTCAGGATTTTGGTTATGACGTCCATATCGTCATGCTCGGCGACGGTCCGCTCAAGCCCGAATTCGCGAAATTGGCAACATTGCACGATCTGACCGGCATTGATCCGCGCGGCCGCGAGGCTCAGGAGTTGGCGTGCTCGCTGCGATCGCTGGGAGCAGGACTTGCCATTTGCAACACGACGGTTTCCGGCTCTTTTGTTCCAACCCTGAAGGATGCCGGTTTCAAGATCGTCTCATTGATTCACGAGCTGCCTGAAGCAATCAGGCATTACCGGCTTGAGGATTCCGTGCGATCAATCGCCGACATAGCGGATCTTGTTGTTTTCCCCGCACAGTTGGTTGCCGACGGCTTCGGGCAGTTTTCCACCGTCGATCCGGCCAGACGAGCCATCAATCCACAGGGACTTTACAAGACCAACCCGCTCGGCCGCAAGCCAGCCGATATCGCGGCCGCGCGGATCAAACTGCGGGAGCGCTTTGACATAGCGCCCAATGCCCCGATCGTGTTGGGAGTTGGTTATTCAGATAAACGGAAAGGCATCGACCTGTTTATCGAGGCGGGTGTAAAGCTCCTCGACCGACTTCCGGGTGCGAGATTCATCTGGCTGGGTGCTGACGCGGAACCTGACTGGATGACTTATGCCAAATCGTCCGCTGCCGAAGCCTCAGTGCTTGATCGATTCATCTTTCCCGGCTTTGATGAGGATACCGATTGCTATTATGCCGGCGCCGACGTTTTCGCGCTCAGCTCACGGGAGGATCCGTTTCCTTCGGTCGTACTCTACGCGATGGACTGCGGTCTGCCGGTTGTCGCCTTTTCGGGAACTGGGGGAATGGCTGAACTGATCGAGGCGGCTGGAGGGCTGAATGTTGGTGCATTTGATGTCGCGGCCTATGCAGAGGCACTCCACCGCGCGATCGAAGACTCGCAGTTGCGCGCTCAAGCGGCATCGCAGGGGCCTGAGATCATTGATCGGCAATTCACGTTCAGGCGCTATGTCCATGACCTGCTGAGCCATGACGTCGTGCCGCTGGAGCGCGTTTCAGTTGTGGTGCCGAACTACAACTACGCAAGATACATTGCCGACCGCCTGAACACGATCAGGGACCAGGATTTTCCGGTCTACGAGCTGATCATTCTAGACGATAATTCATCCGATGACAGTCTCGAGCGTATTCGCGAAGCCATAGCCGATTTCCGAATACCCACAGTGGTGGTCGTCAACCAGGAGAATTCGGGCTCGGTATTTAAACAGTGGCAACTTGGGGCAAAAATGGCCCGCGGCGATTTTGTGTGGATCGCCGAGGCCGACGATCTGGCCGACCCGGAGTTCCTTGATGAGGTCATGCCAGCTTTGCGAGAGCCAGGTGTTGTCATGAGCTATTGCCAGTCACGCCAAATCGACGGCGATGGCTTGGTGGTGAGCGATGACTACCTTGAGTATGTCGCAGATATTGACCCAGAGCGCTGGACCAAGGCCTATGTAGCCAATGACCTCGAGGACATTCGCAGCGGGCTATTCCTGAAAAACACCATCCCCAATGTCAGCGCTGCCGTGTTTCGCCGCGAGCCGTTGCTGGATACACTCGAGCAGCATGCGAACGAGATCACCTCATTCCGCAATGCCGGCGACAGGGTTACCTATATCCGTCTGAACGAACGCGGCGGTATCGCCTTTTGCCCGCTCTCCCTCAATTCACATCGACGACACCAATCTAGCGTGACGATTGGCAATTCTAACCAGCTGCATCTCGACGAAATCGTCAAGGTCCAGACTGAGACCATCGCACGCCACAATCTGGGCCACGAGGCGACGGCACAAGCGGAGGCATATGCCAGACGCATAGCAGTTCAATTCGGGCTCGGCGGTTGGCCGTGAACTGCCTGCCAAGATGTTATGCTAGACTGCGCCTTGAGCAAGCTGTTCCGTCCACCAGGCCGAGGTCTTGGCAAGCCCATCTTGCATTGTGACGTGCGGCTCCCATCCGAGGTGCTCACTGGCACGCGTGATGTCGAGAACGTTGCGTTGGACGTCGATCGGCCGATCGGGATACAGGGCTAAAGATATCTTTTTGCCGCTGGCTGCTTCAATCAGATCGACGACTTCGCGCAAGCTCACGCCTTCGCCTCTGCCGATATTGAAAAGATCATATGGCCCAGAATAGGCGCAAGCGCTGAGGCAAGCCTCGGCGACATCCTCAACATAAATGAAATCCCTGACGATACTTCCGTCACCCCAGATGGAGAGCGTCTCTCCATTGATCGCCGCTGACATCGCAGCCGCGATAAAGCCCTGGCTGCGACCCGCTTTTTGGCCGACGCCATAAGGATTGGCGATCCGCAATGACACGGTCTTCATCCCACGGTGCAAACTGATAACGCGCAAATAGTGTTCGATCGCCAGCTTTGAGACGCCATAGGCAGTCTTGGGATGAGTTGCCGCGTCCTCTTTCATTCGCCCCGGATTGTCTGTGCCATATACAGTGCCGCCTGACGAGCTGAAGACAAACCGCTCAACCCCCTGCGATGCGCAAATTTCCGCTGTTTTTACCGCTCCGATGACATGGCTCGCAACTTCTTCGGCAACATTGGCGTTGGCTGAAGCAGGCAGGCTGTGCCCAGCCAGATATATCGCCGCACTGCATCCCGAGGCGATAGATGAAACGAGCGTGGTATCCGCCAACGAGCCGACAACCCAATCTACCTCCTCGCCAATATCGGCCGGCTTGTGGAGATCCATCGCGGTGACTTTGCCGCCTTGTGAAACTATCGCGTCCACAACATGGCGCCCAATGAAGCCGCCGCCGCCAAAAACAAGGACGTGTTGGTCGTGCAAGCGCATGTTCGTGTTTCTCCTGCAGCGGCAAACCTGTAACAAGCTCCAGCCGGGCCATTATCATAGCGCACGCGGGAGAGTGGGCAAGGCCGCTACCGAAAATGGACGCCGTAATACGGTTTCGTGCTCTACCGCAAAACGGCGGTTGACGACCCTCGGTCAAAGTCTAATCGTCTGAAATAGACTTAAGCCGATATCGCATTGGAGGAAATGGAGGGGTCATCCGGAGGTAGAAGCCCTTCAAGCAGACTCCAGTCCAACTGATCCGGAATAGGCAAATTGAGCAAGGAGCCCTTATGTCCATGATTGATGAACCGCAAATCGTTGTCCCGCCGGAAACGTGGGTCAGGGACATGCCTTGGCTTGATCGCGAAGATGCCGACATCGATGCCTATGTGGCCTCACTTCCTGCCCAGCCGGATTACGATCTTACCGATGCGCTTCGCCGTTGGCGCAGGGACGGCATGATCGTGTTTGAAAATGTGGTTTCTGGCGACTTGATCGACAAGTATCTGGAAGACATCGATCATCTAATGCGCAATTTCGGTGACTACGAAATTCCAATTGAGATTCGCGGTGCTCAGATGTCCAGCCGAGACCTGGATTCCTTTCCAGAGGATTTGACCGGTATCAAGCTCAATCAAATGCAGTGTTTCTCTCGCGCCGCTTCCCGATTGAGCCTCACTCCGCGGATTTCCAATTTCCTCGGACATTTGTTTCATTGCTCGGCATCCGCCTGCCAGTCGCTCACATTCTGGCGTGGCAGCGAACAGCCGATTCATATCGACTATCCTTACGTCAGGCAGCAGACCAAACTCAGTTATCTCGCCGCGTCATGGATACCGCTGGAAGACGTCAATCCAGACGCTGGCCCGCTTGCCTACTATGCCGGCGGCCACAAGCTCGACAATTCCGGCTTTTTTGACTGGCGGTGGCTCGATAATCCAAGATGAGCACTCGATCCATACGCCAACCGAGTTTGCTGAATTCCTGGCCGGACAAATGGTCCAGGCCGGGATTGAGGCAAAGACGTTCTGTCCGAAGCGCGGTGATGCGTTGATCTGGCATGGCAACCTTCCGCATGAAGGTACGACGGTGCGAAATCCGGAACTAACCCGAAAAAGCTATGTGACGCACTATACCGCCGAGACGACCCTGCCGGATTGGATGCGCAACTTTGACGAGCAGGGCCGTCCGATCGGCGTGTTTGAGAATGAGGGTTATTCCTATCGATACAAGTGGTTCGATGGCATGAAATCCCTGCCTAGCTGGAATGCAATCTGACATGAGCGACTATGTCTATGAACGTCTTGGCCACTGCCCCATCTGTGCAGTTCCTCGTTGGTTTCGCGCAACCAATACTTGGTACCGCGACAGCCTGTTCTGCGAAAGCTGCGGATCAGTGCCGCGTGAGCGTGCGCTGGCACTCGTTCTGAACGATGTTGTTCCAGACTGGCGCAGTAAACGGATCCATGAATGCTCACCCGTCATGCGGGGCATCTCGTTGCAAATGAGCCTCGAATGCCCGAACTACATTTCCACGCAATTCGTGCCCGCTGCACCGATTGGCGTTACAATGGATGGTTTTCGGAACGAAAACCTCGAGTGCACAACGTTTGAAAATGAATCGTTTGATATCATAATAAGCTTGGATGTCATGGAGCACGTCAATGATCCGATAGCGTGTTTTGTCGATATGTATCGGACATTGTCGCCCGGTGGGATCTGCATTTTTACGGCTCCGACGCACAAGGAACGCGTTGAATCCGAACGAGTTGCAAGGTTCCTGCCAGACGGAACTGAAGAACACTATGCGCCGCCTGAGTATCACGGTAATCCGGTTGATTCGAAAGGTGCATTGGTAACTTTCCGTTATGGCTATGAATTCTGCGTTAATATTACTCTCTACGCCCCGTTTGATGTTCAATTAAGGCGGTATTGCGATCATACTCATGGTATTATTGGCGAATTTACTGAAGTCTATGAATGTCGAAAGCCTCTAAATAAGACATAAGTTTGATCTGCACCCCTTGAAGCCTGAAAAACGTCACTGTCATTTTTGGTATTTGTTTTTCTTATGACATATCCAGAAAGTTATTTATGTTTAATCATGAATATATACAAAGATACATAGACAACTATAAGGACATGCCTGTTATTGATAGGATTTCACCGAAAGAAACCATGGTAAACGAGTGGTATTTGGACGTAGGCAGGGGTGCTGTTGAGGTTGTGATGGCCGCATTGGCGGCGAGCATGCTTGGGCACGTTTCCAGAGTGTTGGACATGCCTTGTGGCCATGGTCGGGTATTGCGGCACTTGGTCAACCTTTTCCCCGATGCACAATTCACCGCTTG
>JANOVK010000218.1:0-1858 GCA_031417315.1 Chitinophagaceae bacterium | reverse complement strand
GGGATGGCAATGATTACTGCAATTACAATTAAAATCTTTTTTACAATTTTCATCCAATAACAATTTGAATATTAAATAAAGTTATAGGCAAATTAACTACTAAAAAAAATATTGGATGAATGAAAAGTAAGTGTTGATTGTTCTTTTTATTGTTGTAATATTTAGTTGAAAAGTAGGCACCCCTTTATTTAAGGGATTGTACAGGATTTTTAGAATGTCGAATTTTGGTCTATCAAATCAAATAAAACTTTTGATTTTTTAAACAAAAACTCCTTTTTAAAAACTAAACTACTTTATTATGATTCTTTTAGCCACATTAACACTTGTCGTTTTAACTCTGATACTTAGAGTGTATAAAATGATTGTTTACGAACAACTTTCTAACGAAGCTGATTCTACTAAAATTAATGATTCAACTGCAACAGGTTATTTAGTTTCGAAAGAAATAAAATTGTATCGTTTTGTAAACAGTCATAAACTTAAAAGTGTTTTTATTTTCATTTTTGTTTTTCTGTTATGTCTTGCAAATATTTCTGCTCATAAAAGCATTTGGACTTCTAATACATCTAGTTTAAGTTTAGAAGAGAAACAAAATAGTGTCATTTTTCAGAATTTAAGAGGCAGTAATTGTATAAATGAATTTGCTACTTTATCGCCAATTTTAAATCGTGCTCATGAGTTAAATTATAATTATAGTGATATAGCAAATTTGTTAGGTGAGCCAGATGAAAAGTTAGATAATGGTGATTTAATAAAATACAAATTATTTCCATCAAAAGTTGGCTGCACTGGAAATATTAGATTTAGTAATGGAAAAGTTGTTTCTTTTTCAATTGAAAATTGCAAGTAAGTAGGTTTTTTAATAGTGTAAAAGTCTCCAATTTTAATTGGGGACTTTTTTTGTTTATGGCTTTGCAATGATAAGATGAAACGCCCCCTTAATTTAAGGGATTGTACAGGGTTATTAGAATAACGAATTTTGGTAAATCAAATCGAACTAATTGTTTGATTTTTTAAAACCAAACTCCTTTTAAAAACTAAACTACATTATTATGATTCTTTTAGCAACAACATCAATAATCTTATTAATTCTAATTCTTAGAGTTTATAATTTAATAATTAAAGAACAGTTAACAAACGAAACTGTAAGTACAAATACTAATAACAATACTGCCACTGGTTATTTATTTTCGAAAGAAATTAAAGTATTTCAATTTGTAAAAAAATTCAACTTAAAATCAATATTTATTTTCTTATTTGTTTCTATGTTTTTAATATCAAATATTTCAGCACATAAAAGCATTTGGACTTCAAGTACTGCAAGTTTAAGTTTAGAGGAAAAACAAAACAGTATTATTTTTCAGAATTTGAGAGGTAGTAATTGCATTAATGAGTTTGTTACTTTAACTCCAATTTTAAATCGTGCTGGAGAGATGAATTTTAATTTTACCGATATTACAAATTTATTAGGTCAGCCAGATGAAATTTTAGAAAATGGCGATTTGCTAAAATATAAATTATTCCCATCAAAAATTGGTTGTTCTGGTAATGTTCGCTTAAGTAATGGCAAAGTTGTTGCTTACTCAATTCAGAATTGCAACTAAACAATTATTATTTTTGAAATATGAAAGGCCCTAAATTTTTGTTTGGGGGCTTTTTTATTTAGTTTAAATAATAATACTTATTTAACGGATTGCGGGTTTGCGATGGGCGGGGACTTTTAGCACTAAACTTGATTCGGAGAACTGAACTTTCACTATGCACAAATGTGTCTGCGGAGCACTGAACCGCCACTTTAGCCAAACCCGTGTTATCGGCTGTTCTTTTTCCGGTCATTATGGTTTAAATTTTTCAAATG
>JANOVK010000217.1:0-2243 GCA_031417315.1 Chitinophagaceae bacterium | reverse complement strand
GCAACCTCGACGGCCTTCGATGACACCTGCGTCGTGCGTCGTGACTTCTTGCGCTTCTTTTCGGCAGCCTGGGCGCGGAATGCTCCGGCGATGCCTTCGGGATTCTGAATCGCCGTGAAGATCAACAGGACGCCCCCGATGTAGAGCTCCCACTTTCCGAGCGAGCCGATCACGCGTGTCGTTGTGTAGAACGCCACACCCGACGAGGCCACAATCCCGGACGCAACGGCACCGCTGACGCTGGTGATTCCTCCGAGGTACGCAACGGCCAGCGCCGCGAGTGACGCAACCGTCCCGTACGACACATCGGAAACTGAACCGAAGCGGTAACCGATGAGGCAGCCTCCGATTCCGGCGATGAACGAGGATATTGCGAACACCATCATCTTCCCGTTAGCGATGTTGTTGCCGATCGCACTTGCTGCTCGCTCGTTTGAGCGGATGGCAAGCATGCGGCGGCCGGTGGAACTCCTGCGGATGTTGCCCACGAGGACACAGAGCACGACCACCACCAGCACGAGGAAGATCCCGAACACCGGCCTCGATGACTTGGTACCGAGGATCAACCCGACGTCCCAGCCACCGATTTTCGGATTCGGAACTCGTGCTCCTCCGGTCGACGCGTCGCCGATGAAGTCGGGGTTCTTGAACAGGAACTCCCCGACGGCGACTCCGCCGGCGAGCGTGATGATCGCGAGGTTCGTTCCGCGGACACGCAATGCGGGCAGTCCGACGATGAGACCGAACACGGTGGCGACCAGCGCGGCGAGAATCGGTGCGATCGGGAACGGTATGTCCCATCGAATCGCGAACTTGGAGAGGGTGAATCCGGCCACTCCGGCGAAGGCCATCTGTGCAAGCGAGGTCTGACCACCGAAGCCGGTCAGGATCACCAGCGAGAGAGCGAAGACAATGGCGATTGTCGTCGTCATGATCGCACCACGCCACAGTGGTCCGAGGAGCAACAGTCCAGCGATCGCCACGGCTGCGGGGGCGAGCACCGTGAACGGCGTCATCCGGGCCTGGGGGACGGCGGGAAGCTTCCAATTGTCGACGGTCCCGCGGTCCGGCAGTCGCTCGCCGAGTGCAACCATTGCGACGATGATCACGACGAAAGGCAGGCCTTCGCGTGCTCCATACTTTGGGAACCAGCTGAGGTCGACCTGGAGCTTCGTAAACACCGATTGGATCATGCCGATCGCCAGTCCGACGGCCACGGTCGGCAGGGGTTTCTTGAACTCGCCGATCAGCGCGGCTCCGACTGCCGGAATGAGGAAGCCGAACGTGAGCACCGTCGTGTTGAGTTGAATCATCGGGGCCGCAAGGATGGCAATCAGCCCGCCAAGGATCGAGGCAATCACGAAACTCGCTCCGGCCAGCAACTCCGGTGAGAAGCCGAGCAGGACTGCGCCCTTCTCATTCTCTGACGCGGCCCGGGTGATCATGCCGATCCGCGTGAAGCGCAGCATTGACCACAGTGCCGCAGTAATAACGAGCACGATGAACGCGAACCAGAGGCCGTCGCGCGGCACCGTGAGACCGGTGGCGATCGTCACCGGTTCCCTTGGCAGGATGCTTGGAACCCTTAAGACCGTGGTGTCGCCGAATCGACCCTGCACGAGCGCCGTGAGCACGATGACCAGCCCGACGCTGGCCACGACGCGGGCGAGCGCCGGGGCCTTTCGCAGCGGTCGGAACACGAGCAGATAGACGGTGAGCCCCACTGCCGCGGCAGTGGTCATGGCAAGAAGGAAGGCCCACCGGAACCCGACGTCGCTACCGAAGTGGTAGCGCGCCGGGAGCCCGGGAATCGGAAACGGGTATGCGCCTGCCCGGAGGTCGGCATAGACGAACGCCGTCCACATGGCCATCCCGCCGTAGGCGAAGTTCACGATGCCCGAACCCTGGTACGTGATGACCAACCCGAGTCCGAGCGCCGCGATGATTGCAGCCGCCCCGCTACCGAGCAGCAAATAGAAGACGTAGTCAGTCACGAGAGGTGGCTTCGCGCGCAGAGGGTTGTCGGCGGGTTACGGCAGGTAGTCCTTCGTAGAGACGAGCTCGAGGCCGGGAATGGTGACGTTCTCGCCCCCCTTCGTGTATTCGGCCACCGGGAAGGTGAACGCGCAAACCGCCGGGTATGCAGCGAGACCACCACATTCGAGCGGCGCCCCGTTCGGCCACACCTTCGTTCCCCGCGATGACTACCGCGCTACGCCGGTCAGCGATCTGCTCCGGTTCGA
>JANOVK010000216.1:0-49738 GCA_031417315.1 Chitinophagaceae bacterium | reverse complement strand
AGGTGCTGTTAGTATGGTAGAAATGGCTTTAGAACAATTAAGTAAAAAAAATATAATAAATTTAGATGAAGAGCGTAAAGCAGCAATGGTAAGCAACTTAATGGTGGTGCTTTGTGGTGAGAGGGCTGCTTCACCAGTTTTAAATACCGGTACTTTATATAATTAATTATATCAAAATGAAAGCTTGTGGCAAATAAAAAAAGTTTTGTTTTAAGAATTGATGAAGACACTTATAAGTCTTTGGAGCAATGGGCTTCAAATGAATTTAGAAGTGTTAATGGGCAAATAGAATGGCTAATTCAACAAAAACTTTTTGAAAAAGGTAGATTAAGAACAACAAAAAAAGAAACTGAAGAAAAGAAAAAGAAATAACAACAAAAAAGTCCTTTCAAAAAAATTAGAAAGGACTTTTTATTAAAATACAATAACCACAAACCTCATAAGCCGGATTCTGTTTCTAAACTATCATTTATCTAGCTCAGTTATTACTAACTAAGTCTTGCTGCCTACCCTGGTACTTGCCCTAAGGCTCGAACGAGCAGCCCTCAAAAGCACCTATATGTGGCATTACAGCATCTAAGGTTTACCCATAAACTGCATTACTGCAATAGATCGTAGGCTCTTACTCTACGTTTTCACCCTTACCAATTATTTAATTGGCGGTAATTTTCTGTGGCACTTTCTGTTCTTGTAAACAAGACCTGGCTCTTAACCAGTAGATTGCTCTATGCTGTCCGGACTTTCCTCATGATATTTTACTATCAAGCGATAGCTCGGGTTTGTAGTTATTATTTTAATTCGTCTCTTAATAATGCACTATCTCTTTCCATATCAATAATCCAATCTTTACGTTTCAATTCAAAGTTAGTTCCTAAATATAAACGTCTCACTTGTTCATCTTCTGCAAGTTCCTCTGCAGTTCCATGTTTAAATATTTTTCCATCAATTAATAAATAAGCTCTATCGCATATAGATAAAGTTTCGTTTACATTATGGTCTGTAATTAAAATTCCAATATTCTTATATTTTAATTTTGCTACAACCGTTTGAATATCTTCAACAGCAATAGGATCCACGCCAGCAAAGGGTTCATCTAACAAAATAAATTTAGGATCTACTGCTAAAGCCCTTGCAATTTCTGTTCTTCTCCTTTCACCACCACTTAAACTATCCCCATTATTTTTTCTAACTTTTCCTAAATTAAATTCTTCAATTAAATTTTCTAATTTTTCGTAACGCTGAACTTTCGAAAGCTTGGTCATTTCTAAAACTGCTAAAATATTATCCTCCACACTCAACTTTCTAAACACACTAGGTTCTTGTGGTAAATATCCAATTCCTAATTGTGCTCTTTTATACATAGGTAGTTTAGTAATATCATTACTATTTAAAAAAACAGTTCCTCTATCTGGTTGCACAAGTCCAACAACCATATAAAACGAAGTAGTTTTTCCTGCACCATTTGGTCCTAATAAACCTACAATCTCTCCCTGATTTACACTAATAGAAACATTAGACACTACAGTTCTATTTTTATAAATTTTTACTAAATCTTTTGTATGTATGGTTAAACTCAAAGTTTATTAAATTATTTTTTCAATTGGCTATGAATAAATAAACTGGTAATACTTTTATTTTCTGCAGCATTACGAATTGCAATCGCAAATAAATCTGAAACTGAAATTACTTTTATTTTTTTTGATTGTTGTTTTAGTGGAATAGTATCGCAAACAACTAATTCTTCTATCACACTATTGTCAATATTTTCATAGGCTTTACCACTTAAAACAGGGTGTGTGCAAACTGCTCTAATGCTTGTGGCTCCTTTCTCTAATAGCAAAGCTGCACTTTTTGAAAGCGTTCCACCAGTATCACATATATCATCAATTAAAACCATATCTCTACCTTCTACATCACCAATTACAACCATACTCGAAATTTCGTTGGCTCGTTTTCTATGTTTATCACAAATTACCATTGGGGCATTAAAAAAACTTGCAATTTCTCTTACTCTATTTGTACTACCAACATCGGGTGCAGCAAAGCAAAGATTTTTTAATTTTAAACTTTCTATATACGGAATAAATATAGCTGAACTATCTAAGTGGTCAACTGGAACTTCAAAAAATGCTTGAATTTGTGGTGCGTGCAAATCCATTGTGATAACTCTATTGGCACCTGCAGCTTCTAATAAATTAGACACTAATCGACTGCCAATTGCAACCCTTGGTTTATCTTTTCTATCTTGTCGTGCATAACCAAAATAAGGAATTACTGCAACAATTTTATAAGCACTAGCACGCTTTGCAGCATCAATCATTAATAATAATTCCATTAAATTATCTGCTGGCGAATGTGTGCTTTGTATTAAAAAAACATAATCACCTCTAATGCTTTCTAAATAAACAGGCTGAATTTCTCCATCACTAAATTTTTGTAAATTTATTTTCCCAAGCTTACAACCAAAACTTTTAGCAATTTTTTCAGCTAATTGTTGAGAGCCTGTTCCTGCAAAAATTTTAACCGAAGAGTTCATAATATTATATTGCTACAAAGATATGATTGAGGAATTAAACTCAAATTTTAATGTAATTGAATAGGATATTTTTTTAAATAAAAAGCTCTCTAAACATCAATTCCATAGTTTTGTAAAACCACAAATTTTGAAATGATGATACCAGTTGGAAAGTTAATTGCTGTTGGGGGAGCTGAGGATAAAGGCACAAATTTAGAAACAGGACAAATACAAAGAAACAATCTTAATTTTTTTGAGCTTGGAATTTTAAGAAGAATTGCTCAAGAAGCTGGAGGGTTAAGTACAAGAATAGAAATTGTTACCACTGCTTCAACAATTCCCTACGAAGTGGGAGAAAATTATTTAGATGCATTTTCTAAAATTGGTTGTAACAATGTTGATGTAATTCATATTAGAAAAAGAGATGATGTAAACGATAATAATTATTTAAAAAGAATAGCAGCTTGTACAGTTGTAATGTTTACTGGAGGAAATCAGTTGCGATTAACATCAATATTTGGCGGTACAGAGTTTCTACAAATTATTAAAGAAAGATTTAATAATGACGATAAATTTATAATTGCTGGTACAAGTGCTGGTGCAATGGCAATGAGCAATACCATGATTTATGAAGGCAACGCAACTAAAGCACATTTAAAAGGAGAAGTAAAAATTACAACAGGTTTAGGTTTTATGGATAAGGTAATTTTTGATAGTCATTTTGAAAAACGTGGCAGATTTGGAAGATTAGCTCAGGCTGTTGCAGCAAACCCAGGTTGTATTGGCATTGGTTTAGGAGAAGATACTGGTATGTTAATTACAGAAGGAAATAAAATGGAAGCCATTGGAAGTGGATTAGTAATGATAATTGATGGCCATGATATTTTGCATAATAATATTGCTGATATTCCAGATGGAAACCCTATTAGTGTTGAAAATATTAAGGTTCATTTTTGCGAAAAAGGAAATGGATATTTAGTAGATGAAAGAAAATTTATAATAGAAACACATGAAGGTGCTTTAGTTGATAAAAGAGTAGAAGTAGAATAATTAAATTTTTATGAATCAGGATTTTTTAAGTTATTCAACTTCCTTTATAAATAAAATAAAACTTATAAATCCAAATGCTGTTTCAAATACTCCACTAGTAAATAATTATTTAAAAAGTGTAATTTATAGTATAAATTATTATACGAAAATTTATTCGTTTGTATTAAAAAATGTTTTAGTAAATACAAATAAATCTAAAGAAGAAATTTGTTTATTAGATTTTGGATGTGGTAATGGGTTATTAGCATTATTTGCAAAGCATTGTGGATTTAAAAAAGTTTTCGCATGTGATTTTAATAAAAATTTTGTTGAAGCAACTTCTCGATTGAGTGAATTACTGAATATTAAAATTGATCAATGTATTTTGTGTAGCGAAAATGAATTATTCAATAATTTTAATACTTATGAATTAGATGTAATAGTTGGTACAGATGTAATTGAGCATATTTATAACTTAGAGATTTTTTATAAAAATATTGCAGCATTAAACCCCAAAATGATTACAGCTTTTACAACAGCATCTGTAAATGATAATTTTTTTAAAACAAAAAGTTTACATAAATTAATGCAAAAAGATGAACTAATTGGAACTAATGAAAATGATGCTACAGCTAATGATGAATTTGTTGGAATGCCATATTTGAATATTAGAAAAAAAATTGTTATACAAGAATTTCCAAATATTGAACCCAAAAAAACTGAGTATTTAGCAAAACAATCTAGAGGATTAAAAGAAGAGGATATTAAGGTTTTAGTTACAAAATATTTAAAAACTGGAGAGTTGAAAAATGAAGTATTAAATCATCCTTTTAATACTTGTGATCCCATTTCTGGAAATTTTACAGAGAGAATTTTAAGCACAAGTGCATATCATAAATTGTATTCAATTAATCAGTTTTCATTGCAAATTATTTCAGGGAATTATAATGTTAGTGGAAATATTATAAAGTCGTTTATTCAATTTATTTTTAATCTTTTAATTTCTATTTTCAGAAAACAATATTTAAGTAGAACTATAGCCCCATTAATTTTGCTAATAGGTACACCCAAAAAATAAGTAATGATAATTAGAGAATGTAAAATTGCTGATATTCCTCAAATTCAAGTAGTAAGAAATTTGGTTAAAGAAAATACACTATCTAATCCAAACTTAGTAACAGATGAAGATTGTAAAGAATTTATTACAGAAAAAGGTAAGGGTTGGGTTTGTGAAATGGATAGTGCAATTGTAGGGTTTTCAATTGTAGATTTAAAAGAAAATAATGTGTGGGCTTTATTTGTGCATCCTGAATTTGAAAAAAATGGGATTGGAAAAAAATTACAACAAATAATGATTGATTGGTATTTTTCGAAAACTGAAAATACAATTTGGTTAGGCACTGCACCAAATACAAGAGCTGAATTATTTTATACAAAAACTGGTTGGGAAAATGTAGGAACAGTTAATAAAGGTGAAGTAAAATTTGAAATGAAATTTGAAACATGGGTTGCATTAAAATTAAAAAAATGATTTTGAAAAAATATACCCTTCTTCTATCATTATTTTTTTCTATTACAGGTTTTTCTCAAACTGATGACTCTAGATTGCAAGTAAGTATAATTACTTGTGCACCTGGAAATGAGTTGTACTCTATATTTGGGCATACTGCCATAAGAATAATTGATTCTACAAATCAGACTGATTTATTTTATAATTTCGGCACATTCGATTTCAATGACCCCAACTTTCTTCCAAAATTTGTTCACGGAAAATTGCTTTATTTTTTATCTATCGAGGAAGGGAATAATTTTTTATTATCATACAAAAATGAAAATAGAACTATTGTTGAGCAAGTATTAAATCTAAATCAAAAAGAAAAAAATAATATTCAGC
This sequence comes from Chitinophagaceae bacterium, assembly GCA_031417315.1. GTDB lineage: Bacteria > Bacteroidota > Bacteroidia > Chitinophagales > Chitinophagaceae > CAIVPM01. The sequence continues at coordinate 44,300 of JANOVK010000216.1, read as the reverse complement.
AATCATTAATTCGAAATTTAAAAGAAGAAAATAAGTTTTATAAATACGATTTTTTATTTGATAACTGCACTACAAGAATTAGAGACTTATTAAAAAATAACAGCTCTTTAGTTTGCAATAAAAAATTGGTTAATAGCAGTGCCACTTTTAGAAATTTATTACACATTTTTTTAGATAGTATGAATATGCAATGGAGCAAATTGGGAATTGATTTATTAATGGGTAGCAAAGTGGATAAGCCTTTAACAATTGAGCAATCTACTTTTTTGCCAACTTATTTAATGCTTGCAATTGATAGTGCAAATAATAAACATCAATTTTTAATATCTAAAAAAGAGTATAAAACAAATCTACCAATTGAGTATAAACAATGGTTTTCACCAATTATTATTTTTAGTATTGTCTTTTTAGGAATGCTTTTGTTAGAGTTTAATAAAAACTTAATTGCAAAAAAAATAAAAAATTATGCAACAATGTTTTTTATTTTTTTAACAGGTATTATAGGATGTGTATTGTTATATATGTGGTTCTTTACAGAGCATAAAAGTTTTGCTAATAATTATAATTTAATATGGGCATTGCCAACAAATTTGTATTTTGTTTTTGCACTGAACTTTAAAACACTATACACAAAAATTTATTTTAAATCTGCATTTATTATTACAGTATTATTAGTGGTAATATGGTTTATTTTACCTCAACAATTTAATGTTGCTTTACTTCCTTTTGTTGTAACTATGGCACTATGTTACTATAATTTGTATAAGAGAGTTAAAACTTAAAATTTCTTTTTTCTTTTCTTTCGTACCAAAGAATTATACGCTAAAAAGCTACTAATAATTGTTAGAAAACTTGCTAAAAACATAGCTGCCCCCGATAAAATAAATGGAGCTTTTGTAGAGGTGAAATACGCAAAAACATGTGTCATTAATGGTGGCCCAAATATGAGTGCAATACTCATAATACTTGTTAACCCTCCTTGTAATTCACCTTGTTGATTGGCTGGTACTTCATTGCTAATAATTCCTTGTAAAGATGGCATGGTTAAACCACCTAAACCATACACTAACATAAAGGCATACATCATCCAGGTTTGAGTTGCCAATCCAAATAATAAAAATCCAATTGCATAAAAAGTTAAACCAATATAAATACTTTTTTCTTGTCCAAATTTTGGAATTAAAATTCTTATTAATCCACCTTGTACTATGGCAACTACTAATCCCACAAAAGCCAATGAGTATCCTATTTGAGTTTCATTCCATCCAAACTTATAAATGCCATAATAGCCCCAAGTAGTTTGCACAGCATGAGATGCAACGTATAATAAAAAAATAGAAATTACTAAACCAATAATTATAGGATATTTTTTAAATTGCAATAAGGTTCCAATTGGGTTTGCTCTTTTCCAACTAAACTCTCTTCTTTTTTCTTTTGGTAAAGATTCTGGTAAAATAAAATATCCATAAATCCAATTCATCATTGCAAGAAATGCTGCAGCAAAAAATGGTAATCTAACATCGTATTTTCCTAACATGCCACCCAATGCTGGGCCAATTATAAAACCAATACCAAAAGCAACTCCAATCATTCCAAAATTTTGTGCTTTCTTTTCTGGTGTACTCACATCACTTATATAAGCACCAGCTGTAGAAAAACTTGCTCCAGTTATTCCTGCAATAATTCTTCCAAAAAATAACCAAAGTAAAGTTGGTGCAAAAGCAGTAAATAAATAATCTACTGCAAAACCAAAAAGTGAAAATAAGAGAATAGGTCTTCTTCCATATTTATCACTTAAATTTCCTAAAATAGGAGCAAAGAAAAATTGCATTATTGCATACGACATTTGTAGCCATCCTCCATAAATCGATGCTTCGCTTACATTGCAATTAGTAAGATTTTGTAATAAAGTTGGTATAACAGGTATTATAATTCCCCAACCAGTTATATCAATTAAAAGTGTAACAAAAATAAAACCTAAAGCAGCTTGTTTTTTTTGAATCATTTGAAATTAAAAAATGAAATGTAGTACAACATTACTACAAACTAAGTTCTGTTTGTGGGTTCCAAAAATTAGTTTTAAAATTAATGATGGTATCTTTTTCAACTATTATCCCTTCCTTTTCTAGCAATTCTTGCATTTGTGTAGGAGTTGAGAAATGTGCTTTTCCAGTTAACATTCCATTTCTATTTACAACTCTATGAGCTGGTACTTTTGGTTTAATGTAATGTGCTCCATTCATTGCCCAGCCTACCATGCGTGCACTTAATTTGGTTCCTAAATAATTTGCAATTGCACCATAATTTGTAACTCTACCTTTTGGTATTTGTCGTACAACATCATAAACATCTGCAAAAAATGAATATTCTTTTGGTTTTATTGTTTCCTTTATTATTGTATTTTTAATTTTCATATTAAGAAATTAATTTTCTTTCTCTTTTAATATTTTTGACTTGGTTGGTTCTGATACATTTTGGTAATTGTATGGGCAATGCTTGCAACCATTACCACAACAAAATCCTCTTTTTAAAAGATATTGTTCTGTAAAAACCATTAATCCATTTTCTGTAAAATAAAAATCTTTAAGTTCTTTCTCTTGTTTGTTCATTAATTATTTTTTTCAATTCTTCATCTATTGCAAGTGGCAACTTTTTATCAATTTTAAATTGCAAATAATGAATTTTATTACTTTGTGCTATATCTAATTTTTCGTAATGCGTTTTAATATAAAGTTCTTGTTGTAAGTTTTGATTTTGATAGAGATTATCATAGTCAACTAAAATGTCCAACTGATATAATTCAATTACAGTTTTAGTAAAATTATATAAATTAGGACTATCAGTTTTTAAATGAACCAAGCCCCCTTTTTTTAAAATAGATTGATACAATCTTAAAAATTTTGGATGTGTTAATCTTTTTTTTGCTTTCGATAATCGAAGTTGTGGGTCGGGAAAGGTTATCCAAATTTCAGTTACTTCATCAGTTTCAAAATATTCAGAGAGTTTGTCTATTTCAGCTCTTAAAAAAGCAACATTAATTAATTTTTCTTCTAATGCTGTTTTTGCACCACGCCAAATTCTATTGCCTTTAATGTCAATGCCAATAAAGTTTTTGTTAAAAAACAATCTTCCCATACCAACAGAATATTCTCCTTTTCCACATGCTAATTCTAAAATTATTGGATGATTGTTTTTAAAATATTCATGCCATTTTCCTTTCATTTCAGTGGTGTGTTGAAACACATTTGAAAACTCATTTATTGCTTCGAAACGTATTAATTTTTTTTGGCCCATATTTTATTTTAGAATTGCAAAAGAACTTATTTATTTATTCAATTCTTATTTTCGTTAAATATTGTTTTATGCCTATAATACTTCCTGTAAATAATGTTTCGCCAAAATTTGGTGAAAATTGTTTTATTGCTCCTAATGCAACTGTTGTTGGACAAGTTATCACTGGTAACGATTGTAGCATTTGGTTTAATGCTGTTATACGTGGAGATGTGAATACTATTTCTATAGGCAATAAAGTAAATATTCAGGATGGTGCAGTTATACATTGTACTTTTAGTAAACATGCAACAATTATTGGCAATAATGTTTCTATTGGGCATAATGCAATTGTGCATGGTTGTACTGTTCACGATAATGTTTTAATTGGTATGGGTTCAATAGTTATGGATGGTTGTATTGTAAATAGTAATACAATAATAGCAGCTGGCTCAGTAGTTTTAGAAAATACAATTGTTGAAACAGGAAGTATTTATGCTGGTGTGCCTGCAAAAAAAGTAAAAGATATTTCTCAAGAAATGATAAATGGAGAAATTGATAGAATTGCAAATAATTATCTTATGTATTCGAGTTGGTATAAGTTTGATGAAAAATAATTTTGTGAAATTTAATTTAAAAAGATTCGTTTAATTTGCATATCAACTTTTGTAATGAAAAAAATATTAATAGCTTTTGGGATGATAGCATTTTTAAGTTCTTGTAGTATTTTTGGTTCAAACAAAACTGGTTGCCCAACTAATGGAAGAAATATTGGAGCTGAAAAATTAGCTGCTGGTAATCCGCAAGCCATGAAGGATGCAAAAAAAGCACCCAAGTTTAAATATTAAATTTACTCTTTTAAAGTATCATTAATTAACGTACTTAATTTTTTTGCACCATTATATTTTAAATGGTCGTTATCAAAAAAATCAGTTTTCTCAAACTTCAAATCGCTAAAATAGTTTAGATATTTACAATTATATTTTTTGCATAAGCTGCTTATAAAATTATTATTTGTATCAATAATTTTATTATTACAAAACTTAGAATAAGTATTAAACACAGGCGTTGTAACAAATACTACATTTATTTTTTTATTGCTTAATTGTTTAATAAAATCTTCGAGGTCTTTTTCTATTTCAGTTCTTCGTTTAAAATTTTCATCGTTATGAAGTGTTACTCTTTTTAATCCTACACTATCGCTAATTGTTTCTTGAATAAATTTTGGCTGGTATCCATTTCTTAAAATTTCTATTGCAGTTTCGTCTTTAAAATTCTTTAATAATAACTTAAATGTGTGTGGAATTTTATAAGTTAAAACCGCCGAATAATTAGTTAGTGAAAAATTTGAAAGCTGATAATATTTAATTCCAAAATGTTGTAAATAATAATAATCTCTCCAACTTTCTTTAATATCAAACAACTGATAAAAAAAAGAAAAATAACCAATATTTATTATTACAGTTTTAAGTTTTGTAAGTTTTGGAAGATATTGTAACGTTAATCTTTTATCGTAATAAAGTGTTTGCGAAACGTTTGCAAGGTTAAATGTTTTTGTTGAAAAACAAATGGGGTCAATTCCATTAAAAGCCTGAGATGAGCCAAGAATCAATGTTTCAATACTATCTAGTTGAGTTTCTAAATATTTTTTTTTAATAGAATAACTGCTTACAAATGGTTTTGTTTTTAATTGATGTTCTAAGAAGAAAAATATAATTGTAAATGGTAGAAATAAAAACAACAGTTTAATTAATATTTTTTTTTGAGAATACACTATTAGTTTTTTATTATTTCTAAAACATCCATATCATCTTCAATATTATTCATCTCTATTAAACTTTGTGTGTAACGCCAAGCAACTCTTCTACTTAATGGCACAACAGTAAATTTTTTTGGATTTGGTAAACAAGCAATAATTTTTGCTGCTTCTTCTCTTGTTAGTTTACTTGCAGATTTTTTAAAATAATTCTGCGAAGCAGCTTCTATTCCAAAAATTCCTTTACCCATTTCAATTGAATTTAAATAGACTTCTAATATTCTTTTTTTGCCCCAAACCAATTCAATCATAAATGTGAAATAAATTTCAGGAACTTTTCTGATATACTTACTTATACCACTGCCTTGCCATAAAAAAACGTTTTTAGCAACTTGTTGTGTAATGGTACTTGCACCACCACCTAAAGGAATCTTTGTTTTTTTATTTTTCTTTTTTGGTTTTAAACTTTTTTCAATGGCATCCCAATCAAATCCACTATGGTCTGGAAAAGCTTGATCTTCGCTTGCAATAGCTGCCAACTTTGCATTGTAAGATATTTCGTTAAAATTTACATAATCTCTTTTTAAACCAAAACTAATTGCATTACTTAATTGTGTTATTGTAAATGGAGGCATTATCCATTTACAAATAACAATATAAATTAAAGAGGAAATAAAACACCAAAGGAGTATTTTTTTTAAGTATCTCCAAAATTTCTTCATTCAAAAAATAAATTAATAACTAAAACTTTTTTTCAATAATATAGGGTAACATGGCTCTCCAAGTTGGCCAATCGTGTGAAACATCGGGTCCCCAAATATCAATGTCGTGCCAAATATCTTTATCCCAAAGTACTTGACTAAATTTTTTATTAGCTTCAGGATCTTCGTAACTACCAGAGCCAGTATAAATATGTATGTGATGACTGGCTTTTATTTTATCGAAAAACCAGGGGTCGGTTAAATTAGGCACATAATGAAAAGGACTATTAAAATAAACTTGCTCGTCCCAATATCCTTTAGTGTATTCAGTTAAATCGTACACACCACTCATACATATACAACCATTAATTATATCGGGTCGTTTTAAAAATAAGTTCATAGAATGTAAAGCACCAAAACTTGCACCACAGGTATAAATAAAAGTTTCTTGGCTAGTGTTGTTTCTTATAAAAGGAACTACTTCATTAAACACATAATCGTTAAACTGATTTTGTCGAATGGCTTTATGTTCGGGTTTCATTTCGTTATTTAACCAACTTTCGTTATTAATACTATCAATACTAAATACTCTCATTTTCCCATTATTAATAAATGGTGCCAATGCATCAATCATTTTAAAACGTTCGTATTCTAAATAATCTGCTGCAGCTGTGGGAATTAATAAAAGTGCAAAACCATTGTAGCCATAGCTAACTATTGGCATTTCTTTATTTAATACAGGGCTAAACCAAGATGAAGTTTGTTTTTGCATAACTATTTTTTTGAAACCTTGCTAAAATAAGCAATTAGATATGAATAGCTTTTGTTTTTAACAGAGAAGAAATTTATTAGTACTTATTTTTGTAACCTTAAAAAAAAGTATAATTCAATAGAATGAAAAAAATGACATTAGTATTTATTGTGTTTTTCTACATGGTTAATCAAGCATTTTCTCAAACGCCAGTTAATATGGCTGCTCAATCTGGTCTTTCATACACAGAAAACTTTTCTGATATTAGTAATTGGATATTTAATAGTTTACCAGCAGATGGAAATTTTGTTTCTGGAAGTGGTGCTTCGGCTTGGAAAGGAATTGATGTGGGTGGAGTTGGATCTATTCCTAATGGAACAAGAATAACAAATGCTTCTACTTTTTTTCAAACACCCGGAGGAACTTTTTATAGCTCTGGTTTTTATAGAGGTTCTCAATCTGTTTTTATGATTTCATCTGGAACAACAGATAACACTTCTTCAATTGCAATTGATTTTTTTTTAAATTTCACAACTGTAAATGCTGGTACGATTAGTTTTGATTGGGCTTCGTTAAATAATAGTACAGGAGATAGAAAAGGGTCTTTAAGAGTTTATGGGTCTATTGATGGCGTTAGTTTTACAGAACTACCCTTAGCACAGGTTTTAAATTTTACAAATAATAGCCCAACTTCTGGAAGCATTAGTAATATTGCATTGCCTGCTAATTTTAGTGGTTCATCATCTGCTCGATTACGATTTTATTATTCAAATGGTACTGGTGGAACGGGAGGTTCAAGACCCAGAATTAGTTTAGATAATATAAAAGTAACTGCATTGCCAACAATACCATGTACTACGCCAACTGCACAGCCCTTTGGATTTTTTACAAATACAGTATTACATAATTCAATTCAGTTTTCTTTTTCTCCAGCTTCTCCAGCTCCAAATAATTATTTAGTAGTTATGAGCAGTAATAGTTTGCTAAGTTCCGACCCTGTAAATTTTTATAATTATAATTTAGGAGATAATTTAGGAGATGGAACTGTAATTTCAATTACCAGTGGAAATACAGTAACAGCAACGGGTTTATCAAATTCTACAACATATTATTTCTTTGTTTTTTCTATGAACAATGCTTGTACAGGTGGGCCACTTTATTCTAATTTACCAGCAATGGTGGGATCTGCAACTACTTTATCTGGTCCAATAAATTGTGTTGCACCGTTAGCACAACCTACTTCATTAATTTTTAATAGCATTTCTACAACAAGCATTTCTGGAACTTTTGATGCAGCTTTAAATACAGATGAATATTTAGTTATTCGATCTTTATCTTCAACTTTTACCGGCACTTTAAATAATGGAACTGTATATAATGGTGGAAATGTTTTGGGTAATGGTACAGTAGTTACGCGAACTTCGATTACCAGTTTTACTTCATCAAATTTAATAAGTGGCACTCAATATTTCTTTTATGTTTTTGCAATACAAAGCCAAAATTGTAATAATGGTCCTGCTTATAGAACAGTGTTGCCCCTTACTTCAAATGCTACAACTTTTTCTTTACCAATTTGTGTAGCACCAATTGCACAGCCTACGCAATTAAATTTAACGGCTACAAATAATTCTGTAAATGGATATTTTGTTACTACAGTTGCAGATGGATATTTAGTAGTTAGAAGTTTATCGACAACATTATCAAGTTTACCAGTAAATGGAATAAATTATGTAGCTGGAAATATAATTGGCAATGGAACAGTTGTTTCTAATAATACTTCAAGTTCTTTTTTAGATAATGGATTAACTAGTATTACTCAATATTATTATTTTGTTTTTTCTAGAAATAATATTTGTACAGGCACATCGCCAATGTATCAAACATTAAATCCATTAACAGCAAATACCACTACAACATCATCTTCAGTATATAATTATTATTTTGGTAATCTGCATGCTCATTCATCTTATTCTGATGGCAATGTAGATAATACATCTTTCACTCCAGCTGATAATTATGCTTATGCAAAAAATTCTTTGTGTTTGGATTTTTTAGGTATTTCAGATCATAATCACTCTGGTGCAAATATGCTATTATCAAATTTTCAACCAGGTTTAAATCAAGCAGCAGCAGCAACATCTTCTAATTTTTTAGCTTTGTATGGAATGGAATATGGCGTTATTGCAAATGGAGGACATGTTTTAATTTATGGTACAAATAGTTTAATAGGTTGGGAAAACGGTAATTATAATATTTATGTTCCAAAGAGTGATTATATAGGTTCGCCAGAATCTACTTCAACTACAGGTTTATTTAGAACAATAAATAATTTAAATAATAGTGGGCTAAATGCTTTTGCCACATTTGCTCATCCCGATTTTGCAGATTATAATAACTTATCAAATATTTCTTATAATGCATCTGCAGATAGTGCTGTTGTTGGATCTGCAATAGCAAGTGGACCAGCATTTTCTACAAATACAACCTATAGCGATCCTCCAACATCAATGAGATATATTGATTTTTATAATAAAATGCTTTCTAAAGGATATCACATTGGACCATTAATGGATCATGATTCTCATAACACAAATTTTGGTAGAAGTAATAATAATCGTTTAGCTGTAATTGCACCTGCACTTAATAGTTTAAATTTTTATGGGGCAATGAAAGCAAGAAGATTTTATGCAACAGAAGATTGTGATACCAGAGTAAATTTTACTATTAATAATGAAGTAATGGGAAGTATCATTTCTGGTTCTAATGCACCTGCAATAAGTGTTTATGCTATAGATCCATCAAACTCAGTTGCAACTCCTTTTATTAAATTAATGTATGGCACAATTGGCACAGGAAATTTGCCTATTCAAATTTCATCTATGAGTGGAAATAATTTATTTTATTCAGATAACTTAATACCTGAAGGTTCTACAGGTTATTATTATGCAGATATAACAATTGCTGGCAATAGAACAATTACATCACCTATATGGTACACAAAAACAGGCGTTGTGCCTGTAACACTACTATCTTTTCAAGCTAATTTAAATAATAATAGAACTGTTCAGTTACATTGGAGAACTACAAATGAAATTAATAATAAAAATTTTATTGTAGAAAAATCAAGCAACGGTGTAGAGTTTTATAGTTTGGATTCAGTAATAGCAAAAAATCAGTCTACCATTAATGAATATTTTGTTAATGATAAAAATCCATTTAACGGAATAAATTATTATAGATTAAAACAAATTGATAATAATGGAAAATATTCATATTCTAAGGTGAGCTCTATAAATATTACAAAAAGCGAAATCAATGCATTTAGTATTTATCCAAATCCAATTGATAATTTAGTTAATTTAAATATAAATTCAAATAAGTCAGAATTTGCAACAATACTTATAACAGATTTATATGGGAGAATAGTTAGTTCAAATAAAATCGAGTTACGAAAAGGGTTTCAGACAAATAAAATTAATGTTTCTTATTTAAATGCTGGATTATACCAAATAAGTTTGTTATTAAAAGAAGCACAAATTACTCAGAAAATTATTAAACTTTAATACACTTAATACATTATTAGTGGCCGACATTATTCACTTATTGCCAGATAATATTGCTAATCAAATTGCAGCTGGAGAAGTTATACAAAGACCAGCGAGTGCTGTAAAAGAATTAATGGAAAATGCTATTGATGCTGGAGCAACAGAAATAAAATTGATTGTTTTAGATGCAGGTAAAAACTTAATTCAGGTAATAGATAATGGAACTGGAATGAGTGAAACTGATGCTAGAATGGCTTTTGAGCGTCATGCAACAAGCAAGATAAAAAAAATTGATGATTTATTTAGAATTAAAACAATGGGGTTTCGAGGAGAAGCTTTAGCCAGCATTGCTGCTGTTGCTCAAGTGGAATTAAAATCTAAAAAGGATAGCGATAAAATTGGTACTTATATTGAAATTGAAAATAGTATTGTAATAAAACAAGAACCCTGTGCATTTAATACTGGTACTAGTATTAGTATGAAAAATTTGTTTTTTAATGTTCCTGCACGCAGAAATTTTTTAAAAAGCAATGCAGTAGAAATGAAACATATTGTTGAAGAGTTTATTAGAGTTTCTATGGCGTATCCAAATATTTTCTTTTCGTTAAATGCAAATGGTCAAGAAGTTTTTCATCTAGAAATTGGAAATTTAAAACAAAGGGTACTACAAATTTTAGGCAACAATTATAATTCAAAATTAGTTCCAGTAAAAGAAAATACAGACTATTTAAATGTATATGGATTTATTGGAAAACCAGATACAGCAAAGAAAACAAGAGGGGATCAGTATTTTTTTGTAAATAATAGATATATTAAAAGTGCTTACTTAAATCATGCAGTAAATTCTGCTTGCGAAAATTTATTGTCAAAAGATAGTTATCCAAGTTATGTTTTATTTATTGATTTAGACCCAGAGCAAATAGATATAAATGTTCATCCAACAAAACAAGAAATAAAATTCGAAGATGAAAAAATTGTATATGCTTTTGTACAAGCTGCAGTTAAACATGCATTAGCTCAATTCAGTATTGCACCAAGTTTAGATTTTACTTTAAACGCCAATATTCAAAGTCTCGATGCAGTTAATAATCCTTTTACAGATGAGATAAGAGAAGCAGCATCAACCTCTACTTTATTTAAAACTTTTACAAAAAAAAATCAAGCACATTTTATTGAGCCAACACAAAAAAGTGAATTAAAACATTGGAAAGATTTTTTTGTACCCTCACATTCTATTGAAGAGAACAGAAAAAAAACAATTGAAGAAGGCAAAAAATTTGAATTTGAATCTAGTGAATTTCAGGTTTTAAATAAATCAACTTTCAATTCATTTCATGCAATAAATATTCAACTACATAATTCATATATTATTTCATCAACACCAAGTGGATTTATGTTAATTCATCAGCAATTAGCACACGAAAGAATTTTATATGAAAAGTATAGTAAGTTATTAAACAATAAAAAATCTATTACTCAAAAAAGTTTGTTTCCAATAAAAATTGAATTGGCTCCAACCGATACTATTTTGTTATTAGAATTATTACTTGATATTAATGAACTAGGCTATGATATTGATTTTGTGAGTAACAACAACTTTGTAATACAAGGAACGCCAGCAGACGTTTCGCAGGGTAATGAAAAAAATAGTATTGAATTATTATTAGAACAATTTAAACATTTTAGTAGCGATATAAAATTTGGAAAAAGGGAAAAATTAATTCGTTGCTTTTCCAAACAAAACGCAATAAAGGAAGGACAACAATTATCTCAAACAGAAATCCATCATTTAATTGAAGATTTATTTAAGTGTCAAACACCTAACACCACAGCATCTGGAAATCCAACTTTTATAGAATTTAAGGAAGATTATTTAGATAGAATGTTTACTAAATGGTAATTATTAATTCTTATTTTTAATTTGTATTTTAATTGCAAAAATTTCAATAAATCATTATGGCAAGTTTCGAAGTAATAGGAGGTAAAAAGTTAAGTGGAACCATAATTCCTCAAGGTGCAAAAAATGAAGCCTTGCAAATTATTAGTGCAGTTTTATTAACTGCACAAGAAGTTATTATTTCTAATATACCAGATATTATTGATGTAAATCTTTTAATTGATTTATTAAAAGAAATGGGCGTTGTAGTAAACAAATTTGATGCTCATACTTATTCGTTTAAAGCAGATAATATTAATATTGATTATTTAGCAAGCGATGAGTTTAGAAAAAAAGGTGGAATGCTTCGTGGATCTGTAATGCTTGCTGGGCCAATGTTAGCAAGATTTAAAAAAGCGTTTATTCCAAAACCAGGTGGAGATAAAATTGGAAGAAGAAGATTAGATACACATATTATTGGCTTTGAAAAATTGGGTGCAACTTTTATTTACGATAATATAAAAAATATTTTTATTGTAAAAGCTGATAAATTATTTGGTGCATTTATGTTACTCGATGAGCCCTCGGTTACTGGTACTGCAAATATTTTAATGGCTTCGGTTTTAGCAGAAGGCGAAACAACAATTTATAATGCTGCATGCGAACCTTATATTCAACAGTTATGTAAAATGTTAGTTCGAATGGGTGCTAATATTAAAGGTATTGGTAGCAATATGTTAATTATTAATGGTGTTGAAAAGTTGAATGGAACCAATCATACCATGCTGCCAGATATGATTGAAGTGGGCAGTTTTATTGGCTTAGCAGCTATGACACAAAGTAGTTTAACAATAAAAAATGCAGGTGTTGAACATTTAGGAATGATACCCGAAAAATTTCAGCAGCTTGGAATTAAACTTGAAATAAAAGGAGATGATATTTATATTCCAGAACAAGATGTTTATGAAATTCAAACATTTTTAGATGGAAGTGTATTATCAATGTACGACCATCCTTGGCCAGGATTTACTCCAGATTTATTAAGTATAGTTTTAGTAATAGCAACACAGGCAAAAGGAAGTATATTAATTCATCAAAAAATGTTCGAAAGCAGGTTGTTTTTTGTTGATAAATTAATTGATATGGGTGCACAAATAATTCTCTGCGATCCACATAGGGCAACAGTTATAGGCTTAGGTAGAAAAAATAAACTTCGTGGAATAACGATGAGCAGTCCTGATATTCGAGCAGGGCAAGCTTTATTAATTGCAGCATTAAGTGCTGAAGGAAAAAGTGTTATTCAAAACATTGAACAAATAGATAGAGGTTACCAAAAAATTGATGAAAGATTTCGTGCCTTAGGTGCTGAAATTTATAGATGTAATTAAAATTATTATTTAGTACCTCTTTTACTTTTCCTTATCCATGGCTGTAAAGTTTTAAATAATGTTGTTGAGTCTTTTAATATTTTAAATCTTTGATCATAGTCCCATAATGTTAATGGAATTCTATATTCGTGCATACTTAAAGTAATATCTTTTAAATAGTTTGCTCTCGACTCAACATCAGCAATATCAATAACTCCAGCCTCTGTACATATAAGTGGCATGTTGTTTCTTAAACAAAAACCAGCTACTTCCCTTAGCCTACTAGTTATATATTGTTTAGTGCCTTCGTAATAATATTTTGTATAATCTTTTTCAACAGAAGTGCCAATTGCATCCTTACTCATTGGTGGCATTTTTTTTCTTCTATATGGATAGGGGAATCCTTTCATATAAGTTTTATCAATTGTCCAGTCTGCACCTTGATGTGTAAAAATATAAGGCTCGTAAAAATGAAAAGTGTAAAATAATTTTTCATCTTTTAGTTTTCCAAGCTCAATTAAATCATTTAATCCATTATAATTTGTACCACCAATAATATATATTCTACTTGGATCCTCTTGCCTAATATAACTAATTAATTTCTCAACGGTAAGCTTCCAGCGAAATGCTCCCATAGTTGGTTCATTATATAATTCAAAAAAAAGATAATCATATCCATGACCCTTAAACTCTTGCTGTACTTGCTTCCAAAGCCATGACACATGATTTATTTCTTCGTTGTATAAACTGTTCTCATCAAAAATTCCGTAGTGATATGTAATAATTAAATGCAACTTTAAATTATAACAAGTATAATAAATTTCTTTTAGCTTTTTTAAAAGCTCTGGTTGTAGTGTTGATGAGTTAGGATAAACAAATAAATCAAATGCAACAGGTAATCTAACTGTCTTGAATCCTTGATTTGCTATCTGTGTTAATTTGGCTGCAACATCAGCTTTTAATAGGGTTTCAGGCGATGACCAGGTGTGTTCATACCACGATAAATTAGTACCACTACCCAAGCTATTTTTTATTTCGGGTAAAGTAGGAAATCCCTTTTTTACACAAAATGTGAATTGAGAGAGTAAGAAATAAAAAGTTATCAAGATAAGTAATCTTGAAACCTTAGTTGTTATTTTCACATCAAGAAATGTGATTAAGCATTTATCAAAATTTGACTGCATAAAAATAAATATGTATAACGATTACAAATTTTCTTACGCGAATATCAACAAAAATGTTTTTACCCAAGAATTAAGTAAAAGAGGGAAGTATTATGCAAACGTTGTTATGTGGACAACTTTGTTTTCACTGCCCTTGTTTCTTTTAATAGATTACTTATTTTCTCGCGACTTGTGGTTAGACTTTACATTGATTCGCCTAATAGGTTGGGGTGTATCTTATTTAATATACACTTATTCAACAAAACAAAATTGGAGCTATATTAAAACTGTATCATGGTTTGTTGGAGTGAACATTTTTGTTCATGCAATAATCTGTGGTGTAGTTCCAACATCAGGTTCTACGTTGGCTTACTTTCTAATTTTGTCTATTGTCATGTTAATAGTTAATACAACTATTTTCTGGCCACCCATTAATTCAATATACGTGTGCATTGCATCTTATATTGTAATATTCTTTATTTACTCTTTAAAAAATAGAGTAGATAAGTATAGTATAATGATTGACCATGGTGGTGGAGTGTATTTTTTAATTTCTGCTTTCTCTTGTTTGTTAGCATATACAAGATTTACTTTATTATGTAGAGATACAGAAAGAAGTATTATGATTAATGAAGCTAATTTAAAATTAGTAGATAGAAATGAAAAAATAAAAGACCAACATTATTTAATTGAAGAAACAAACAGAAAGTTAAAAGTTGTAAATGTGAACAGCCAAGAAAACATGACTGTACTAATGCACGACTATAAAACATTTTCTGATACTGTAAAAACTTCTATCGATTCTATTAAATCTAATTCTTATAACTTATTACCATCGCAATTAGATATTATATCTTCTATATCTTCTCAAAATGATAAATTAATTTATTTAGCACAAAAATTAAGTGGAACAGAAACTACTACAAATAAAGAAGAATCTACACTTCATTTTAATAAAGAAAATTTCGATTTAAATCCGGAAGTTGAAAAAGCTGTTTTTGAAATTGCTGAATCAGCAATGTTAAAAAATATGAGTTTGCAATTAAATATTTCTCCGGCAGCTAACCCAGTTTACTTAGATAAATTGTTTACAGAACAAGTTTTAAGTAAGCTAATGAATAACGTAATTCGACACAGCGAACCTGGTTCAATTATTACAGTTAGAGCAGAAAGTAATGGTGGAAAAGCTGTAGTAGAAACTATAAGCCATGGTGCTGCAATTGGTATGGAAAAATTAACCGAAATGGTTAACAAACTAAAAATTAATTCTATTACCGATGAAAATGCTTTAAACGATTTAGGTTTAGCAGCAACAAAAAAATTAGTAGAAACAATGAATGGATCTTTTACTTTTAGTAGTGAAGATGCAACAGGTAACTATTTTAAAATTGAATTCCCAAGTACCCAGTAAATTTAAATAATATGAAATCTAAATTTCTTTTATCCGTAGCTTTAATTTTTTGTGCTTTACAAATAAACGCACAAGATAGGACTTTCAAGTCAATGGGCTACGATGATGCATCCATCAATGGTATCTCAGGTTCTTTAAGTTATTTTCTTAAAGTAAAGCCAGATGATAATATCGATCAATGTAGTTTAGTAATTAACCTAAGAGCTTCACAAGTTCTTAATCCAAACAATTCTTTTGTTGTGGTTTACTTACGAGATGAACCAGTATACACACAAAGAATAGTTACTTCTGCAGTTGATACTGTTTTGAGTGTTAGAGTTCCTCTAAACACAAAATATTTACAACCAGATGGCAGATTTATTAAACTTCGAATAGCTGCTAAAATGAGTGTTGGAGATGAGTATTGTAAAGATATTGATAATCCAGCTTGTTGGTTAGGAGTTAAAAACTCTTCTTACATCGCTGCTACAACTCAAAATACTTTCAATTATCAAAGAAGTATTAAAGAGATGATTCAAGAATATAATTCAGTTTATACACCAGATCAAGCAGACATTGATGATTTAATGGCAGGAGGATTGCTTTATGCAATTGTTCGTCAAGGTGCAGCATCTAAACAGGTGTTTACTGCAACTTATTCTCCTCAAGATTCTGTGCCAGGTGGCATTATTGCTGGAGTTTCAGATAAACTTCCCTATTCTGTTAAACAAGCATTGCCTGCAGTTTCTTCTGGTCAGGGTTTAATTGCATTAGTGCCTATTAATGTAGGTATGAGCCAACGTTATGTGATGGTAATTACTGGAGGCGATAATGCAGGTTACAAAAAAGCAATTAATACACTAGCAAGTAATAAAAGATTAAGTAGTGCATTTACAGATAAATTATTAATATCTGATGCAACTATATCTACTGAAATTGTTGCAGGAGCATCTCCATTAGTTACACCTTTAGCCGATATGGGTGGTAATAGTGATTTAATGGAAGGTATTGGTGCATTGCGTAAAAAATTCAATTTTTCTTTGGCTAATTTTAATGCAATTCCAACAAAACTAACTTTACATTTAGAGAGCTATTTTTCAATTTTAAAACCAGATGATAGAGGTTTTGTAAATGTTTATTTAAATCAAAATTTAGTTTATAATGGCAACTTGTCTGATAAAACTAACTTTATTAATGATATTGATTTAAAAACACATTTACTTACAAAGTTCAATACTTTAGAAATCGAATTTCGATTCTATCCAGGAAAGGATGTGTGTAAAGATGGATTTAGTAATTTCTTTGCATTTATTAATACAAAAACATCTAGTTTAACCTACACAGGAGAAAGAGAAAATAAATTCTTTAGCTTTTTTAATTTCCCGGCAGAATTTAGAAAAAAACAAACTAAAATAGTAGTTTCTCAAAATATTTTGGGTAAAGTGGTTTCTTCAATTGGTGAAATATATTATCAACTTAATACTCCATTAAAGAACGATTATAGCAGACTAATAGTTCCTCCAATTGTAACTTCTGCAAGTGTAGGTGATATAGCTGATTATAATTTAATTGCATTGATTGACAGAAATGATAATTTTATTAAAAAGTTTGATAGCAAAGTATTGCCTATCAGTTTTGATAAAGATTTCAGTATTTATAAAGGAATGCAAGGAGCTGCAAGTTATTCTATCAACGATTTTTCTAATAGTGGTTTAGCTCAAATTTTTAGAGATAAAGGAAACACAGTCTTAATGGTAACTTCATTAGGAGGAGATAGTGCTATTCAAGGTTCATATTTAAGTGTAGTGAAAAATTTTAGTACTCAGTTAACAGAAATTGAAAGTAATATCTGTATTGCTAATAATAATGGTATCAGTAACTATTTCTTTAAAGCACCAGAAGATAATAATATAGTTAGCTATGCAAATAATATGAGCGACTTTGAACGTTTCTGGAACAATTATAAGTTCTGGGTAATGGGCCTATTGATAGTATTATTAATTCTTGGCTATTTTATGGTTAAAGGCAGAGTTAAACAAGCTACTGATTCGGTTGTTTAAAATAGCTTAATAAATTGTAAAATGTATTAAGCAATAATTCATCCTTTTGAAAGTATTAACTTATGATTCGTAGTGCAATAGATTTAATGGTATCTAAAAATAATTTTGATACCGAAAAACAAGATAGAGTAGAAGCAATTGCAACTACATATAGTTACGCCCCTATAAAGGTTGCACTATGCTTTGGATTTTTAACAAGAAAAGAGTACAAAATTTTTCTTAAGAACGAAGGAAAAGAAATAGTTGATGTGAGAAATTATGAAATTGATCCATCGTATTTAAATCAATGCGATATCCATCATATCAATTCTTTCTTATATATACCTTTAAAACAAGATTTCGACGGCAGCTTATTGGTAGCTGCCGCTGATCCTTTTGATGAAAGACTTGCCAACAGTTTAATGGCAAAGTTTAGAACAAATATTAAACTTGTAGCTGCAGACGATTTGGATATTATTTGGCTTGCACATACCATTAGAGGAAGAGAATTAGTAAACGAAGCAGTTTATAGTTTATTAAAAAAAGATCCTTCGAGTTCTGGCCATATAACTTTTACCGATTCTCAATTATTATTTATTTTTGGTATGGTTGGATTCGTTGTTGTGATGTTGTTTGTTTATTCCATTCCAACCATTATTGCTTTAAACTTTTTAGCTAGTGTAGCATTCTTGGGTTCAATAATGTTTAAATTATACTTGGCATTAAAAGGATCTCAATCTGAGTTGCACGATGATGTATCTATTGAGGAATTAGGTGCTTTAAAAAATGAAGAAGTTCCTGTTTACACTATTTTACTTCCAGTATATAAAGAAGATAAATTAATTAGAAAATTAATTTGGAATTTGAAAGGATTAAACTATCCTAAAGAAAAATTGGATGTAAAATTATTGATAGAAGAAGATGACGACGAAACTTTAAATGCTGTTAGAGATTTAGATTTCCCTGCAAATTTTGAAGTAGTTGTTGTACCTTTTATGATGCCAAAAACAAAACCAAAAGCTTGTAATTATGGCATTTTCTTTTCACGTGGTGAGTTACTAACCATTTATGATGCTGAAGATATTCCTGATACTTGGCAATTGAAAAAAGCATTTTTAATGTTTAAAAAACTTCCAAAAGAATACGTGGTTGTACAAGGTGCATTAAACTATTTTAATAGAAACGAAAACCTATTAACAAGAATGTTTACCTTAGAATATTCTTATTGGTTTGATTATATGTTGCCTGGATTAGAAACCTTAGATGTGCCAATACCATTGGGAGGCACAAGCAATCACTTTAAACTTGATAAATTAATTGAACTTGGTTGTTGGGATCCATTTAACGTAACTGAAGATGCAGATTTAGGAGTTCGAGTTTACGATAAACAATACAAAATTGGTATTGTAAAAAGTACTACTTACGAAGAAGCAAACAATGAACCCTTTAACTGGATTAGACAAAGAAGCAGATGGATTAAAGGTTATATGCAAACCTACTTGGTGCACATGCGATCTCCAATAAATTTAATCAGACGTATTGGTTGGGGTGGTTTTTTTGGATTTAACTTTTTTATTGGAGGAACAGCAATAACATTTTTAATATATCCGATATTATTACTTTTCTTCTTAGTGTATTTAGTATTTAATATATCTGGTGTAAAAACTGTGTTTCCAGATTGGGTATTATATTTTGCAACATTCAATTTCGTTGCAGGAAATGTTTTAATGATTTATGTAAATATGATGGCAGTTTTCAAACGTCGTTATTATGAACTCATTCTATTCTCTGCTTTAAATCCTATTTATTGGCTAATGCACTCAGTTGCTGCTTATAAAGGATTATGGCAGTTGATTTATAAACCATTTTATTGGGAAAAAACTCATCACGGTCTCAGCAAGCAACATTCAACTAATGCTGCTGTACCAGCAATATAAAAGCCATGGTATTTTTAAAAAAATATGTCCCAGTTTTATTAGCTATTGTATTGCTAAGTTATTATTTAATTATAGCTTGGGTATTACATAGAACAGGATATGAACATTCTGAAGCCTTATTCTTAGCAGAGAAATCTCGTTTGTTGTTTGAAGCAAAAGAGAATACCCTTTTAATTTTGGGTACTACTTTTCCTACCCTTGTTTATTTATCTACAGTAGTATTCTCTTTATTTGGATATCCATTTGCACCCATTTTAGCTTCAGTAACTTTTACTACTATTTTGTTTTTGTTATTAGTGCAAGATTTTTCGAAAACAAGTTTGCAGAAAAAGTTTTTTATTCCAATGCTTTGTATGTTGTTTTTATTGCATCCTGGATTAGTTTATACTGCTGTAACAGGCAGAAGTATTGCACTGCTATTGCTTTTTTTTTACTTGTTATTTAGAAGTTTGTTTATTTACTATAAAACACAAACAACGTTTTCTTTATCAATGGCAAGTATTTATTTAACTTGTTTAATTTTTTGTAATTATAATTTTATTTGGTTATTACTTGCATTAATGCCGTTTGTTGTTTTAATTTCTCTCGAAGGAGTTAAACAATCAAAACATGGTTCTCCTATTGTTCAATATTACGAGTCAATAAACAATCGTTCTCAAAGACGAAAACTTACCAATAGAACCATAGCAATTTATATAATTCTATTTATTTTACCATTAAGTTCAGTATATCTTTTTAAATTACTAAACCAAGTGCATGCTGGTAATGCAACTTATTTCTTAACTAGTCAATATGCAAATTGGAGTATTACTGGAACAGAAACATTAGGTAGCATTTTTACTGGAATAGATTATTATAAAACATCTTCTGCAAATTTTGTAGGAACAAATGTTGTTGCTCAAACTCAAATAGTTTTTCAAGGATATTTGTTAGCTTTAACTCCTTTATTTATTTTAGTATTTGCTATGTTTAAAGGTAGATTGTATGAGCTGTTAACTTTATTATCACCGTTTTTATTTATTGGAATTTTATTGTTAGATAATCAAACCTATTTAACCATAGAATATTATTTAATTTTCTTGGTATTGGCATTAATTGGAATATATTATTATACAGGTAGAAAGTATACTGGCACAAATATGTATCCAATTATTATAGTTGTTGCCTTTTTAAATATTCTAGCTGGTGTTTATTATTTCAGACAAACAAGTGATAAAGAAGAAAGAAGTTTTTTTGCTTCTGTTAAAAATGTAGCAAAAAAATCAGGATCAAGAAAAGTTTCTGAGGAGCATAGAATGGCATCATACATTACTAATTTAATGAATGCTGAGAAAAATGGCGATAATGGTAGAATTCTAATGGATGATGCTGCAGCTTATTCTATTGTAGCACAAATGAGACAACTAAGTAGTAATGTAATATTACCAATTAATACATACTTTATTACTGTTGCAGAAAATCCTAAAGTAGAAGCAAAATATATTTGTATTGCAAAAGAAAAAAATAGATTAAAAAGTTTTACTGTTTTAAATCAGTAT
The DNA here is from genome assembly GCA_031417315.1 of Chitinophagaceae bacterium. GTDB lineage: Bacteria > Bacteroidota > Bacteroidia > Chitinophagales > Chitinophagaceae > CAIVPM01. The sequence continues at coordinate 22,967 of JANOVK010000216.1, read as the reverse complement.
AATTTAAATAGAATAACAAACAATGGCTTAGTTCATCCAGTAATAATGTTTGAAACTGAAAATTGGGCTGTTTATCGTTTAGATGAAGGACGTGGTGGATAGTTTATTTTAACTAATTTAAAGCCTGATTAATTTGCAATCAGGCTTTTTTTATGCCATTATTTTAACAACCAATTCTTTTAATAAATCAGCATCAGATGTTGTGCTGCTATTATTTCCAATACCCACACTTTTTAAATTATAATGATGTAATAATAAAAGTATTTTTTCAATACCCTTTAGTTGATAATTGTTTACAGCTGCCAAATAATCTTTAATAAAAAATGGATTAATGCCTAACCAAATTGCAATTTCTTTTTCATTTTTTGATGGGGCAGAAAAAATAGAGTATACTTTACTAAAAAAACTGTACAGTGAAGGAAGTATTAATTGAATTGGTGCAGCTTTAGGATTTTTTTCAAAGTATTGAATAATTTTTAAGGCTTTCGATATATTCTTTTTTCCAATTGCATTTTGTAGTTCAAAAACATTGTATTCTTTGCTAACTCCAATATACAATTCTATGTCATCTTCATTGATGCTTTTTCTCTTGCCTAAATTAATACTAATTTTTTCAATTTCATTTTTTATTCTACTTAAATCGTTGCCAATGTTTTCAACAATCATAGCTATTGCTTTTGGGTTTATTGTTAATCCATTGTTGTGAACTATCGAATTAATCCATTCTGGCAATTGATTGTCGTATATTTTTTTAGTGGTAAATAATTCACCTTTCGATTTTATATTTTTTACAATTTTTTTTCGTGCATCTAATTTTTTGTCTTTATAACTAATAACAAAAATTGTAGAGATAAGTGGATTTTCAAAATAACTTTCAATTTTTTCTAAATCATCTGGCCTCATTTGTTGGGCCTCTTTTAATAAAACAACTTGTTTATCAGACATCATAGGGTATCTTCTACATGCATTTAAAACAGCAGCCCAATCAGCATCTTTTCCATAAAAGATAGATAAATTAAAAGATGCTTCACTTTCCGATAAAATATGATGTTCAGCAAAATTCATTACTTCATCAATAAAAAAAGGTTCATCACCTTCTAACCAATAAATTGGCTTAAAGTTCTTTTTTCTTAAATCTGAAATTATTTTTTCTGCACTCATTGTACAAATGTACGGAGAAGGCTTTTGGTTATTGAGTGTAGAAAATTTGCTTCGTGAAATATAAATTAATATTCAATTATAATTATATTGTATCAATTCTCACACAGATAGCACTGATATTATCCGAGCTATCTGTGTTATCTGTGAGTAAAAAATAAGTATAAGAGAAATTTGAAGAGATACTTCTCTAAAATTAGTTTAGTAATCAGCAATCATCTAAACGAAAATTAAAATGCGATAATTATATTTGCTTCATTCAGAAAATATTAAAGAAAACATTAAATGAAAGTAGCAGTAGTTGGTGCAACTGGATTAGTAGGCACAAAAATGTTGCAAATATTAACAGAAAGAAATTTTCCCGTAACCGAACTAATTCCTGTTGCGAGCCAAAATAGTATTGGTAAAGAAATTAAATTCAAAAACAACTTTTATAAAGTTGTTAGTATGGATGATTGTATAGCTTTAAAACCAACGCTAGCTTTATTTTCAGCTGGTGGCAATACTTCTTTAGAATGGGCTCCAAAATTTGCTGATGCAGGTATAAAAGTGATTGATAATTCAAGTGCTTGGCGAATGGATAGTTCAAAAAAGTTAGTAGTACCCGAAGTAAATGCTAATGTTTTAACTAGTTCCGATTTTATTATTGCAAATCCTAATTGCTCTACAATTCAAATGGTGGTTGCATTACAGCCTTTGCATAAAAAATATCAAATTAAACGAATTGTAGTAAGCACTTATCAAAGTGTTACTGGCACAGGAAAAAATGCAGTGGATCAATTAATGAATGAAAGAAATGGGATTGATGGTCCCATGGCTTATAATTATAAAATTGATTTAAATGCAATACCGCAAATTGATGTTTTTTTAGAAAATGGATATACTAAAGAAGAAATGAAAATGGCTAAAGAGACTTGTAAAATAATGAGGGACGATTCCATTAAAGTTACAGCAACAACTGTCAGAATTCCTGTAATTGGTGGGCACAGCGAAAGTGTAAATGTTGAGTTCGAAAATGATTTTGAAATAAATGAATTGAAACAATTACTTTCAGTTTCTCCTGGTGTTATTGTTGAAGATGACATTGCAAACTTTATTTATCCAATGCCAATGAACGCACACGAAAAAGATGCTGTATTTGTTGGAAGATTGCGTAGAGACGAAACTCAGCCAAATACACTAAACATGTGGATTGTGAGCGATAACTTAAGAAAAGGTGCTGCAACAAATGCTATACAAATTGCAGAATATATGTTGCAAAATGGGTTATTATAATTCTTAAAAAAAATATTATTTTTCTACATTTTTAAATCTTAATCTTAAACTATTAACTGCAAGTACAACATCACTTAACCCCATAATAATAGCACCATAAGTGGGTCCATATTTACCTAATAAACCAACTGCAGCAACTGGAATTGCAATAACATTATAAATTAATGCCCAAAATAAATTTTCTTGAATGGTAATAAAAGTGTGCTTGCCAATACCTAATGCAAAAGGTAATTTTTTTAATCCCGATTTCATTAACACAACTTGCGAAGATTGTATAGCTAATTGGCTGGCTTCGCTTAACGAAATTCCAATACTAGCTTTGGCTAATGCAGGGGCATCATTTATTCCATCACCAACCATTGCAGTAGGGGTTATAGCATTTAATTTAGCAATAAATTTTATTTTATCTTCTGGAGTTTGTTCAGCATAAACTTCATCAATTTCAAGTTCGTTCGCAACTTTTAAACAACTTTCTTTTTTATCACCACTTAATAAAATGGTTTTAATTTTTTTGCTTTTTAAATACGAAATTATTTGTTTAGATTCTGGTCTTATTTCATCTGCAACATCAATCCAGCCAATTAATTCATTGTTTTTTGTGATATAAATATTATGAGAATAATCTAAAGTTAAATCCCTAACATGTTTAAATGATGTTGCAGAAAATTTATTACCATCTTTGTCTGTGGCCAATAATCCTAAGCCCTTTATTTCATCAATTTTTTCCCATCTAATTTCATCTGTAGTTTTCCAATCATTTGTTATTGTTTTTGCTAAAGGATGATTAGAATATTTCTCTAATGAATATACTATTTGTTTAAAATTTTCATTAGTTATTGAGGTTTCATATTTTACTATTTTAAAAATTCCTGTTGTAAGTGTTCCTGTTTTATCGAATACAATTTGTGTAATTTTTTTAAATAATTCTAAACTCTTAGCATCTTTAAATAGAACGCCATTTTTTATTGCCCTACCCAAGCCAACAGCAATGGCAGCAGGAGTTGCTAAGCCCATAGCACAGGGGCAAGATATTACTAGCACTGCAACACAACGAATTAAACTCTCTGTAAATGTAATATTAAAAACAAAATAATTTATTGTTAATGTTAAAAAAGCAATTACAATTACTGCTGGCACAAATACAGCACTTATTTTATCTGCAAGTTGCTGCATGGGTGGTTTTTCAGTTTGTGCTTGTTGAATAAGTTTTATTATTTGTGCAAGTATTGAATCGTTTCCAGCAGCAGTAACCTGTGCTTTAAATAATCCTTCTTCAACAATGCTTCCACCAATTAATAGTTCTGTTTGTTTTTTTAAAATAGGAACACTTTCACCAGTTAAAATACTTTCGTTTACTCTTCCATCACCCCAAAGAATTTTACAATCTGCAGGTATTTGCTCACCAGTTTTAATTAAAATTAAATCACCAACTTTTAAATCTTTACTATCAACAATAAAAGTTTGTTCTTGATATTTATCGTCAAATGCAATCATAGTTGCCTTTTGATCTTGGCTTTTGATTAATGACTTAACTGCTTTTTGTGTTTGATCACTTGTTTTTTCTTCTAAATAATTTCCTAAAAAAACTAATGTTAAAGTTGTTGCAGTAGTTTCAAAAAACATAAACTCATGGGCATTGCCAATTAATAAACCATATAAACTATATCCGTAAGCAGCTGTTACACCAACAGAAATTAATACATTCATATTGGGGTATCTATTCATCAAACTTTTAATAGCACTCTTTCCAAAATAGCTCATACCTATAATATATACTGGGGTGGTGAGAGCCAGTTGTACAAAGGGATTCATGATCCAATTGAAATGAATAATGTGAGAAACAAATAATGGGAGTGAAAAAATTAAACTAAATAAAAATCTATTTAGGTGTGTATTTTTTGATTTAAATGAATGTTGATTTTTTTGAGATGAAGCTTTTTTTATTGAATAACCTAATTGATTAATTCCTTTTTCTATAGTTTCTGAATTTTTGTTTAAAGCATTTTTAAAGCTAATATCTCCCGAAACATAATTTACTTTAACATCTTCAGCACCTTCTTTTTCTAAATATTTCTGAATGCTTAATGCACAACTTGTACAACTCATTCCTTCAACATTAATATCAGTTGTTTCCATAACTCAATTTTAGCAAATTTACTTAATGAAAATATTGAAAACAATAATCTTGTTTCCTTAACTACTTTTGTATTATGAATTTTACTTACGATTTAGTAGATTTAGATAAAATTGTTAAACAAGTTTGGCAAAATTGTAAACACAAAAAAATTTGGCTTTTTGATGCTCCAATGGGTAGTGGAAAAACCACTTTTATAAATGCTTTATGTAAGTATTTAAACATAATTGAATTATCAAATAGTCCAACATTTTCAATCATTAACGAGTATACGAGTAAACAAGTTGGAACTATTTACCATATTGATTTGTATAGGCTAAAAGATGAAGAAGAAGCCATACAATGTGGCATTGAAGAAATTTTGAATAGTAACCATTATTGTTTTATTGAATGGCCAGAAAAAATAATCGAAATTTTACCAAATGATTTTGTTAAAATAAATATTTCACTGATATCAGAAAACATTAGAAACATAAAAATATTTGTTTAATTGTTCCAAAGTAAACACCCATCCCCATAACTTAAAAATCTATAATTATTTTCTAAAGCATGTTGGTAGATTTTCTTCCAATCATCTCCAACAATTGCGGCAATTAATAATAAAAGTGTAGATTTTGGTTGATGAAAATTTGTAATTAATCCATTCGCAATTTTTAATTTATATCCTGGAGCAATAATAATTTGAGTTTTAGTAATAATTTTTTTAAGACTATTATTTTTCATCCAACCTATTAAAAAATTAAATGAATCAATTGCAGATATATTTTGTGGTAATTCGTAAGCATCCCACTGAAAAACTTCTGGAACTATTTTTTCGTAAATTATTTTATTACTAATTAATTTAACTCCTATCCAATATAAACTTTCAATAGTTCGTAATGATGTTGTACCAATAGCAATAATATTTTCAGTTAAATTTTGTAAAACATTTTCAATAAAAATTAACTCTACTTCAATAAACTCTGCATGCATTTCGTGCTCTTGTATAGTTGCTGCTTTTACAGGCTTAAAAGTTCCTGCACCTACATGTAGTGTTACAAAGTCTATTTTTATTTTTTTATTTTTTAAATCATTAAAAACCGAATCTGTAAAATGTAAACCTGCAGTTGGAGCAGCTACAGAGCCATTTTCAGTAGCATAAATAGTTTGGTATGTTAGTTTATCATTTTCCTCAACGTTTCTATTTAAGTATGGTGGTAATGGTATTTCTCCAGCTAAATGTAAAATCTCAGCGAAGGTTAAATTGCTATTACTCCAATTAAATTCAATTAAAAAATAATCTGTTTTCTTTTCAATTTTATGTACCGATAAATTATGGAGTTCATTAATTTGTTTTGTAAGAGTTTCATCTTTCCATTTTTTTGCCCCACCAATTAAACACTTCCATTGTACACTACTTTTTTCAAGCATTGCACTCGTTATATCGGCATAAATTTCTGATGGCTCTAAACAAAAAATTTCTATGATACTCCCAGAATCTTTTTTAAATAATAATCTTGCTTCAACAACTTTAGTATTGTTAAAAACTAGTAAACTTTTTTCTGGAATTTTAAGAGCCAAATTAAAATAAATAGTTTCAGTTATTACTCCTTTTTCGAAAACTAATAATTTACTTTCATCTCTTTTTTGTAACGGATATTTTGCAATTTTTTCATCTGGTAAATTGTACAAATAATCTTCAATTTTTATATTTTTAGGGCTTTTGTTCATCCTTTTTTCTTTAAATAGAATTAATTCAACACTTTTCTACACAAATTCTTTTAATAATTATTAACAATTTATTTAAATAGCCGTGTTAATTGAAATTCAATATGGCATTATAAAGTAGTTGTTTATCCACATAAATTCACCTACTAATTAACATACTAATCCACATCAATATCAAATAATTGAAAAAACAAATTGTTGGTTTGTGTTTTTCTCTGTTATTTTGTGTCAATAAGTGGGAAGATTTAAAATATTTCTTAACAATGAGCAAATTTCAAGGCGAATATGAAGCAACAATAGACTCTAAAGGTCGCTTTCTGATGCCAGCTGCTGTAAAAAAACAACTGCCTGAATCGGAGAATAGCTTCACTATAAGTCGCGGTGCTGGAAACTGCTTAACGTTATATCCTAAATCTACTTGGGACAAAATACTTAACAAAATTAGTGGATTAAACGACCTCGACCCAAGAGTTGTTGTTTTTAAAAGAAATTTTTTACGAGGTGCTACAGAAGTAAGTTTAGATAGTGCTGGAAGATTGAATCTTCAACAATCTTTAAAAGAGTATGCTGGTATAGAAAAAGACATTGTTGTTTTTGGTGTTTTATCTCGGTTCGAAATATGGGATAAAACCAAGTATAACCAAATGTTCGAAAACACAACAGAAGATAATTTAAGTGAAAATGCAAGGGCAATTTTAGATGAGTATAAAATAAATTTTAATGATTAGTTTTTGTTTTTATGAGTAAAGAAAACAACAACGATTATCATATACCTGTTCTTTTAAATGAAGTAATAGATGCCTTGAACATTAAGCCAAATGGAATTTATGTTGATTGTACTTATGGAGGGGGTGGGCATAGTAAAGCGATTTTAGAAAAATTAAGTGCAGAGGGAAGATTAGTTGTATTCGATCAAGATGCTGATGCTAAAAAAAATGTAATAAGTGATGATCGTTTGGTTTTTGTTCCTCAAAATTTTAAACATATACAACGTTTTTTACGATTGTATAAAATTGAAAAAGTAGATGGTGTTTTGGCAGATTTGGGTGTAAGTAGTCATCAATTCGACGAAGGTACAAGAGGATTTTCTACAAGATTTGATGGACCCTTAGATATGAGAATGGATTCGAGCCAAAACGTAAATGCTAAACATATACTTGAAACTTATTCTGCCGAAAAGTTGCAATTAATTTTTCAGGAATATGGACAAGTAACAAATGCAAAAACATTGGCTAACCTTATTGTTCAAAATAGGCGTAATGCAAATTTGGAAACAATTAGTCAGTTTAAAATTTTAATCAGCTCTTTAATTAAAGGTAATCCAAATAAGTATTTGGCACAAGTGTTTCAGGCATTACGAATTGAAGTGAATGATGAAGTAGGTGCATTAAAAGAAATGCTTATGCAATTACCAAATGTGCTTCAAACTAGATCAAGAGTTGCCATTATTACATTTCATTCTATAGAAGATTGAATTGTAAAGAATTTTTTTAAACATGGAAATATTGAAATAGAAGAAGATTTAAATCCTTTCTCAACTGTTATAAAGGATAAAATTTTTAAACCCATTTCAAAAAAACCAATTGAAGCGAGTGAGGAAGAATTGGAGAGAAATAAAAGAAGTAGAAGTGCAAAATTAAGAGTAGTAGAAAAAGTTTAATAGTAGCATTAACATAAAGATAATTCCTTAATCCGTGACTGAAACAGCTGCCCCAATTTCAAACGATCAATTAAAAACATCTAACAAAGGTGTAGTTGGATTATTCCAATCAAAATGGATTAATAATAATCTCGGATTTTTTTTATACATAGCCTTATTAGCAGTTGTATATATAGCCTACGGACATTGGACTGATAAAACAATTCGTTCAATAAACAATTCTCAAAAAAGCATTAACGATTTACAATACGAATATAAAACTGTAAAAAGTGAGGTAATGAAAATGAGTGAAGAAGGTGAAGTTGTAAAAGCAGCTACACCACTGGGTTTGCATTTAAGTAAAGAAATGCCAAGGAGAATAAAATTAGAATCAAAAACCAAAAACTAATTTAATTTTTAGTAGCTGAATGGATATAAAAAACGATATATTATCTCGAGCTTATTTGTGCTTCATGCTAATTGTTATCATTAGTATTTTTATAATCGGTAGTGCAGCAAAAATTCAACAAACTGAAGGAAAATATTGGAGAAGTTTAAACGAATCCTTGCATATTAAAACTGATACGATTATTGCAGAACGAGGTACAATTTATAGCCAAGATGGAAAAATGTTAAGCACTAGTATTCCAGAATTTGATGTATATATTGATTTTGGTGCAGAAGGTTTAAGAGCAGATAGAGGCAGTAAATTTTATAAAAATATAGATTCGTTAAGTTATTATTTAAGTAACCAATTTAAAGATTTTACTGAAGCAGAGTATAAAAAAATTTTGGTTAAAGAGTACAAAAAAAAGACTCGGTATTTTTCATTTAAAAAACATATTAATTATAATCAGTTTAAAGAATTAAATACATTTCCATTAATTAAATTGGGTAGAAATACAAGTGGTTTTATTGGTGAGGTAAAAAATAAAAGATTAAATCCTTATGGCAAACTTGCATTTAGAACAATTGGGTTAGCAAGAGATAGTTTTAAGGTTGGTTTAGAATTAAGTTATGATAGTGTTTTAAAGGGAATTGGTGGAACTAGAACTGTAAGATATATAGCAGGTGGAGTTGCTGTTCCTGTTGAAGGAGCAATTGAAACAGAAACTCAAAATGGAAAAGATATTATAACAACCATTGATGTTTTAACACAAGAAATTACTGAAACTGCTTTAGAAAGTATGTTGACTAAAAATCAAGCCCAGTTTGGTTGTGCCATTGTTATGGAAACCAAAACAGGGAAAATTAAAGCCATTGCAAATTTGGGGTTTGATGAAAATACTCAAACTTATATCGAGAATAAAAATTATGCATTATATGCAACTGAACCTGGTAGCACATTTAAGTTAGCAACAATGATAGCATTGTTCGATCAAGGAAAAGTAAAGCCATCAACATTAGTAAACTTAGGTGGAGGAGTTTGGAATTTTGCAACAAATGCTACTGTTTTTGATTCAGAAATTCATGGACGAAAAGAGGTTACAGCTAAAGAAGCTTTTGAGCTAAGTAGTAATGTTGGAATGGCAAAAATGGTTTGGATGAATTATGCAAGTAATCCCAATCAATTTATAAATAAGTTACATAGTTTAAGATTAGATACGGTTAGTGGAATTGATATTGTTGGAGAAAGATTTCCAATATTTCATAAACCTGGTAATAAAACTTGGAGCAGAACTACATTGCCTTGGATGGCTCATGGATATAATATTAGTATAACACCTCTTCAAACATTAACCTTATATAATGCAGTTGCTAATAATGGTAAAATGATGAAACCTTATTTAGTTAATTCAATTAGTAAAGATGGAGAATTAATTCAAAATTTTTCTCCTACAATTTTAAATGAAAAAATTTGTAGCGATGCAACTTTAGCAATGTTAAAAGATTGTTTAGTTGGAGTTTGCCATAGTGATTTAGGAACTGCAAGAAAATTATTTAAAGAAAATAATTATTTAGTTGCAGGTAAAACAGGAACTTCTTTTGTTGTTGATAATAAAATAAAATATTCAGATAAAATCTATCAATCTTCATTTGCAGGATTTTTCCTGCAGATAATCCACAGTTTACTTGTGTTGTTGTAATAGTTAATAAACCCCATCCTGTATTGCATTATGGAGCTGAAGTTGCAGGCCCAGTTTTTAAAGAAATAGCAGATAGGCTTTATACAACGTATGTAAAAAATTCAAAAAACAGTGGAGACGAATTAGTAAAAAATGATAGCTCGTTAATCAATTTCAGTGGAAACAAAGATGACATAACATATGTGATGTCGAGAGTAGGATTAAAATATAAAGAAAATGTTGGGTTAGCAGATGATTGGATAAACTCAAATGGAAATTCAAAATTATTAAGCATCACATCAAAAAAAATTAATAAGCAAATTATGCCTTTGTTAAAAGGTATGAATATAAAAGATGCAGTTTATTTATGTGAATCGATTGGATTAAAAACAAAGATTAGTGGTAAAGGAAAAGTGAATGTTCAATCGATTGAAGATGGTGCAAAAATTTCGTTTGGACAAACTATAAATCTTTTTTTAAATTAATGATATTATTAAAAGACATATTGTATAAAGTGCAGCTAAAAGCAGTGCAAGGCTCAACAGAAAATGTTGTTGTTGGTATTACAATTGATTCAAGATTTGTACAAAAAAGTTTTGTATTTATTGCAATTAAAGGAGAGAAAACTGATGGGCATGCTTATATAAATAATGCAATTGATTTAGGTGCTACTACAATAGTTTGCGAAGAAATGCCCTTATCGCAAATCGAAAATGTTACTTATTTAGTTGTTAATAATTCTCATGAATCTGCAGCGTTAATGGCACATCAATTTTATGGCGAGCCATCAAAAAAAATTAAATTAATAGGCGTAACAGGCACTAATGGAAAAACAACAATAGCAACGGTTCTATTTAATTTGTTTACTCAACTTGGTTATAAATGCGGTTTAATAAGTACTATTCAAAATCAAATTGCGAATACAATTATTCCATCAACACACACAACACCTGATGCTATTACTTTAAATAAACTTTTAGTTAAAATGGTTGATGAAAAATGTGCATTTGTTTTTATGGAATGTAGTAGTCATGCAATTCATCAACATAGAATTTCAGGATTGCATTTTGCAGTTGGCATATTTAGCAATATAACTCACGATCATTTAGATTATCATAAAACTTTTGATGAATATATAAAAGCTAAAAAAACATTTTTCGATAATTTATCAGCAACATCATTTGCCATATCAAATATGGATGACAAACGTGGCGAAGTAATGTTGCAAAATACAAAAGCTAAAAAAATATATTATAGCTTAAAAAATCCATCAGATATAAAAGGAAAAATTTTAGATAATGCACTAACTGGGTTACAAATGTTAGTAAACGATGTAGAAGTTCATTTTAGATTAATAGGAGAGTTTAATGCATACAACCTTTTGTCGGTATATGCTACAGCAATTTGTTTGGGCGAAGAGAAACAAAATATTCTAACAAATTTAAGTCTGGTTACTGGTGCTGAAGGAAGATTTGATTATATAATTGGCGACAATTTAGTTGTTGGAATTGTAGATTATGCACACACACCTGATGCATTAGAAAATGTATTAGGTACAATAAAAAAACTTCGCAAAGGACACGAGCAAATTATTACTGTAATTGGTTGTGGTGGAGATAGAGATAAATCTAAAAGACCAATTATGGCTCAGGTTGCATGCGATTTAAGTGATAAAGCAATTTTCACAAGTGATAATCCTAGAACTGAAAATGCAAATGAAATTTTAAACGATATGGAAGTTGGATTAACGAGTTCAGCAAAAAGAAAATTTGTTTCGATTGTTGATAGAAACGAAGCAATAAAATCTGCTGTAATGATGGCTAAAAAGGAAGACATCATTTTAGTTGCAGGTAAAGGACACGAAAAATATCAGGATATAAATGGAGTAAAATATCCATTTAACGATAAAGAAATATTACATCAATTATTAACTAAGAATATTAATTAAAATTAATTGTAGATATGCTATATCACTTGTTTAAATGGTTAGATAAATATTATGATATTCCTGGTGCAGGATTATTTCAATACCAAACATTTCGTATTGCAATGGCCATAGTATTATCATTATTTATTGCAACTGTTTTTGGCAAAAAAATAATTTTATATCTACAAAAAAAGCAAATAGGAGAAAGCGTTAGAGATTTAGGATTAGAAGGACAAATGCAAAAAAAAGGTACCCCAACTATGGGTGGAATTATTATTTTATTAAGCATTTTAATTCCAACTTTATTATTTGCCAATCTCGATAAAGTTTATATACGTTTAATGATTTTGTGTACTGTATGGCTTGGTATTATTGGTTTTTTAGATGATTACTTTAAAATACGGTCTAAGAAAATTGCATTAGCAAAAGGCGATGCATATAGAAAAAAAGATAGCGATGGACTTGCTGGTATTTCAAAAATAATTGGACAAATTGGATTAGGAATAATAATTGGTCTTACATTATATTTTAGTAATTCAGTAACAGTTGAACGTCAAATTCAAACAACTGCAACTAGCTCTAAATATGTGTTGCAAGAAGGAGAAAAATTAGCAAAAGATTCAAATATTATTGTTAGAACAATTGATGGAAAAGAAAGATTATATGTTCAAGTAAAAACACCCATAACTACTATTCCTTTTATAAAAGGACATGAATTTAATTATAGTAAATTAATAAGTTGGATGGGTGATGGTGCAGAAAAATATACTTGGATAATTTATATTTTAATTGTAACTCTTATAATAACTGCTGTTAGTAATGGAGCAAATTTAACCGATGGTTTAGATGGTTTAGCTGCTGGTGTAAGTGCAATTATTGGTGCAGGCCTCGGAGTATTTGTTTATGTAAGTGGCAATTACATTTTTGCCGATTATTTAAATATTATGTACATACCAAATCTTGGTGAGTTATCAATATTTGTGGGTGCATTTGTGGGTGCATGTATTGGATTTTTGTGGTATAATGCTTACCCAGCACAAATTTTTATGGGCGATACAGGTAGCCTTGCTTTGGGTGGAATTATTGCTTCACTTGCAATTATAGTTCGTAAAGAATGGCTAATACCAATTTTCTGTGGCATCTTTTTAATCGAAAATTTAAGCGTAATAATTCAAGTTGCATATTTCAAATACACTAAGAAAAAATTTGGTGAAGGCAGAAGAGTTTTTTTAATGAGTCCATTACATCATCATTATCAAAAAAAAGGATATCATGAAAATAAAATTGCAATAAGATTTTGGATCATTACTATAATGCTTGTTGTTGCTAGTATCATGACATTAAAAATTAGATAGAACAATTGTGAATCAAAAGTTAGTCATATTAGGAAGTGGAGAAACAGGAATTGGTTCAGCTCTATTAGCTAAACAAAAAGGCTATGATGTTTTTGTAAGTGATGGGGGAATTATAAAAGAAAATTATAAAAAAGAGTTAGAACAAAATAATATTAAATATGAAGAAGCATCGCATTCGCTGAATATTATTTTAAGTGCAAATGAAGTATTGAAAAGCCCTGGTATACCCGAAAAAAATGAAGTTGTAAAATTAATAAGAGAAAAAGGAATTAAAATAATAAGTGAGTTTGAGTTGGCATATAGACATAAAGGAACTAGTAAAATAATTGGAATAACTGGTACAAATGGAAAAAGTACAACTACTAGTTTATGTTATCATATATGTAAACATGCAGGATTGAATTGTGCACTTGTTGGAAATATTGGTTACAGTATTTCGAGACAAATGGCTGAAGATCCAAAAGAGTTATATGTAGCAGAAATAAGTTCTTTTCAGTTAGATGATATAGAAACTTTTCGACCAGATATAGCAATATTATTAAACATTACAGAAGACCATTTAGATAGATATGATTACAAATTTGAAAATTATATATATGCAAAATTCAACATAACAAAAAATCAAACAAATCAAGATTATTTCATCTATTCCGAAGATGATGAAATAATTACAAAATACTTACCAACACTAACCATTTACTCAAACCCATTACCCTTCTCTATGAAACATGAAATTAAAAAAGGTGGACACATTAAAGGCGATCAGATGATGATACGAATTCAAGAAGAAAGAGTATCTATGAGCATTTATGATTTCGCATTAAAAGGAAAACACAATCAAATTAACACTATGGCAGCCTGCATTGCAGCCACAACAATTGGCATTCGAAAAGAAAAAATTCGTGAAGCAGTTTTAGACTATTCTGGATTAGAACATCGAATGGAATCTGTTGCTTCTGTTCGAGGAGTAGAATTTATTAACGACAGTAAAGCAACAAACATTAATAGTACTTGGTTTGCACTTGAAAGTATGAACAAACCAACTATTTTAATTTTAGGAGGAACAGACAAAGGCAACGACTATTCTTTAATTGCTGAACTAGTAAAAGAAAAAGTTAAAGTAATTGTTTGTTTGGGTGTCGATAACAAAAAAATTAAAGATGCATTTAAAGGAATTGCACCAAAAATTGTAGAAACTGAATCTGCTTTAAAATGTGTTGAAGCTTGCTTTAAACTAGCAGCAAAAGGCGACGCTGTTTTATTAAGTCCGGCTTGTGCAAGTTTCGATTTATTTAAAAATTATGAAGATAGAGGGAAACAATTTAAAGCTGCTGTATTACAATTATAAGCATCAATAATTTCAATTGTTACACTAAATAAATGTTTAAACAAACTTCCGATATTTTATTTGCAGAGCTTCCACAAATTAAAGACTCTGGCTTTGCGTTATTAGCAAAAGCTAAGGGAGATAAATATATTTGGGGTATTGTAATTTTACTGTCACTAGTTTCAATACTTGTTGTATATAGTGCAACTGGCTCTTTGGCGTATAAAAAATATCATGGTAATACAGAATTCTTTTTATTTAAACAAATAGCTTTTTCTTGCATTGGATTATTAGTAATATTTTTTGTTCATCAAATTAATTATTATTTTTTTTCAAGAATTGCTGCATACTTAATAATTGCTGCTGTACCATTGTTAATTTATACATTATTTTTTGGTACTGAAATAAATGATGGCAGTAGATGGTTAAAAATTCCAATTATTAATCTAACAGTTCAAACAAGCGACTTTGCAAGATTGGCATTGTTTATTTATTTAGCCAAAATTTTAAGTAAAAAGCAAGAAGCAATAAAAGATTTGAACAAAGGATTTTTTCCGGCAATATTACCAGTTGCAATAATTTGTGGATGCATTTTTCCTGCTAATTTATCAAATGCTGCATTAACGTTTGTTACAGCATTATTTATAATGTATATAGGCAGAGTTAAATTAAAACATATAATAGTAACAATTTTAATTGCACTAATTCCAGTTGCAATAATTGTGGCTATTGCAGTATATACTACAAATGGAAACCAAGCAGACCTTGATAAACCTTCAGTTTCAGAAAAAATAAAATTAGTAGGCAGGGTTGGCACTTGGGTTAAACGAGTTCAAGATTTTATTGATGTAGATAAAAAAACTTCCTCTTATCAATCACAACAAGCAAATATTGCCATTGCAAATGGAAGTATTTTTTTTGGTGTAGGACCGGGAAATAGTACTGCTTCGAATTATTTACCACAAGCATACAACGATTTTATTTTTGCAATTATTATTGAAGAATATGGTTTGTTAGGTGGGGCATTAATACTTTTTATTTATGTACTTTTTTTATATAGGTGTATAAGAATTTATAAAAAAATTCCTTATGCATTTGGTGCATTTTTGGCATTGGGATTAAGTTTTACATTGGTATTTCAAGCACTAGCTAATATGGCTGTAAGTGTAGGTATTGTGCCAGTTACAGGAATTACATTGCCTTTAATAAGTATGGGTGGAAGTTCGTTTTTATTTACTTGTGCAGCTATCGGAATAATTTTAAGTGTAAGTAGAAATGTTCAGTTATTAGAAGACAAAAAAACTGTTGGAGATATTCAAAATAACACAATTAATAACCCTATAATTGTTACAAAAAAAAATATTTAGTTGAAAACTATAGTAACCAATAATTTAAAATATCCTACTACTGCAGTTTTAAAATTTTTAATTGCAGGCGGTGGAACGGGTGGTCATATTTTTCCTGCAATTTCAATTGCAAACGCACTATTAATGAAAAGAGAAAATATTGAAATTTTATTTATTGGTGCTAATGGTAAAATGGAAATGGAAAAAGTTCCTCAAGCTGGATTTAATATAAAAGGAATAGATATTGCAGGATTTAATAGATCATCTTTTTTAAAAAATATTTTTCTTCCATTTAAAATTTTAAAGAGTTTTTGGCAAGTAAGAAAAATTGTAAACGAGTTTAAACCTGATGCTGCTATTGGTGTTGGTGGGTATTCTAGCTTTCCAGTATTAAAGTTTTGTCAAACAAAAGGAATTAAAACTTTTATTCACGAGAGCAATTCATTTGCTGGCAAAGCAAATATTTGGCTTGGTAAAAAAGCAACTAAAATATTTGTAGCAAGTGATGCAATGGAAAAATTTTTTATTAAAGAAAAAATTGTTCTAACAGGAAATCCTGTAAGAAAGTCAATTGTAAATGCTCAAATTTCGAAATCAGATGCTGTAAGTTATTTCAAACTAAATAACAATAAAAAAATTATTTTAATTGTTGGTGGAAGTTTGGGAGCAAAAAGTATTAATGAAACAATCGAGCAACATCTTAATGATTTTAAAAATAAAAATATTCAATTAATATGGCAAACTGGCAAAACATCGGCTAACCAGTTTACTCAATTTAATGATACTGAAAACGGAATTTGGGTAAGTGCATTTATTGATAAAATGGAAATAGCTTATGCTGCTGCAGATATAGTTATTAGTAGAAGTGGGGCTATGAGTGTTGCTGAATTAAGTGTTGTAAAAAAACCTGTAATTTTTATACCTTTTCCTTTTGCAGCAGAAGATCATCAAACTGTTAATGCAATGCATTTGGTTAATAAAAATGCAGCATTAATTATTAAAGATAATAAAGTTCGAGATGTTTTATTTAATACTGTTGTTGAATTATTGGAGAATAATGAAAAGCAAAACGAATTAATTTTTAACATTAGTGAAATAGCAATTCTAAATGCAGATGAAAAAATTGCAGAACAGATTTTAAATATTGTTGAATAAATAATAATGAACCATCAAAATAATATTATTGACATTAATTTAAATTCTTTATCGAGTATTTATTTTATTGGTATTGGAGGTATAGGAATGAGTGCAATAGCTAGGTATTATAATAATTTAGGAGTTAAGGTTAGTGGTTACGATAAAACTGAAACTAATTTAACCAAGCAATTACAAACTGAAGGAATTAAAATTCATTTTGTTGATGATGTAGAATTAATTCCAAAAGAAATAGATTTTGTTGTTTATACACCTGCTATTCCATCGAATCATGCAGGTTTAAATTATTATAAAAATAATAATTATCAGTTGTTAAAAAGAAGTGATGTGCTGCAAATAATTACTGAAAACACTTTTAATATTTGTGTTGCTGGTACACATGGAAAAACAACTACTAGTACAATTGTTGGTCATGTTTTACGACATACAGGATTTGGCTGTAATGCTTTTCTGGGTGGAATTTCATCAAATTATAATACAAATTTTTGGAGCAACAAAGCAAATAATGTAGTTGTTGAAGCAGATGAATATGATAGAAGTTTTTTAAAACTTTCTCCAAATATTGGTATAATTACTTCTGTAGATTCTGATCATTTAGATATTTATGGAACACCAAAAGAAGTTGAAAATGCCTTTGTTCAATTTTCGCAAAAAACAAAAGATGGAGGGTGTTTAATTATTAAACATGGACTAAAAAATAGAAATGATTTTACTGTTCCAGATACTTGTACATACAGTGTTTCTGATACAAATGCAGACATCCATATTTCTAATTTAAAAGTTCAAAATGGTTCATATCATTTTGATGTAATTAATCAATATTGGACCTTAAAAAATGTAGTGTTACACATGGGTGGATTACATAATATCGAAAATGCTTTAGCAGCCATTGGTGTAGCAAAATATTTAAAAATTGATGACGCAAAAATTATTGAAGCTTTATCAGAATTTAAAGGTGTAAAAAGAAGATTTGAGTATATACTGAAACCTTCTTCCCCTCTTTTGGAGGGGCAAGGGGAGGCAATTTTAATTGATGACTATGCACACCATCCCGAAGAATTAAAAGCTTTGATAAATGGAGTAAAAAGTATTTATCCATCAGAAAAAATTACACTTATTTTTCAACCACATTTATATAGTAGAACAAAAGATTTAGCAAATGAATTTGCTGAAAGTTTAGATAGGGCAGATGAAGTTATTTTATTGCCCATTTATCCTGCACGAGAATTACCAATTGAAGGAGTAAATAGCGAGTTGATTTTTGGAAAAATGAAACTAGAAAATAAAAATGTGTTTTCTAAAATTGAAATGAAAAATTATATTGAACACTTAAAACCAAAATTAATTGTAATGGCTGGTGCAGGCGATATTGATGTATTAGTAAACGATATTAAAAAAATAATGGAGCATTAAAATAATTGAAACTAAAAAATAAAATATTAAATGGACTTTGGTTAGTAATAGGATTATTTATATTAACCTTATTTATAGCTGCTGTTCAAAAAAGAAAAAATAATAATTGTCATGGACTTAAAATTGAAATTAGCAACAATAATCAAACAAATTTTATAACCGAAAAAGAAATTAATGAAGTGGTTAATCCGAGTGGAGTTATAAATTCGAAGCCAATTAAAAAAATAGATTTACAAAGTTTAGAAAAAGCTTTGCAAAAAAATTTATGGGTAAAAAATGCAGAATTATATATTGATAATAAAAATATACTGCATGTTGATATTGCACAAAGACAGCCCATTTCACGAATTTTTACAGTTAATGGAGGGTCGAATTATTTAGATAATAATGCTTTAAGATTACCCATTAAGCAAAATGCAAATGCTAGAGTATTAGTAATTACAAATTTCCCTAGCGACAATGAAATTTTATCTCATGGTGATAGTTTATTATTAATAGAAGTTAAAAATATTTCAAATTATATTTATGCAGATAGTTTTTGGAATGCTCAAATTGCTCAAATAAATATTTCAACTTCCGGAAATTTTGAATTAATACCTAACTTAGGAAATCACATTATAAATTTTGGAAATGCTGATGATATTAAAGAAAAATTTAATAAACTATATACATTTTATTCAAAAGCATGGCTGCAATTAGGTATCAATAAATATAATTTATTAGATGTTAGATTTAAAGATCAAGTTGTGGCTTCGAATTTTAAAGAAAATTTACCTATTTCTGATAGTTCAATTTTAAAATAAAATATTAAAAAAATCGTTATGTTCTTATTATGGGCATATACCCATTAGCTAGGAATTAAGAAACTAACAAAAAACATCTTATGAATATTACTGAAGCACCGATTATTGTTGGGCTTGATATTGGGACCACTAAAATTGCAGCAATTGCTGGAAGAAAAAATGAATATGGAAAGTTAGAAATTCTTGGTTTTGGAAAAGCTGTTAGTAATGGAGTGAAACATGGACAAGTTTTAAATATTGATAATACTGTAAAAGCAATTCAAGAAGCTTTAGCTAATTGTTATAAAAGTAATCCAGATTTAGAGATAAAAGAAGTTTATGTTGGTATTGCAGGTCATCATATAAAAAGTTTACAAACAAGAGGTGATATTGTTCGCCAAGATTCTGAAATTGAAATACAACGATTCGAAATTGATATGTTGATAGAACAACAACGTAAAACTTTTATTCCAGCAGGAGATCAAATTATCGATGTAATTCCTCAAGATTTTCATGTAGATAATATTCAAAGTATTAAAGATCCTTGTGGTTATAATGGTGTAAAAGTTGGAGCAAATTTTCATATAATTACTGGAGATAAAAATGCAATTCGTAATATTAATAGAGCAGTTACAAAAAGCGATTTAATTACAAAAGATTTAGTATTACAACCTCTTGCAAGTGCTGGTGCAGTGATGTGTGATGAAGATTTTGAAGCAGGCGTTGTTATATTAGATATTGGTGGAGGTACTAGTGATATTGCAGTTTTTCATGATGGAATTTTAAAACACACAGCTGTAATTCCTTTTGGTGGTGAGAATATTACAAACGATATTAAGCAAGGACTTGGTGTATTTCTTAAAGAAGCAGAATTAATGAAAGTTCAATTTGGCAGTGCACTAGCACATGAAGCAAATGCAAATGCATATATTACTATTCCGGGATTTAGAGGATTGCCTAAAAAAGAAATTAGTGTTAAGAGTTTAAGTCAAATTATAGAAGCAAGAATGACTGAAATACTCGATTTTGTGGTATATAATTTAAAGCTTTTACAGCTCGATAATAAAATGTTAAATGGTGGTGTAATTCTTACTGGTGGCGGAGCACAGCTAAAACATTTAGTACAACTTACAGAATATGCTACAGGTTTAAATGCAAGAATTGGTTTGCCAACTGAACATTTAGCACCTAACCATATTGATGAACTTAAAAAACCAATGTACAGTACTTGTTTAGGTTTAATATTGAAAGGTTATGATGATTATGAGAATAAGCATAAAGATTTTGAAAAATCATTTAAGGCAGTCTCAATACCTCGAGAATTTAAGAATAAACAAAATAATATTCAACAAGATAATACATCAGAAACACCAAAAGCTAGTGATGGATTACCTATTGAAAATCGTAAAAACAAAATTGGTGTTTGGGATAAAATGATGAAGAATATAATTGATTTGTTTAAAGAAGAAGAAGATAAATTAATCTAATTCTAACAAAAGCAAAAAATCATTTACCCTAAATACTTGAAAAAAATAATTCGAATTAACCCATTAAATTTAAATCAATGATCCATTTTGATTTACCAAAACAAAAGTCATCAATCATTAAAGTGTTTGGTATTGGTGGCGGAGGTAGTAATGCTGTAAATTACATGTATGCACAAAATATTGAAGGTGTAGATTTTGTTGTTTGTAATACAGATGCAAAAGCAATAGAGCAAAGTCCAGTATTAAATAAAATTCAGTTAGGCCCAGCCTCAACACAGGGTTTAGGTGCAGGAGCAAATCCTGAAGTTGGAAAAATTGCAACCGAAGAATCGTTGCAAGAAATTAAAAGTATTCTTGAAGTAAATACTAGAATGGCTTTTATAACTGCTGGCATGGGTGGAGGAACTGGAACTGGTGGTGCACCAATCGTTGCTCAAATATGTAAAGAGTTGGGCATTTTAACTGTTGGTATTGTTACAACTCCTTTTTCTTTCGAAGGGCCTCGTAGAATGCAACAAGCAGAAGCAGGTATTAAAGCATTAAAACCTCATGTAGATACTTTACTTGTTATTAATAATGATAAGTTAAGAATGCAATATGGGAACTTAAAAATGAAAGAAGCATTTGGCAAAGCTGATAATGTTTTAGCAACTGCTGCAAAATGTATAACAGATATTATTAATAGCAAAGGTCATATTATTGTTGATTTTGCTGATGTATGTACAGTAATGAAAAATGGTGGAGTTGCCATTTTGGGAAGTGCAAGTGTTGAAGGTGAAAATAGAGCTCAAGAAGCCATTCAAGAAGCATTAACTTCTCCATTATTAAATGATAGTGATATTAAAGGTGCTAAATGGATTTTAATAAATATTAATAGTGCAGAAGGAGATTTTGAATGTACAATGGATGAAATAGATATTATAAATGAATATTTACGTACTGAAGCTGGTGATGAAACTGATGTTATTGTAGGAATGGGTATTGACAATACTTTAGATAAAAAAATTGGAATAACAATAATAGCAACTGGGTTTGAAAATAAAAATCCATTTTCTAAAGAAGTTATTGTAAAACAAAAACCTAAAGAAGAAAAAATTGTTTTAACATTAAATCAAGAAACTGAAACTCCAAAAGTTTTTGATGCTGTTGCAATGCAGCAACAAGCTATTCCTTTCGAAGATAAAAATCCATACGAGCCACAATTAATAGAACATTTGCCCGAACCCCCATCTTATTTTGATGTAATAGGAATGAAATATTCTAGTAACGATTTTGATGCTCAAAGAGAAGCAGAATTAGATGCTAAAGAAACCGAAATATTTGAATTAGAATTACAATCAACTGAAATTTTCGAAGCACCATATTTTGGAAATGATATTATTACTGACGATATTGTTGAAGAAATTAAATTAGAAGCAGTTCAAATAATTTCTACAATCGAAGAAGATAGTATTATTCGTATGACTTTAATAGAAGATGAAGCTATTGCACCAACAACTTTTTTAAGTAAACCTCTAAACATTTATTCAAGTAACGATGTTGAACTTGATGAAAATATTGAGTTAAATGAAATAAGCGAAAATTTAGAAAACACTTTTGAATTAACCATTCATGAAGTGCCAAATGTTGCAGCTTTTGAAACATATATTAATTTAGAAACTAACGATGGAGAATTAAGTTTTGAACTAAATAATAGAGAAGAAATAATACAAGAAATACCAACAGCAACCATTGTTATAGACGATTTATCTGAGGAAGAAGAACAACGAAGAAGAGCATTAGAGAGAATTCAAAAATTGCGTAATCTTTCTTTTAATATGAACAATTCAGATCCAAATACAGAGTTTGATAATGTTCCAGCTTATGTACGCAGAAATATGGAGCTTTTTGGAAATACTATCTCTACTGTTGAAAATTTTTATGGACGAGCAACAGTTGAAAAAAATGAGAATGAAGAAACTGTTATCTCAACAAAAAATTCATTTTTAGATGGACAAAGACCAGATTAACTTATAGACTAAACACAAACTAAAAAAGCCTCCTGAATTTTCAAGAGGCTTTTTTAGTTTAATTCTTTTTGGTATAATTATAATTAATTCTTTTTAATGCTCCATTTAATGGGCCTTCAATAGTTGCAATTAAACTATCTTTTATTGAAAAATTGTAAGAAATTTTTTGCGGAAAATCATGAGATTT
>JANOVK010000215.1:0-1754 GCA_031417315.1 Chitinophagaceae bacterium | reverse complement strand
TAACTATTGACAGAGCTTTGGAACAATACCTTCAATTGGGCTATTCAGAAAACTGGATTAATCAAAGGCTGAAAAGTATTGAGATAAGAAAAGAACTGACTGATGAATGGAAAAAGAGAGGATTAAAAGAAGGTGCTCAGTTTGCAACACTTACAGATATTATTACAAAAGAGTGGGCAGATAAAACAACCAAGGAATATAAAATTCTGAAAGGTTTGAAAAAAGAAAACCTAAGAGATAATATGACCAATACCGAACTGATATTAAACATGCTTGCAGAAGCATCAACCAAAGACATTTCTGTTGCTACCAATCCCAAAACTTTTGATGAAAGCAAGAAAATTGCAAAGCAAGGTGGCTATGTTGCAAAGGTTGCAAGAAAAGAATTGGAATTAAGAACAGGTAAAAAAGTAGTTACCTCATTGAATGCAAAATCTGTTTTAAAAGAAAACCAAGTTGCAAAAAAAATCACTGCAAAAAAAAGCAAGAAAAAATAAAACAAAAAAAGCAAATGAATCACAAGAAACGATTTCTTCGCCACAACGTCTCCTAGCAAGGTATTTTGTGTGTAGGCTAAAGGACGTTGTAGGGGAAAGAATAAACTAGCGAAGCAACATGCTTCGTAGAGCTGGGAGAAACTTTAAAAATTTGAAGATAATTAATTGTAAATAATTGTAAATTGCAAGAAGTTAACAAATTAAAAATTAAATCATGATTAAAAGTTTCGTGTTACTAAGTTTATCAATATTTATTTTATCATCATGTGTAAGTTATAAAATTGGAACAGTTATTCCCGAATCAAAAAATGTAAACTCTAATCTAGTTTTTGAAAATGATACTATAAAAATTAATTATAATTTTTGGGGGAAGAATGGGTTAGCTTCTTTTGATATTTATAACAAATTAAACATGCCAATTTATTTGGATTGGAAGAAATCTGCTTTTATTCCAAATGATAAAATGATGAGCTATTGGCAAGATGAAACAAACACTACGAGTTCAACATTATATTCATCATATGATTATTGGGGAATATTTTCTGGCAAGGCAAACACAAAAACAAAATCTATTAGACAAGAAAGAGTTGGTGTAATACTTCCCAATGCAATGATTACAACAAACAAATATTCATTAATTCCAATTAATACAACACTTCCAATTCAAAACTTTAGTTTATCAAACACACCATTAAGATTTAGAAATTATTTAGTTGTTTCAACCTCAGAACAATTTGATAAGAATGTATTTTATGTCGATAATAGTTTTTTTGTTTCAAGCGTTATCAAAACTAAAGAGTCGAAATACAAAATATCAAAAGCGATAAATACTTTTTTTATTGAAAATTAAATAGTCTGTTATGCAAAATTTACCAGATTGGATTCAGGCGATTTGTGCTTTTTCAACACTTATACTTGCTTTTATTATTTATTTCCAAAACAAAAAAATTAAAACACTTACAGATGTTGTTCATTCATTGAATCAACAAGTAATTATATCACAAGAATTATTAAATTTTGAAATAAAAAGTAAATTAAATTTAGTTCAACCAAATTTTGTAGCTGGTAAATTATTTAAAAACCCAAATAATTCTATCACACTTAACTTAATAAATAATGGAACAAGAGCAAAAAATATAAAAGGCAGTATTAATACTAAAACCTTTATTGTTGATGCAAATGATATTCTTTATAACGGTAATACAGAAAAGGATTTCTTTATGGAAGCCGATGATGTAATATTTATACCTGAGAAAT
>JANOVK010000214.1:0-3847 GCA_031417315.1 Chitinophagaceae bacterium | reverse complement strand
CCTGAGTTACGTTCTGAGTTTTGCCAATGTGGGAATTTATTGGAACAATCACCATCATTTAATACATACTGTTAAACAAGTTTCAGGAAGTATACTTTGGGCGAATCTGCATTTACTTTTTTGGTTGTCACTAATTCCATTTGCAACAGGCTGGATAGGTGAAAACAATTTTGCATCTACACCAATGGCTTTATATGGTATTGTGCTTTTATTATCTGCAATAGCATGGCATATTTTACAAATTACAATTATAAAAAATCATGGTGCAGATTCCCTTCTTTCAAAAGCAATTGGCAATGATTTAAAAGGAAAAATATCTCTCTTGTTTTATATACTTGGAATTGTTTTAAGTTTCTTTAATGTTTGGATTGCTAGTGGACTTTATATTCTAGTTGCTTTAATGTGGCTAGTGCCAGATAAAAGAATTGAAAATATTATTACGAGTGAATTGTTATAAATAAAGAAGGAATACAAAAAACTGAAATTATAAATAAAATCTAATTGCTAAAAAAAATAATAGTTGAATAATAAATAAGTGTATTGCAAATGCATTAAGTTTATTAAATGAAAATTTATTAAATATCATTAATAATAATGCACTAATAAAAAACCTACAGGTATAATTAAAAAATGGAACAACGCCACTCTCCCATTTCCAATAGCCTAATTTTTGTGCAGCAGGCTCAATAATATAATTAAACAAAGTAGCTAAAAGTGCAGCATCGATAATTAAAGAAATAGATTTTACTTTGGTAGAAGTAGTATTATCAATTCCAATTTTTCTTTGTGTCCATTGGTACATATAATTCATAATTACTCCACAACAATATACTGTTACAAACCAAAACAATCCTATAAGTATAGGTACATTAAATAATTTATATCCTAATACATTTCCATACGAATAATTACCAAATAACATACTCGTATTTACTCCAATTATTTCAACTCCAAATCCTATAAAAAAACAAATAATAGTAAATAGAAAAAAATGTAAATTAAATGTTGGCTGTGTAAAAATTAATAATAAAAACGCAACAATTAAATTAAATGTAGATGCATTAATAAACCAATCTTTATTTGGTGCAAAAAATATTCCAAGTACAATACCAACATGAGAAAGTAAAGCAATGGCAATAGCAATATTTTTTTTTGATAATATAGACATTGTTATTAATCTTCGAAATGAAGGCTAAACATAATCATACGAGATTGAATATCGCTAAACACACTCGAAAATTTTAAATTAGGATCTCGATCTAAAATATTATTAACACCATAACTAATTTTAAGTTCTGGTGTTAAAGTAAAAAATCGTAGAAAAATATTAAAGCCAACACCTGCTTCGAAACCATAATTATATTTTTTAAGTTTAATATAATTTTCTTGATTACGTGTTGCTGAGCTAGCAGACAAGTCAACATCAGCCTTAACTCCAAATAATAAATAAGTTCTAAAATTATTGATTCTATCGCTGTTAAATTTAAAACTTACGGGGAAACTTAACAATGTTGTAGGCAAAGTATAACGCTGTTCAACAGGTTCGTTTAGGGTGTATTTAGAATTAAGTGTATAGTTAAAATAACGAGCCCCACCTAAAATAATTTGTGGATTAACCCTTATTTGCCAATGCTTAGATAGTTTTGCTGTTGCATGTAGGCCAATAGAAATTCCTCCACTCGAAGCTGGTTCTGCAACCAAAATACTATCATCCATTAAAAATTTTTCCGATTTTTTTGCAGCTAAATAACCAACATTATATCCTAAAGTTGCTCCAAAATAATAAGGCAATTCATCGTGCTGAGAACGATATTGTTCTTTTTGTGCAAATACATTTACACAAAAAAATAAAATTAATAAAAACAGGATTACTTGCTTCCGCAATAAATTGTACATACTCCTAAGCTTAATGTTTTTAAATAAGTTTGAGTAAATCCTGCTTCATGCATAATTTTTAAAAATTGTTGACCTTCTGGAAAGGCTTGAACACTATTGTTCAAATATAAGTAGGCTTCTTTGTTTCCTGAAAATATACTTCCGAACTTGGGCATTATCTTATTCATATAAAAATGATAAAACCCTTTAACTCCTTTTTTTTGTGGTTTACTACATTCTAAAACCACAAACCTGCCCCTTGGTTTTAAAACTCTAAAAACTTCTTTTAATCCTTTTTCTAAATTTTCAAAATTTCGCACTCCAAATGCAACTGTAACTGCATCAAAACAATTATCCTCAAAAGCCAATGCCTCACAATCTCCCAACTGCAATTCAATTTTATTTTGAAGCTTAAGTTTCGCAATTTTTTCTCTTCCTAATTGCAACATTCCTTCGCTAATATCAATACCAATAATTCTATTTGGATTTAAAATTTTGTTGGTGAGTAAAGCAACGTCAGCAGTACCTGTTGCCACATCCAACATTATTTTGGGCCTTAAATCTTCTAATTCTTTAATGGCTTTTTTTCTCCAACGCATATCAATTCCAGCACTCATAAATCTATTTAAAAAGTCGTAACGATGAGCTATGTTGTTAAACATTGCAGCAATTTGATTTTTTTTAGTTACATCACTTGCTTCGTTTGGTAACACTAATTCGTGGGCATATTTTGCCATAAATACAAAGATATTCGTTCAACTCTCCAATAATACACTTTGCAAGAGTTAAACAGATTTTTAACAAACAAAAAAATAATTGAAAAACAAGTTAAGTAAAAGGCAAACTAACCACTTTTGCTTTTAGTAAATTATTACGCACTTCAATAAAAATTTCATTATC
This sequence comes from Chitinophagaceae bacterium, assembly GCA_031417315.1. GTDB lineage: Bacteria > Bacteroidota > Bacteroidia > Chitinophagales > Chitinophagaceae > CAIVPM01. The sequence continues at coordinate 1,072 of JANOVK010000214.1, read as the reverse complement.
AATATCATTATTTTCAATTGTAACATAACCCAATCCAATTGCCTTATTTAAACTTGGACTTTGAGTGCCACTACAAACTTTTCCAATGGTTTTTCCTTCAGCATCTTTAATTAAATAATCATGACGAGGAATTCCTCTATCAATCATTTCAAATCCTACTAATTTTCTTTTAACTCCTTCAATTTTTTGTTTCTCAAAAATTTCTTTAGATGTAAATTCTTTTGAGAATTTAGTAATCCAACCCAATCCAGCTTCTAAGGGAGATGTGGTATCGTCAATATCATTTCCATATAAACAAAAACCCATTTCTAAACGCAAGGTATCTCTTGCTCCTAAGCCAATTGGTTTAATGTTATAAGCTTTGCCCTCTTCAAAAATTGCATCCCAAATTTTTGTTGCATTATCACCAGTATTTTCAAAATAAATTTCAACTCCGCCTGCACCAGTATATCCTGTAGCACTAATAATTACATTATCTACACCTGCAAAAACACCTTTAGTAAAAGTGTAATATTTTAAATTTAAAATGTCAGCATTCGTTAATGATTGTAAAGCTTTGGTAGCATTTGGACCTTGAATGGCAAGCAAACAAGTTTTGTTGCTGATATTATGCATTTCAACAGCCTCCCCCTGCCCCTCCAAAAGAGGGGTGTTAAATTGTTGAATCCAATTCCAATCTTTTTCAATATTACTGGCATTAACCACCAACATATAAGATTTATTTTCTTCTAAACAATATACTAACAAATCATCAACAATGCCTCCTTCTTTATTAGGCAAACAACTGTATTGTGCTTTACCTGCAGTGAGTTTGCTAGCATCATTAGTAGTTACTCTTTGTATTAAATCCAATGCATTTTCTCCTTTCAAAATAAACTCACCCATATGACTCACATCAAAAACTCCTACACTTGTTCTTACTGCAAAATGCTCATCATTAATTCCTGTATAACTAATAGGCATATTATATCCTGCAAACTCAGCCATTTTAGCTCCAAGTGCCAAATGTTTTTCTGTAAATGGTGTGTTCTTCATTGGTGTGTTTTTCTTTTTATAAATTGATGAGGATGTT
>JANOVK010000213.1:0-3279 GCA_031417315.1 Chitinophagaceae bacterium | reverse complement strand
GGAAAACTTAGGTTACTTTATGAGTGTAATCCATTTGCATTTATTGTAGAAGTTGCAGGTGGAAAAGCAACTGATGGCACCACTAGAATTTTAGATATACAACCAACAGAATTACATCAAAGAGTTCCTTTTTTTATTGGAAGCAGTAATATGATGACAGAATTAGAATCTTGTTCAATGGACGAAAAAAAATAACTTATGAAACTATTTACTTCAATTTTTTTAACTGCTTTATTGGCTTATGTTGTTGGCTTATTTGAAATTCCATGGTGGAGCTTTGCCTTTACTACTTTTATTGTTTTTTTAGCAATACCACAACATACGGGTAAAAGTTTTTTTATTGGTTTTTTATCACTTTTTATTTTATGGGGAATACTTGCATTTAAAATTGATATGGATAACGAACATTTATTATCGCAAAAAGTTGCAGGAATATTACCTCTTAAAGGGTCATCAGTTTTACTAATTTTTGTTTCTGCACTTATTGGTGGTTTAGTTGCAGGTTTTTCTGCACTAACAGGAAGTTTACTTAGAACAAGTTTTAAATATAAAAAATAAATATTTTAAGAGTCTAAATTAAACTCTTTTAAAAATTCTACAGATGCTTGCATATCTACATGTAGGTATCTATCTTTTTCATTATATGAAACTTTTTTTCTAAACGCTGTAATAATATTTTCAATAAACGCAGAACTTTTATTTGGTCGTCTAAAATCTAGTGCTTGTGCAGCAGTTAATAACTCTATAGCTAAAACTCGTTCTACATTTTCAATAATCTGATAACATTTTGTTGCAGCATTTGCACCCATACTTACATGATCCTCTTGATTATTGCTACTACTTATTGTATCAACACTTGAAGGGGTGCAGAGTTGTTTATTCTGACTAACAATACTTGCTGCTGTATATTGTGGTATCATAAAACCACTATTTAAACCAGGTTCATTAACTAAAAACAATGGCAATCCTCTTTGTCCACTTATTAATTGGTAAGTTCTTCTTTCACTAATGCTAGCAATTTCACTCATCCCAATACATAAAAAATCTAATGCCAATGCTAGTGGTTGTCCATGAAAGTTGCCACCACTAACAATTACATCTTCATCTGGAAAAATATTTGGGTTATCTGTAACAGAATTCACTTCTGTCATAAATACACTTAATACATAGTCGAAAGTGTCTTTACTTGCACCATGTACTTGTGGAATACAACGAAATGAATAGGGGTCTTGTACTTGTTTATTTAAGTTTACTGCAATTGGGCTATTGTTTAAATATGCTAAAATAGTTTTTGCAGTTTCAATTTGCCCTTTATGTGCTCTTGCTTTGTGAATTAAAGGATTGAATGGTTCTAAACTTCCATCAAAACCATCAATACTTATTGCAGCAATTATATTGGCCCATTGTAACAGTTTTTCAGCTTTAGCTAAACAATAAATTCCATACGAACTCATAAACTGTGTTCCATTAATTAAAGCCAAACCTTCTTTACTTTTTAACTCAATTTTTTTCCAATTAAAATTTTCCAATAATTTATAAGATTCTAAAGTTGAGTTTTGATATTGCACTTCACCCATACCAATTAATGGTAAACTTAAATGACTTAATGGAGCTAAATCTCCTGAAGCACCTAATGAGCCTTGTGTGTAAATTACAGGTAGAATATTATTATTATAAAAATCAATTAATCTATTAATTGTTAATTCTTGAACACCACTATTGCCATAACTGAGAGATTGAATTTTTAAAAACAACATCAACTTTACAATCTCATTTGGTACAAAATTTCCCATACCACAAGCGTGAGACATTAATAAATTGTATTGTAATTGTTCAGTTTGAGATGCATCAATCTGCACATTTTGAAGATAACCAAAACCTGTATTAATACCATAATAAACCTTATTTGAATTAGTTGTTTTATTATCTAAAAAAGTTCTACACTGATTTACTTTTGATTTTGCTTTATCTGATAATTCTAAAGTATAATTATTTTTTATTGATTCTTTAAGTTGTTTAAAACTTAAAATTTTAAGCCCTATTTCTATTCTGGTTTCAGTCATTTTCCTAAATTATATCACAAAATAAATACTTTTAAAGTAAGAACTTAAGTTTTTACGATTTATGTTTTTGTCAAGTAATTAAAAAGTTATTAATTTGCACCCCAAACAAATCTGGTCTGGTAGCTCAGTTGGATAGAGCAACAGCCTTCTAAGCTGTGGGTCATTGGTTCGAATCCAATCCGGATCACAAAAAAGCTTGATAATTTATGCATTTACATAGGCAATCAAGCTTTTTTTATTTGCTTACTTATTCGCAAATTAATTATTTAAGATAAAGACCTATACATATTGACCTTGATGGAACAAAAAATTTCATCGACCAAAGAGAGAAGACAAATGTAATTAGTATCATTATACTTTTAAATGTTACAGAATCTATTTTACTGAAATATTCGTCAACAAGAGATTGTAGAGATTTTATTGGAAGATACCTTGTAATCGAAAATTATTAAAACTTAATACCCTCCGATTCTAAAATTATTAATTCTCGATTTAATAAAATATTTTTGGGTTCTCTATACCACCCGTGAATTTGGTTAGTGTGTGTAAGAATCGGTTGTGATTTGATTTCAATTTCAGTTCTTTGTATTATTGATACCAACTTTTTCACAATAGCATTTGAGGTGTAGATAGTTGTGATTTGATTTCAATTTCAGTTCTTTGTATTATTGATACCAACAATAAATTATAAACAATGCCCCTGAGAATAGTTGTGATTTGATTTCAATTTCAGTTCTTTGTATTATTGATACCAACATGATAATTAATTTTACATGTTAAGAATAGTTGTGATTTGATTTCAATTTCAGTTCTTTGTATTATTGATACCAACTTAAATGTTCCATAAGATATTGGCATCCCCGTTGTGATTTGATTTCAATTTCAGTTCTTTGTATTATTGATACCAACACAACAATAAAAGTTATTGATGTTGCAATGTTGTGATTTGATTTCAATTTCAGTTCTTTGTATTATTGATACCAACTTGCTTTACCTCCAGTAGTTGTTATGCTACGTTGTGATTTGATTTCAATTTCAGTTCTTTGTATTATTGATACCAACAAAAGTATCTGTTTGGGTACTATCCCCACAGTTGTGATTTGATTTCAATTTCAGTTCTTTGTATTATTGATACCAACAAAGTAAAATCAATTTGTTTTCTTTCAACAGTTGTGATTTGATTTCAATTTCAGTTCTTTGTATTATTGATACCAAC
>JANOVK010000212.1:0-2974 GCA_031417315.1 Chitinophagaceae bacterium | reverse complement strand
TTAAGTGCAAGTGCTGCAAGTATGTTACCCATGGGTACTCCACCCAATGCAATTGTTTTTGGTAGTGGAAAATTACAGTTAAAACAAATGGTAAAAACAGGATTTGTAATGAATATTATTGCAATTATTTTAATAACATTAATTAGTTGGGTATTTATTCCTTATATGAATAATATTCCAGTTAAGTAAATTATTTTTTCTGATTATCTCTCCATTCATACACCCAACTACTTTGCACCATTTCTAAATGACCCTCATTTGATTCTTCTTTTTTACCTACAAAGTTGGGGAGTGATAAAACCCATTCTAATAAATCGGTAAAACGAACACGATAAATTTTGCTTTCGGTAAAATCGTCTCCAAACTTTTCGTAAAGTTTTAAAGCAATGTCTTCGTAATCGTTCCAATGTATTGGGGGTTCAAAATGTTGCATTATAATGTTTACTGTTTACTGTTTATTGATTAATGTTTTAAAATTGAACATCATCTTTCATTTATTTTAAAATTTTAGAATTTGCTAATTGCATTATTCTCCTAAAAATTGTGTTTGATCTGGTAAGGTTACTTCAATTGTTCCAGAACCTGGTTGTAAAACACACTGACAACCTAATCTGCTATTGATTCTTGGATTCACAGCTCTATCAATAAAATCTTCTTCTTTATCGCTTAATTCTTCTAAAAAATCTATTCCATTATTAACATATAAATGGCAAGTGCTACAGGCACAAACTGCACCACAATTATGATGTAATTCTATACCATTATCTAAAAGAATTTCTAATAAACTATCTCCAATTGCATTAGACTGAATTGTTGTTGTAACTAATTCTTTTCTTTCAAAATTTACTTTTATTTCGTACATAAATTATTCTAAGTCTGCGAATTTATTAGAATCTACTTTTCTATTAACTACGCTATTGGAAATTTTTTAAATTATTCTGCAAATAAACCGGGTAAAGAATTTTGATGTGGCTTTTTTCCTAAGTGATTATATGCTTTTAAAGTGGCTTCTCTTCCACGTGGAGTACGTTGTAAAAATCCTTCTTGTATTAAAAATGGTTCATAAACTTCTTCAATTGTACCTGCTTCTTCTCCAACAGAAGTAGCTATTGTGGTTAAGCCTACTGGTCCACCTTTAAATTTATCAATTATAGTAGAAAGTATTCTATTATCCATATCATCTAATCCATGTTCATCAACATTTAAAGCTTTTAGGGCATGTTGAGTAATTCCAATATCAATAATGCTATCATTTAAAACTTGTGCAAAATCTCTTACTCTACGTAATAATCCATTAGCAATTCTTGGCGTACCTCTACTTCTTCCTGCAATTTCTTTAGCTGCGTCTTCTCCTATTGATGTGTGTAAAATTCCAGCACTACGATGAATAATTTTTTTTAATGTTTCTGCATTATAATATTCTAATCTAGATTTTATACCAAAACGTGATAGGAGTGGTGCTGTTAATAATCCACTTCTTGTTGTTGCTCCAATTAAAGTAAATGGATTTAAATTAATTTGAACTGATCTTGCATTAGGACCAGTATCTATCATAATATCAATTTTAAAATCTTCCATTGCAGCATATAAATATTCTTCAACAACTGTACTTAATCTATGTATTTCATCAATAAATAACACGTCATTCGTTTCAAGATTTGTAAGTAAACCTGCAAGGTCACCAGGTTTTTCAATAACTGGACCACTAGTTTCTTTTATGTTTACGCCCATTTCGTTGGCAACAATTCTAGATAAAGTTGTTTTGCCCAATCCTGGTGGGCCATGAAATAGAGTATGGTCTAAAGCTTCACCACGAAGTTTTGCAGCTTTAATAAAAATAGTTAGATTTTCTATTAATTGTGGTTGACCACTAAAGTCGTCAATTTCGGTTGGGCGAATACTATTTTCAAACTCCCTATCTGCGGGAACAATTTTATTCGTATCTGTATTTAAGTTTGGATTGCTCATAAAGCATGGCAAATATATTGAGTAATTATCTTTTCAAATTTTTACTAACCAATCATCTTTTTAAACAAACTTAATTTCCCTTTAAAAGGTGGATATTTTATTGAAGGATCGAACCAATTAGGTGTTTTTAAAACTGCTTTTGCATGACTAAAAGTTTTGAATGAAAACTTGCCATGATAATTTCCTAAACCACTAAAACCTCTACCACCAAATGGTAAGTGATGATTGGTTAAATGCCAACTTGCATTGTTAACACAAACACCTCCTGCAGCAACATTTTGTAACCAAAAATTTTCTTCAGAAGTCGCTGTTGTGAAAATATAAAATGCTAATGGGTTTGGATTTTTATTGATAATCTCTAATGCTTGTTCTTTTGACGTGTAAGAAATGATTGGTAATAATGGACCAAAAATCTCATCTTGCATTATTGAAGTATTTAAATTTTCAACTTCAATTATTGTTGGTTGAATATATAATTTTTCTTTATCAATTTTTCCTCCATAAACAATTTTTCCATCATCAAAATATTTTACAATTCTGTCAAACTGTTTTTCATTAATTATTTTTCCATAGTTGTACGATTGAGAACTATCATTATTATAAAATTGTTGAATATAGTTTTTTAGTTCTTCTATTAATTTATCTTTTACTTTTTCATGAACTAAAACATAATCAGGAGCCACACACATTTGTCCACAGTTGCTAAATTTAGTTACAGCAATTCTTTTTGCAGCAATTTTTATATTGGCTGAATCATCAACCACACAAGGGCTTTTACCTCCCAATTCTAAAGTAACAGGCACTAAATTCTTCGCAGCTAACTGATAAATTGTTTTTCCTACTGCAGTACTGCCTGTATAAAAAATATGATCAAAAACAAAATTGTTCATCATTTCAGGAACTACAGTAGCTCCATCGCCTTCAACTAATAATATATAATTTGGTTCAAAAGTTTCTTCTATAATTTTCTTCATAACCCTTGCTGTTGCAGGTGTAAATTCACTTG
>JANOVK010000211.1:0-2302 GCA_031417315.1 Chitinophagaceae bacterium | reverse complement strand
TTTGTTTGACCTCTCAATCTTCTTATTGTACAAGTAATAATAAAACACTTAATGGCAGTTCTTAATGACTCTGGTACTTCATCAGGTAAGTGAGCATCTTTTTTATGACCATTAGGAATTAGTGAATGATAATCACTTATTCTATTTACAATTGGCAAAACTGTTTCTGAAGTTTCTTCATCTTCTAAAGGTTTTATTCCAAATATTTTATCAGGCCCAATATAATTCGTAGCTGCAGGAATATTTATTATAAAATCTCTAGGAAATATTTGGTCTTCTTCAATTGGGATGAAAATATTTGCAAATGGTGTTGCAGTATAACCAACATATCCACTTTTATGAAATAAACGAAGGATATCTCTTATTAAACTATTAATTTTTGTTGATTTATCATCTTCAGCATTTGTATTAATCGATGCATTGTCTGCTTCATCATCAATCAATAAAATAGATTTATTATCAATTATTTTTTTACCATCTGGCAGTTCGATTGCCTGAGCAGATAACCATCTTAATAAACGTTCTAATACTTTTGAATTCTTTTTTACAACTGCTACAATAGGTTCACTCGTATTAAAGTTTATACCCAATGAGCTTGCAGCACCTGCTGTAAAATCACCATTATCTAAGCTTGAAGTTAAAGAATGAGCTATCCCAATCTGTGCAATTTTACCAACTCCAATCTTTATTCCATTTTGATCAAATGCTCTTTGATGTTGTGTATCAAATCCTAAGAATCCTTCATCTAACCTTAATTGAGTTTGGCTTCTTAAATTATTATGTATTCCAGCTAAAACAATTATTAGTTTGTACCCTGCATCTGCAGCTTTACAAATTAGACCTGTATAATTAGAAGTTTTCCCTGATTGTACTTGACCAACAACTAAACCATATTTACTTATGCCATCTTTTAATTCTGGATTAAATAAACCATCCAATGTTCTGTCTGTTAATTTGTCAAGTTGAGCTAAAATATTTTCAGGATAATTCTTATCAATTTGTAAATACTCTCTATATCTATTCCAAAAATTCCAATGAATTTTACTTTTGTTTTCTCCAATCCAAGGCATACGTCTTTCGGAAGCCTCAATAATTCTAAAGTCATCAACACGAATGTTATAAATTGATTGAACTTCTCTAATTAGTGTTTCTCTATTAATTTCTGCATAGCTTGGAATAAATAAAACTTGATCAACTGCTTCTTCGATTTCTTTGATTGTAACAGAGCTTGTTGTTGGCAAAAAAATTCTTATTGTTTTTATAGCTTGCTGTAGCATAATTTATTAATTAATAAATTCTAAAAATTCTGAGAACAAATTAAAAGGTTCAATATTTAAAATGATTGATTTTGCCATTTCTTTGCTTTTCCCAGATTTTGTGAGATTCTCAAACATGATTTGCATTGTATCTCTAATTACTTCATGATCTTTACCTTCGAATGGTTTTCCTTGTGCTTCTGGCTCTTCACTTTCTTTAATAAAAATTGATTTTGATGGAATTGTTTCTTCAATGAAACGAAGTAATAATTCTATTGCTTTTTCAGGCTCTGATTGAGATTGAACTTTTATTTTTTCCAAAAGTGGATGTTCTCTATTTATTTTATAGAACCATTTATCTGCTCTTTTATGATCTATCCATAATGGAATAAATTTTTGACCAGGTAAGCGTTGAATTGTTTTTCCTCTATGACGATAAACTTCAACACCTTGTGCCCTTACTTTTAAAGCATATGCTTTTATTTGGTCTCTATAAAATAAAGGTGGCCTAGCTACTGATTTTTTTATATCGATTTGCCATTGGGCATCTAATGAATTTGGTAAATCAATTTGTATTCTTATTAATTTATAATGTTCTTCTTTTCTGAACATTCCCAACCAATCTCCAGCTAATAATAATCTTTCGTTTCTATAAATATAAAAACCTTGATGTTCATTCCAACCCTTAGTGCCTTCAGCATACCTATATTTTTCTTCACTAATTTTTGATTTATGGGGAAGTACAAATCCTTTTATTGTTACAATTCCATTGTGTAAATATTCTTCAGGAAATGATTGTGTTGCTTGTTCTTCAATTAAAAAAGGGCTCCATGGTTTAATTTCGATGTCTTGAAAAAATATTTTTATTTTTTTGCTTTCAATAAATCTATGAAAAACCATTGCTAAATGTTTTTTCACTATTTCAATGATAATTAAAAATTTATCTAAAGCTTTATCATCATCTTTTTTCAAATGACTTACAACTCTGTCTATATCATTCCAAATTACAATTGTACCTGAATTTAAACCATCTAAAGATTTTGAAG
>JANOVK010000210.1:0-4768 GCA_031417315.1 Chitinophagaceae bacterium | reverse complement strand
GTAATTTCTTTTGCCAATTTATTAGAAATGACTGCACAAATTTCTCCAAAACTAAGAGTTCGATTTAGCACTTCACATCCAAAAGATATTACAGATGAAGTTTTATTAACAATGAAAAAGTATGAAAATATTTGTAAGTGTATTCATCTTCCTGTGCAAAGTGGAAACTCAAGAATTTTAGAATTAATGAACCGAACTTACACTCGTGAATGGTATATTTCTAAAATTGATAGAATTAAAGAAATGATGCCCGAATGTAGTATCACATCAGATTTTATTGCAGGCTTTTGTACCGAAACTGATGAAGAACATAAAGACACTTTAAGTATTATGGAATATAGCAGATTCGATTATGCTTATATGTATTATTATAGCGAACGACCAGGAACTTTAGCTGAAAGAAAATTAATAGATGATGTGCCAGAAGAAATTAAGAAAAAAAGATTACAAGAAATAATTGATGTGCAAAGTAGATTAAGTAGAGAAAATAATCAATACGATTTAGGTAAAACTTATGAAGTTTTAATTGAAGCAGAAAGTAAAAAAAATACCTCAGATTGGAAAGGAAGAAATACACATAATAAAGTACTTGTTTTTCCAAAAGAAAATTACAACTACAAAGCAGGAGATTATGTAATGGTAAAGGTGAATAAAGTAACACAAGGAACATTGTTGGGAGAAATTGTATAATATTATTATGAAATATTTATTCTTATTAATTATTATTATTACAAATGTTCTTTGTGTTAGTGCACAAGAAGACTCTGTTACAAATTGGTTTAATAAATATCAAAATTTCAGATACCAAAATAAAAATGGTGAAAATTACGTCCATTTATTAATCACTAAAGGTGGGAAAAAAGAAATTCTATACCAATACATTCAGATTAATAATAGCATAGTTGTAAGATTGTTCGATAGTAATGAAAGTATAAAAATTATACACTTAAATAAAGATGAATTAATTGAAAATATTGAAAACAATTTGAGTTTTCTACTTAGATTGAAAAGGAAAAAAATTGACCGTTATTTAAAACAAAATTTAATGAATCCTGAGATATATACTAGCAGAGTTTCGATAAGCACAAAAAAAATCAAATACAACAATTTTTATATTAAAAATGAGGAACAAGTTGAACAAATTAAAGATGAAAATGAGAAAATTGGTCAAATAATTATTAATAATATAGGCAAGTATTTTATTGATAAATTTAAACACCAGTAATTATTTTATCAAAATGAGAAAACTTTATTTACTTATTATTTTATTTATTAATTGCCAATTATTATTTTCTCAAAATGATAATTTTATAAATAAACAAAGGGCGTTTAAAGAATTTTCAGAAAGAAATCCCAAATATGCTTATGTGTATTTGTATCTAACAAAAGGAGGCAAAGAAAAAAAAATTTATAAATATTTCTATAGTGATATTGATAGTGCATTTAAAGTAATTTATTCAAATGAACAAAATGAAACATTTAGAGATACTATATTAAAAAAAGACATTTTGTTTGATTATTTAGATTCTAATTGGCATTCAATTAAATTTCTTAGAAACAATTATAACAACCCAGATTTTCGTAAATATTTTGATGATGAAAATTATTTAATGAAACAAATTGGCATTAGATATAACGATTTACACTATAATCATTTTATTCCAAAATCATCAGATGAAATTGCTAAGATAAAAAATGATAAAATAAAAGATGCTTTTCTTATCATAAATGCAATAGAAGGGTTTTTTATAAATATATTTAATAAATAATAATGGCAGATATACAAACTATAAAAAATAGATTTAATATAATTGGAAATTCTCCTGCTTTAAATCATGCATTAGACACAGCAGTACAAGTTGCAGCAACCGATTTAACAGTTTTAATAGTTGGGGAAAGTGGTGTAGGTAAAGAAGCATTTTCTCAAATTATTCATGCCTTATCAACACGAAAACATAATTCATTTATTGCAGTAAACTGTGGTGCAATTCCAGAAGGAACTATAGATAGTGAATTATTTGGACACGAAAAAGGAAGTTTTACCGGAGCAGTTGAAAGTAGAAAAGGATACTTTGAAACTGTAAATGGTGGCACTATTTTTTTAGATGAGATTGGTGAATTACCATTAGGAACACAAGCAAGATTATTACGTGTTTTAGAAAGTGGAGAATATTTAAGAGTGGGCTCATCAAAAGTTCAGAAAACTGATGTTAGAGTTATTGCAGCAACCAATAGAGAATTATTAGAATTTACACAAAAAGGAAAATTTAGAGAAGATTTATATTATCGTTTAAGTACTGTACCTATAAGGGTTCCATCATTAAGAGATAGAAAAGAAGATATTAATATTTTATTTAGAAAATTTGTTGTGGACTTTAGTGAAAGATATAAAACAACATCTATTCAACTCGATAATACTGCAAAAGAAATTTTAATAAACTATTCTTTTCCTGGTAATGTTAGAGAATTAAAAAATTTAGCCGAGCAGGTTTCTGTTTTAAGTCAATCGAATATTATAACTGTTGAGGAATTGCGAAAGTTTTTACCTGAAAATAATAATTCAAGATTACCAGCATTAACAAATCAACCACACGCAGGAAATGAGTTTGCAAACGAAAGAGAAATTTTATACAAACTTTTTTTCGATATGAAAAAAGATGTAACAGAATTAAAGAAAATGTTTTTAGAGATATTACAAAACCCTTCATTAACGCATAATGTAACACAGTTTAATAAAGAGAGTTTAATGAATGATTTGTCAATAATTAATAATCTCGATGCCCATCTTACAAAACAACCCATACAAAATAATCAATCATTTCAACATCCTAATCAGCCGGTAATAATGAACAATGATTCTATTCAGCAACACGAAGAAGTGGAAGAATCGCTAAACATTATGGATAAAGAAAAAGAGTTAATTATAAAAGCACTAAAAAAACATAAAAGTAAACGAAAAGATGCCAGTGCAGATTTGGGTATTAGTGAAAGAACTTTATATAGAAAATTAAAAGAATACGATATTGATGATTTATAAAAAAAATCTTTGTTTTATTACGTTAATATCAAATTTTATCCCTAATTTCTCTACCTTTGCACCCTCGCAAAAAAATTATCGAAATATTGGAATCATTGATACAAAAGAAAAGGATCTTATTTATAGCAACTGAACTTTCTCCATACTTAGAACTTACTGAGTTTGCAGAAACAATTAACAAGCTTGCTATAAAAGCTAATAATAGCGAATTCGAAGTTCGTTGTATCATGCCTCGATTTGGGGTTATAAATGAACGCAGACATAGATTACACGAAGTGGTTAGACTTTCAGGAATTAATGTTTCGGTTGATGATGATGATTATCCACTACAAATTAAAGTGGCCTCATTACCAAGTGCTAGATTACAAGTTTATTTTTTAGAGAATGATGATTTTTATAAACGTAAATTTATTTTTCACGACGAAAATGATACTTGGTTTGATGATAATGGATTAAGAACCATATTTTTTGCAAAAGCTGCATTAGAAACTGTAAAAAAATTTGGTTGGGCTCCCGATATTGTACATTGTAGTGGTTGGATGAGTGGCTTAATTCCAGCATTTATTAAAACAGCATATAAAAGAGAACCCGTTTTTGGTCATAGTAAAGTTGTTTTCACCATTGGAGAAAAAACTTTTAATGAAAAATTAGGCGACGATTTTATTGAGAAAGCATTAGTTGGAAATAATATTACAGAAAAGGATTTAGAAGTTTTTGCTCCCAATGACAATATATCACTTTTTAGAGGTGGTGCAAAATATGCAGATGCCATAACTTTTGGTTCTGAAAATGTAGACAAAGAATTATTGCAAGAATTTTCGAAAGTAAAAGGAAAAAAAGTTTTACAATTTAAGGATAACATTTCTATTTTAGAAAGCTATATCGAATTGTATAATAAACTATCAGACTAATTTTATTAATAACAAAACATAAATCAAAAATGCCCTATTTATTTACTTCAGAAAGTGTATCTGAAGGACATCCAGACAAAGTAGCAGATCAAATTTCTGATGCATTAATCGACAATTTTTTAGCATTCGATCCACAAAGTAAAGTGGCTTGTGAAACCCTTGTTACAACTGGTCAAGTTATTCTTGCTGGTGAAGTAAAAAGCAAAGCCTATTTAGATGTGCAAGAAATTGCACGTGGTGTAATTAGAAAAATTGGCTACACAAAAAGCGAGTATATGTTCGAAGCAAATAGTTGTGGAATTTTATCAGCTATTCACGAACAAAGTGCAGATATTAATCAAGGTGTTGATAAAAAGAAAAAAGAAGAACAAGGTGCAGGCGACCAAGGTATGATGTTTGGTTATGCAAGTAACGAAACAGATGATTATATGCCTTTGGCTTTAGACCTAGCACATAAAATTTTAATTGAATTAGCTGCATTACGTAGAGAAAATAAAGCAATTAAATATTTACGTCCAGATGCTAAAAGTCAAGTTACTCTTGAGTATAACGACAAAAACGAACCAGTAAGAATTGATGCAATTGTTGTATCTACTCAACATGATGATTTTGATTCCGAAGCTAAAATGTTAGCTAAAATTAAACAAGATATTGTTGAAATTTTAATACCAAGAGTAAAAGCAAAGTATAAAAGATTTTCAAAATTGTTCAACAACAATATTAAATATCACATTAACCCAACAGGCAAATTTGTTATTGGTGGACCACATGGTGATACAGGTTTAACAGGAAGAAAAATTATTGTAGATACTTATGGTGG
>JANOVK010000209.1:0-1626 GCA_031417315.1 Chitinophagaceae bacterium | reverse complement strand
CCATAAGTGAATTAATTTATTTATAAATATAAGTAATTGAGCAAAAAAAAATCACTTTAAACTCAAAATAAATATTCTACTCATTTCTTTTGTAAAATATAATAGTTTGAAAAATATATAGTAAAGCCCAAATCCTTTTCTTTCTTTCATAATATCTAACTCATGCTTTAACATCAGTTTTCTTAACCCCAGTTGTTTTTCTTTAGAAGTACTACCATTGTTGATATGCATAATTGTTGCTTCATGCAAAAAATAAGATGAATAACCAAGTTTACCAAATTGCCAACACCACAAATGATCTTCTCCATACATAAAAAATCTTTCATCAAGTTTTTGATTCGGAAGTTTATTAAGTATGAATTTTGGAAACATAAAAAATGCTCCATTTAGCCAATCGCAAGTAGTTGAAAAATCTGAATTAAAATATTTCCCTAACATGAGTTGAGCTCTTGCAGAATAAGGTAAAATATATAATACAATTCTAAATAAATCTAATAACTCCCATCTGATACTTCTAAACCTTCTAGCAGTATGTTGTATTTCACCATCAGGATATGTCATTCTACAACTAAAAATACCATTTTGATTAATTGATTTTGATGATAAATATGTTTTAGAAATTGCATCTTCAGTTAAATAAGTATCACTATTTAGCAATAAAATAAATTCTCCTTTAGCTTCAGTAATTCCTAAATTATTTCCCTTTGCAAAACCACCATTAATAATGCTTTTAACAAGTATTATGTTGGGGAATTTTTCTTTAAACAAATCGGCAGAACATTCATTGGAATTATTATCTACTAAAATAATTTCGTATGTAATTCCACTTGTAAATTCATTTATACTTTGAATACAATTACAAGTTAATTGAAATGTGTTATAGTTTAATATGATGATTGAAACTTGAGGCATTAAAATTATTTTTAGAAGTA
Source organism: Chitinophagaceae bacterium (assembly GCA_031417315.1). Classification (GTDB taxonomy): domain Bacteria; phylum Bacteroidota; class Bacteroidia; order Chitinophagales; family Chitinophagaceae; genus CAIVPM01. The sequence goes on along the minus strand of JANOVK010000209.1, from coordinate 694 downwards.
GTTATTTACTAAATATAAATTGTTATATTTTTACACAAATTTGAACTTAAATATATATAAATAAAGAGACAATGAATTTTTATAAATTAGATAGTGTTTTTTTTACAGATTTAGCAAAAAATAATAGAGACAATTATGTTAATGCAATTCCATTTCCTCATATTTATTTTGACAATGTTTTTCCTGAGAGTTTATTAAATGAAATATTAGTAGAATTTCCAAATAGTAAACAAATAGATTGGCATACTTTTCAAAATAAAAATGAAATTAAACTTGCCTCAAGAGATGAAGAAAAATTTGGAGATATTACTCGTCATTTTATTCATATTCTAAACTCAAAACCATTTTTAAGTTTTTTAGAGAAGTTGACTGGAATAAAAAATTTAATTCCAGATCCAGATTTAGAAGGTGGAGGTTTACATCAAATATTAAAAGGTGGATTATTAAGGGTTCATGCTGATTTTAACAAGCATCCAAAATTTGATTTAGATAGAAGAATTAATGTGTTGATTTATTTAAACAAAGATTGGGAAGAAGCCTTTGGTGGACATTTTGAATTGTGGGATACCAATATGGAAAAAGCTGTAGTGAAAATATTACCCTTGTTTAATAGAATGGCCATATTTTCTACAACATCCAATTCTTATCATGGTCATCCCGATGCTTTAAATTGCCCAGAAGACAGGTCAAGAAA
>JANOVK010000208.1:0-2802 GCA_031417315.1 Chitinophagaceae bacterium | reverse complement strand
GTTGCGTAAGCATCTCCTTCGTAATGGTTATCATATCCACCATCAATTAAGGCTGCAACTTTATCTTCTTCTTGCACTTTCCAATCAATAAATTCCATTACTTCCGGATGATCTAAATCTAAGCAAACCATTTTAGCTGCCCTTCTTGTAGTACCACCACTTTTTATTGCTCCAGCACTTCTATCTCCAATTTTTAAAAAACTCATTAAACCGCTAGAAGTACCACCACCACTTAATTTTTCTCCACTTCCTCTTATTTGTGAAAAGTTTGTTCCTACTCCACTTCCATATTTAAATATTCTTGCTTCTCGAACCCATAAATCCATAATACCACCATCATTTACTAAATCATCTTTTACACTTAAAATAAAACAAGCATGAGGTTGTGGACGTTCGTATGCATTTGTAGATTTTTTTAATTCATTATCTGCTGGGTCAACATAATAATGACCTTGTGGTTTTCCTGTTATTCCATAGCTTTCATGTAAACCTGTATTAAACCATTGTGGTGAATTTGGAACACAAGATTGATTTAGGATGCTATACACTAACTCATCGTAAAAAATTTCTGCATCTTTTTCAGATGCAAAATAATTGTATCGTTCGCCCCAAACTTTCCAGCAATTTGCCATTCTATGTGCCACTTGTTTTGCAGAGGTTTCTCTGCCTAAAGTTTCATCGCCTTGTGGTACGCCTGCTTTTCTAAAATATTTTTGTGCAATAATATCTGTTGCAATTTGGCTCCAATGTTTTGGTACCTCAACATTGTTCATTTCAAAAACAACTTCACCGGTTGGATTTTTAATAATACTGCTTCGATAATCATATTCAAATAAATCAAATGGAGAAACATCTTCTTTAGTATAACGACGAGAAAATTGTAAGCCTTTTTGGGTTATTTGATTATGCATTAGAATATGTATTTATACGGTTAGTTAGTTTTGTTAAAATTCGAAGTTGGACGACGAATATATTTGGCAACAACTATCAATGCAAATAAACAATTTCAACAAAATGTGGAAAAGATAGGTGGATTTCGTTGAATGGTATATTGGTATTGGATTACAAAAAATATTCACATTTTATAATAAAATTGTTGACAAATTTTAATTTAAAAATTGACAAGTATTACAATATCAATAACGACAACTATTTGAAGATATTTTGAGCTTTATATTATTTTAATATGCACAATTGTGGGAAAGTGATTATGGCTTATTTTTTACCACAGAGGCACGCAGTAAAGGAGTTTTGGCTTTTTATGTTTGCTTTGCTTTATTTCTTACATTTGGCAAATGAAAACTTTAACGTTTAACATACCAGATTCTTTAGAAATGAATGACAAAGACCTTGCTATGTTAGTAGCTACAAGACTTTATGAACAACATAAACTTTCGCTTGGACAAGCTGCTGAACTTGCTGGATTAACTAAAAGAACTTTTGCAGAGTTGCTAGGAAATTATAATGTTTCCATCTTCAATTTCCCTGCTTCAGACTTATCAAAAGATGTAGCAAATGCCTAAAACAATTATCTCTGATACCAGTTGTTTCATTATACTAAACAACATAGGTGAATTAGAATTGCTACATAAACTCTATGAACAAATTACAACCACAATTGATATTGCAATTGAATATGGAGAAACACTTCCTGAATGGGTTGAAATAGCTGCTGTTGTTGATAAACATAAACAACAACTTTTAGAATTACAAATTGATAAAGGCGAATCAAGTGCTATTGCATTGGCTCTTGAAACTCCCAATTGCACCATTATTTTAGATGATTATAAAACCAGAAAAATTGCACTACAACTTGGCATTAATTATACAGGAACAATTGGTGTAATTATTAAAGCAAAACTGAATGGCACTATTCCATCTATTAAACCAATTCTAGAGAAGATAAAACAAACAGACTTTCGTATTAGTTTAGACATAGAACTGCAAGCATTAATTGAAGCAAAAGAATAATTGATTTTTCTCTGTGTTCTTTGTGCCTCTGCGGTGAATTTATTTTACACTAAAAGCAGCGAAACTAAAGAATCTTTCATTTTGTGTTATATATTACACACCCAACATTGTTTTATGAAAAGATGTTTCGTTTTATTATGCTGCTTATTTTTTATTGCTGCAAAAAGCAAAGCACAATATGTAAATATCCCTGATAGTAGTTTTAGGAGTTATTTGATAGGAAAATATCCGAATTGCTTTAATAGTTTGGGGCAAATGGATACTACTTGTATTGATGTTGTAAATGAGGATAGCTTAATCTGTAATTTCTTAGGTTTGAAGAGTTTGGAAAGAGTTCAATTTTTTAAAAAATTAACATTCTTAGATTGCTCCTATAACTCTCTAAACAGTATAACGGGTTTGCCTGAATCATTACAACAATTGTTTTGTATGGTTAATAAATTGAATAGTTTAAATAAACTTCCAGACTCACTACAAATACTAAATTGCTCTGGAAATTGGATAACAAGCCTAATAAGTTTACCAAGTAGGTTAAAGTCATTTTCTTGCACAGAAAATTTCTTGTCTAATTTACCAGTATTGCCAGATTCTCTAGTAAATTTTTATTGTAACAAAAACAAACTAATTTACTTGCCGAATTTGCCTGGGACTTTAGTGAATATTGATTGTTCTAATAATAAACTAACAACTTTACCTGCTTTATCAGATTCGCTCATTTTTTTATCTTGCAACAATAACCAATTGATAAGCCTACCGAATCTTCCAATTAAAATAAATGAAATTTCTTGTTATATAAACCAATTAACCTACTTACCTAATTTACCAAGTTCG
>JANOVK010000207.1:0-11006 GCA_031417315.1 Chitinophagaceae bacterium | reverse complement strand
TAAAATTACTAACTGTTGCTGGCTTAGCTACATTTGAAATTTATGCTGCTATTCCTGCTGGATTTGCATTTGGACTTTCGCCATATTATATATTTTTTGCTAGTATTTTTGGAGGATTATTAGGAGTTTTTGTTACTGCTTTTTTAGGGGATAAAATCAGAAAATATTTTTATAAAAACAAACCAATAAAAAATAAATCTGAAAAATATCCAATCATAATTCGTTTATGGAATAAATATGGAATTATTGGATTAGGTTTTTTAGGAACAATGATAGTGGGTGCACCAATTAGTATAGCCATTGGAACTGGGCTGAATGCTAATTTGCAAAAATTAGTTACATGGAGTTGCTTAGGAGTAATTTGTAGATGTTTACTATTTACTTCTATTGGTTATTATGGGTTACAAATGGTTACTGCATAAATAATTCATGCATCATTAATCACTATTCAAATGCCGTAAATCAAAATTTGGATTGGCACCTTTAATTATAGAAAAAAAAGATATAATTTTTTTAAAGTCTGCATCTTCATCTTCACTTGTAAAAAATGCCTCACCAATAACAAGTTGTTTATTCCCAAAATCTAAACCAATAGTAAGTATGGGCACATCTGCTTTTTTTGCAATATGATAAAATCCACTTTTTAAAGTATTCACTTTTTTTCTTGTGCCTTCTGGTGCTAATGCTAAAATAAAATTTTCATTATTATTGAACATAGTTACAACTTGATCAACTAATCCATGTTTTGCAAATCGATCTACAGGCGTGCCGCCTAATTTTTTCAATATCCATCCTAAGGGTCCAATAAATAATTCTTTTTTCCCTAAAAATTTTGCGTGTTTAATTTTTAATTTGTTACGAGATGCAAATCCTATAAATAAATCTTTCCAATGTGTGTGAGGAGCAACAATTATCACCATTTTTTTTATATGGGCTGGATATATTCCTACAACTTTCCAACCAGAGAGTTTCCAGTATAGGTTACAAATTAAGGAAAACATTTAGTAAGTTATTTTGCAATCAATAACTCATGTACTTTAAATAAGTTTTTAGCTTGGTGAATCATTGATTTAAATGAAGTTATTTTAATATCCAGAATTAAGCGTTTTATTACCTCCTGCTCCCGGTTCAACAGTTGCTTTATTCATACCTGCCTCAATATCTACTTGTTTAATTAGAAGTTTAATTTCAGTTACATTGCTGCATCCCTCGCAATTAGCCTTGTAAGTGCTACTGTTATAGGGCACTTCAACAGTACCATTGTTTTTATCAAATTTATCTCCCGAAAAAGTAAAGAATTTTGGAGATTGATTATTATTAATAAATTTTAAAGTACTATTAATTCGTCCAAAATTTAATTTTAAACCATCGGCTTCAATACTTTCAATCATTCCTGCAACTTGAGGTGTTATTTTAATTAGATTATCAGAAACACCTTTTTTATTTATAAGCAAACCATCAGTTGAAATTTCTAAATTTCCTGATGCATTAATTTTTTGTAAAACAATGGTGCTTTCTACATAAAATTTTAGCTTTTTTATATCTAATCCATTATCTCTTAATTTAAAAAATAATTCTCTTGTAAATTGAACTAAATTTCCTTGCTCAACCTCAGGTTTTGGAGCTTGTAGTTTTGGTGGTTCAATAGTTGGTTTTGAAACAGTTTTTTTCTTAGCTACACAAGAAACTAAAATCAATGAAATTAGTATTAGAGAAAAAAATAATCGACTTATAGAAGTTTTCATAAACTACGATTGGGTAAATTAAAATAAATTACACGATTGCAAACGTTAATAGTTATCATACTATTGTATTATATGCAATCAAAATATCCACAATTTATTATTAATTGTGAAGTGTTTTACAAGTTAAAAATAGTGGATTAGAATTTAATTTTCATTTAAAAAAAATCCCGCTTGAAAAATCAAAACGGGATAATCAAAACCAAACCACATTAAAAACTATAAAATATTTATTTCTTTAGCCGAAGTTCTAATTTCATTTTTTTTAGGCAACAGAATTGATAGAATTCCATTTTCGTATTTTGCACTAATATTATCTGTATTAATATTAACTTCGATGTTAAAACTTTTTTTAAAATTTTCGAAACTGTATTCTTTTCTTATGGTTTTAACATCAATTTTTTCTGCTGCTTTTTTATTTTCATAGCTTACAGTTAGTAACTCTTTTTCAATATTTATTTTAAAATCTTCTTTATTTCTTCCCGGTGCATTTAACTCAATTTTAAATCCATCACTTAATTCATAAATATTAACTGCTGTCGAAAATTTATTTAATTTGGAATGAGTTGGAATATTTTCTAACAAATCATCAAAAAGATTTGAAATAAAAATTGGTCTGCTTTTAACAATCGTTGTCATATTTTTTTTTATTAATTTAAAAAGTAAATGCAAATAATATTCCTTTATATAAAATAAGACTATTTGGCAAATAAATTATTAAAAAACAGCCAAAATGTCGGTATCGATAAAATAAAATATGATAATTTTAAAGTTTATACTTAATACAATTCTTTATTTTTGCGTTCTAAAAATAATAAATGTATCCAGAAGAAATAGTGTTGCCAATGAAGGCTGAGTTAACTGATAATGGTTTTGAAGATTTAATAAATGCTGACCAAGTTAATATCACTTTAAAAAGTGAAGGAACAACTTTAGTTGTAATTAACTCTGTTTGTGGTTGTGCTGCAGGTGCATGCAGACCAGGTGTTTTAATGGCTGTAAGTAATGCATCAAAAAAACCAACTCGATTAGCAACTAGTTTTGCAGGATTTGATAAAGAAGCTGTAAATCAAGTTAGAAATCATTTATTACCTTTTCCTCCAAGTTCTCCTTCAATTGCTTTGTTTAAAGATGGGGCTTTGGTAAGCATATTAGAACGTCACCAAATAGAAGGTAAAAATGCTCAAAAAATTGCTGAACATTTAATTAGTGAATTCGATAAATATTGTAATTAAAGATTGTGGTTTATATGGGTTAGTAAGTAAAAAAGGCCTCACTGAAAAGTGGGGTCTTTTAATTTAATGCTTCTTCCATTGCTTTTGCTTTTAGTAAACATTCTTCATATTCATTTTCAGCATTGCTATAATGTGTAATTGCACTACCTACTTGATAACTTAAATATTTATTTTCGTTATTATACATAATGCTTCTTATTACAACATTAAAGTCGAAATCTTTTTTTGGTGTTATGTAACCCACACAACCACTGTAAATTCCACGCTTTGTTTTTTCGTATTCTTCAATTAATTGCATTACTTTAAACTTAGGTGCTCCTGTCATAGACCCCATTGGAAACGTAGCTTTCAGAATATCTACAAAATCAATTTCAGTTTTAATAGTAGCAGAAATGGTTGATATCATTTGATGTACTTGAGGGAAGGAATAAATTGCAAAAAGCTCATCAACTTTTACAGAATTGTTTGTTGCAATTTTACTTAAATCGTTTCTTACTAAATCTACAATCATTACATTTTCACTTTTTTCTTTTTGGCTATTTTTAAGTGCTTGTTTAAGTAATTCATCATTTAATTCATTTTCAGTATCTCTTTTTATTGTTCCTTTTATTGGTTGAGATATTATTTTATTCTCAACTTTTTTTAAAAATCTTTCTGGACTTGCACATAATAAATATTTATTATTTAATTTATAATAAGAACTAAATGGGGTAGGAGAAATTTTATTAAGTTTTGCAAAAACTTGTAGTGGATTAATTTGAATATTTTCAGCAAAAAATTCCTGACAAAAATTTATTTCATAACAATCGCCAATTTGTATATGTTTTTTTAGTGTATTAATAATTTTAATATAATCGTCTTTATTAATTCTAGCAGTTGTGTTAATTGGAATAGAAATAGAATTAATATAACTTGAATTAAAATTTGAAATTTCTTTAAAAATAATATTTGGATTGATATGTAGCGACTCAATATTTAACTTATTTCCACTACTAGTAATTACTATTTCTGGTTGAAATAAAAATGCATCTGGAAAATTTATTTTATATATATTATTTGATTCAAAAGGATAAAAACAATTTTTAAAATCGTAAGACATATGCCCAAAAATCCAATCATTAGTTTGGGTTATAAATTCTTTTAATCTTTTTAAGTCATTATTATTCGAGCTTATAAATTTAGTGTTACAACCCGTTGCTACTATAAATTCGAACGAATTATTATTAGATGAGTAATTATTATTATCCATTAAACAACAGGTGTTGAATTGGTTTGCCCAATTCAACACCTGTTGTTTAAATTCTGTTATGTTGCTTAGTAAATAAGAATCACAATTTCTTTTCAAGTTAATAAATGCTATTAATAATCATCATCTTCATCGTCAAATCCTGGTTTATCATTAAATAAACCAAATTCTTTAAAATCATCGTCCATTTCTAAATCATCCTCTCCTTTTTTAGAGCTACTACTTTTTTTCACTTTTGATTTAGGCAAATCAAATTCTTCAAAGTCAGGATCCCAATTAGCATCATCTTCAGATTTTTCCCATTCGTCTTCTTTTTCAACTACATCTTCATCCTCATCCTCATCTTCAGTTTTTTTTGAAGCAGATTTTGAACTTTTTTTACTTGGTTTTTCTTCTTCAATTTCAAAATCATCATCGTTTTCATTTTCGACTTTCTTTTTTGATGATAATTTTAATTCCTTTTCTTCTTGAGAAAGGGTAGTGCTTTTTTTACTTTTATCAGATTTCGCTGGCATAAATTAAACTGGTTTGATAATGTAAAATTTCAAATGAAAATTTAAACAAAAAAATTTTTTTTTATTTTTTTTTTATTAATAATAATTTATAATAAAATTATTTGCTCTCTTTCTGGGCCATTAGAAATATATTTTACTTCTGTTCCAGTATAATTATTAATAAAATTAATATAATCCTGCATATTATCTGAAATTTTATCTTCTGCTTTTAAATTAATTGATGGAGAATGATTCCATCCCTTAAAGCTATTATAAATTGGTTCAATATTTAATTTAGAAAATTGAAAAGGAATTTCTGTTGTTTCTATTCCATCAATTTTATATGCAATACACATTTTTAATTCTTCAAAACTATCTAAAACATCAGCTTTGGTCATTACAATTTTTGTTACACCATTAATCATACAACTAAATTTTAAAGCCACTAAATCCATCCAGCCACATCTTCTTGGTCTACCAGTTGTTGCTCCAAATTCATTTCCAATTGTTCTTAATTGTTCACCAGTTTCGTCATTTAATTCTGTTGGAAATGGACCACCACCAACTCTTGTACAATAAGCTTTTGTTATTCCAATAACTTCATTTATTTTTTTTGGTGCAATACCTAATCCAGTGCAAACACCTGCTGATATTGTGTTTGATGATGTAACAAAAGGGAAAGTTCCAAAATCAATATCTAACATACTTCCCTGAGCACCTTCAGCTAATATTTTTTTTCCATTAGTTATTTTATTATTTATAAAATATTCTCCATTAACAATATTTAATGTTTTTAAAAATTCTAATGCTTCAAAAAATTCTTCTTCCCACGATGTAATATCTTCATTAAAGTGAAAATTATCTAATAATTTTTGATGTTTTAATCTAAGTTTTATATACTGCGTTGTAAAACTTTTGTCTAATAAATTTCCTACTCTTAAAGCATTACGACCTGTTTTATCCATATAAGCTGGTCCAATTCCTTTTAATGTTGAACCAATTTTATTTTCTCCTTTTTGTGCTTCACTGGCTTTGTCTAAAGCTCTGTGTGTTGGAATTATTAAATTTGCTCGTTCTGCAATAAACAAATTTTTTCTTACATCAATTCCAAACGAACTTACTAAGTCACATTCTCTTTTTAAAGTAATAGGGTCTAATACTACTCCATTGCCAATTAAATTAATTGCATTTTCGTGAAATATTCCAGAAGGAATTTGGTGTAAAACAACTTTTTTTCCATCAATGTAAAGTGTATGTCCTGCATTTGGGCCACCCTGAAAACGTGCAATAACATCATAGTTAGGAGCAAAATAATCAACTATTTTCCCTTTGCCTTCATCTCCCCATTGCATTCCTAAAATTACATCAACCATAAAATTATTTATCAACAAATGTATGTATTGAGATTTAAATTTTGTAATTCAAAATATTTAAAAAATATTCTAATGTTACTAAATTATTAAGTTTATTATCAATACTGTTATGCAAAAAACTAAATAATACTTTTGTTGAAAATAATATATATGGGTTTAAATAATTTTGGTAAACTATTTATGCCAAAGAATCAAATTTTTTATGCATTGTTTGAAGATGTTGCAGATACAGTTGTAGAAATGGGTAAAACACTAACAAAAGTTGTTAATGAACCAGATTACGATAAAAGAGCCCCAATTATAAAAGTTTTAGAAGATTTAGAACATAAAAATGATGAAACAACTCACATGATTTTTACTGAGTTGGGAAGAAATTTTATTACTCCTTTTGATAGAGAAGATATACATTATTTAGCCTCTGCATTAGATGATATTGCCGATTATATTTATGCTTCTGCTAAAAAAATAAATTTTTACAAAGTAAATCCTAACGATACAGGAATTAAAAAATTAGCAGATTTAGTTGAACAAGGTACAGTTGAAATTAAGAAAGCAGTTTATGGATTAAGAGATATGAAAAAATTGCGACAAATGACTGAAGCATTTATTAAAATTAATAGTATAGAAAATCAAGCTGATGATGTGTTTGATATGAGTATAGAAAGATTATTTCAAGAAGAAAACGATTTTAAAGAAGTAATTAAAAAAAGAGAAATTTATCAAGTATTAGAATTGGCTACTGATAAATGTGAAGATGCAGCAAATGTTATTGAAACTATTATTATCAAATACTCATAAATAATAAATTGCATTCTTTCTATTTTTAATTTTTGTTTAAAATAATTCATGTTTACACTGCTCATTATTGTTATTATTCTTGCTTTTATCTTCGATTATATTAATGGGTTTCATGATGCTGCAAATTCAATAGCTACCATAGTTTCAACAAAAGTTCTTACACCATTACAAGCTGTAATTTGGGCTGCATTTTTTAATGTTGTAGCAGCTTTTTTATTCGATTTAAAAGTAGCAGATGCAGTTAAAAGTATTGTTAATGAAAAACAAATTGATCTTTGGGTAATATTAGCAGGGTTAGTGGCTGCAATTTTTTGGAATTTATTTACTTGGTGGTATGGTATTCCATCATCTTCATCACACACATTAATGGGTGGTTTTGCAGGAGCAGCAGTTGCAAAAGCAGGATTAGCAGGGTTAGGAAGTATTGCAAAAATTTATTCTACATTTTTGTTTATTTTTTGTGCACCATTAATTGGTTTGATTGCAGCTTTTTTTATAACAATACTTATTGTTCATTTATTTAAAAAAAGTAATCCATATAAAGCAGAAAAAGCGTTTAAGAGAATGCAACTATTATCGTCTGCTGCGTTTAGTATTGGACATGGTGCTAACGATGCACAAAAAGTTATGGGCATAATTGCATCAGCAATTTTAATTTATGTAGGGGCAACTTATGCAACTCCTGAATTAGTACCAAGTTGGTTGCACATAGAAATGACAAATGTTTTAAAGGATGGAACAATGGTTAGCAAAATAAAAGATGTTCCGCTTTGGATTAAGGTTGGATGCTATGCTGCCATTGGTGTTGGAACTTTAAGTGGAGGTTGGAAAATTGTAAAAACAATGGGAACAAAAATTACTAAAGTTACACCGCTCGAAGGTGTTTGTGCTGAAACTGCAGGAGCATTAACTTTATTTTTAACTCACGAATTAGGAATTCCTGTTTCAACAACGCATACTATAACTGGTAGTATTATTGGAGTTGGTGCAACAAAACGATTAAGTGCTGTTCGTTGGGGTGTAACAATAAATTTGTTATGGGCTTGGATAATTACGATTCCAATTTCAGCTTTAATGGCTGCAACTTTTTATTATATTATTAAATATTTTTTATAAGTTTAAAATCTCTAAAACCGTTCCTAATAACACGTTTGCACCTAAAGCCAAATCTTCGTAAGATGAATATTCTAATGGATTGTGACTAATACCATCCTTGCATCTAACGAATATCATTCCATAATCACACGTATACGACAATGCCAATGCATCGTGAAAAGGACCACTCATCAGTTCTGGAGCATCGAGATTTAATTTTTTACATTGAGAATGGATGATTTCTTTAATCCAATTTGCACAATATCGAGGATCACTTTTTGTATCTTCTGAAATTGAAAAAGACAATTGATGTTTTTTTGTAATAATTTCTATTCTTTCTCTAAGTTGTTTTTCGTATCTATTTCTTCGTTCTAAATCTATATCTCTTAAATCAATTGTAAACACAACTTCTTCTGGAATAATATTTCTACTTGCAGGAAAAACATTAATTGTACCAACACTTCCTACAGTTGGTGCACCTGGTATTTGATTCGCAATTTCATTAACTGCAATAATAATTTCAGCTGCACCAACTAATGCATCTTTTCTTATTGGCATAGGTACAGAGCCTGTATGGCCAGCCATTCCATTTAATTTTACTGTCCACCAAAGTGGCCCAGAAATACCTGATACAACACCAATGGGTTTGTTAGCTAAGTCTAATACTGGCCCTTGTTCTATATGTAATTCTAAAAAACAAAAAATACTTCCATTAGTATATTCCGATTCTTTAAATTTTGTAACATCACAACCAAATTCTATTAAGGCATCTTTACGAGATATTCCATCTTTATCTTTTCGTTCTAATTCTCCTTCTTCTAATTTTCCAAGAATTCCTCTACTACCAAATAAACCTTTATTAAAACGCCAACCTTCTTCATCAGCAAAAGAAATTACTTCAATACTTCTTTCTGGTATGATTTTTTTTTCTGACAATGTTTTAACAACTTCTATTGCACAAAGCACTCCAGCAACACCATCAAATCTGCCACCATAAGGTTGAGAATCTAAATGAGACCCCATCATTAAAACTGGTAATGAAGTATTTTTTCCTTCTAATTTTCCGATTAAATTTCCAAAATTATCTATGCGAGTTTTCATTCCAGCTTCATGCATCCATGAGGCTGCTAAATCAAATGATTCTTTTTCTAATGCTGTAAGTGTTGGTCTACATGTTCCTGTTTCACCAATTTTACCAATTAAACTGATTGCTTCAAAGTGTTGTTGTAGGCGAGTTGAGTTGATTTGCATGATTTTTTTTTTGAAATTATTAGTGATCATTCAATGGCAAACCTTTTTCTTGCCACATTTTCCAATTAATGTATTCTGGTGCAACTCTATGTACTTCCATAGTAATACATTCTTCAACTGGACAAACTAATTGACATAAATTACAACCAACACATTCTTCTTCTTTAATAGTGTATTTATTGTAAGGATTTCCTTGTTCAATATTAATTGATTGATGAGAAGTGTCTTCACATGTTATAAAACATAAGCCACAGTGAATACATTTATCTTGATTAATTTTTGCAATGTGATGATAGTTGATATCTAAATCTTCCCAATGAGTAATTTTTTCAACACTTTTACCAATAAAATCATCTAATGTTTTAAAACCTTTATCATCCATCCAATTGTTCATGCCTTCACACATGTCTTCTACAATTCTAAATCCATGTTTCATAGCTGCTGTACAAACTTGAACATTACTTGCACCAAGCAACATAAATTCAACAGCATCTTTCCAAGTACTAACTCCTCCAATGCCACTAACGGGAACTTTGCTTGTTAATTCATCTTGTGCAATTGTAGTTAAAAATTTAAGAGCAATTGGTTTTACTGCTGGTCCACAATAACCACCAAAAACACTTTTACCTGCAACATAAGGATTTGGAACAAGGGTGTCTAAATCAATACCAGTAACACTTTGAATGGTGTTGATTAAACTTAATGCATTTGTACCACCTTCAACAGCAGCTCTTCCTGTTGGTACAACACTATGAACATTTGGAGTGAGTTTTGTTATTACCGGAATGGTTGCTTTTTCCATCACCCATTCAACAACCATTTTTGCAATTTCAGGATCTTGACCAACTGCAGCACCCATGCCTCTTTCAGTCATTCCATGTGGGCAACCAAAATTAAGTTCAAATCCCATGGCACCTGCATCTTCACATTTCTTAATTAATTCATGCCAATCGTTACGATTGTTATCAGCCATTAATGAAACAATCATGGCTCTATCTGGAAATAACTTTACAACTTCTGTAATTTCTTTTAAATTAATGTCAAGCGGTCGGTCACTAATTAATTCAATATTATTAAAACCCATTATTTTATGTCCACCAAAATTTACAGCTGAATAACGTGATGAAACATTTTTAACTTGGCTTCCTAATGTTTTCCATACAACGCCACCCCAGCCTGCTTCGTAAGCCCTAAGAACATTTATTTTTTTATCAGTTGGTGGGGCACTTGCTAACCAAAAAGGGTTAGGAGATTTAATGCCTAAAAAGTTTGATGTTAAGTCTGCCATTGAAAATTATTTTAAATTTTGTATTTTAAATTTTAAATTATTGAGGTTTAGTTTCAGTTGTTGTTTTAACTATTTTTATTAGAATATTTAATATATGGTCTATTGAAATTATGTAAGCAGTATATTCAATATTAACTAATCTACTTTTATCTAAAAGTCTTATCCAGTAACGAGTTTCTCTTGCTTCTTTTGAGGCAATTGCCATTTTTGAAATAAAATCTTTTCTTGATTGTGCAGCCATTGCTTCTTCAATATTTGCACCTATACTTGTTGCACTTCTTAATAATTGTTTTGATAAAATAAATTCTCTGTTTTCAACTAATATTTTATACAATTGAATAATTTGTATTGAAAAATTAAAAGACATTTCCAATATTTTATTCTCTGTCTTCATACAAAATTTAAAATATATAATTTAAAATAGCCTCTGCTCCATCTTTCCCTGCTTGCACTGCATCTACAACTTCTTTACCACCATTTACAC
>JANOVK010000206.1:0-6400 GCA_031417315.1 Chitinophagaceae bacterium | reverse complement strand
AAATGTTTTACAAAAGCATAAGATTCCATATCCATATCTGAACCAGCATTTGCAGATAATTCAGCAACTTCTTTCAAATCTTTTGCAAAACCATGATCTATCATTTCTAAACCAGAACCCCAATCTGAAACCACAAATCCTTTAAAATTCCATTTAACTTTTAAAATATCTCTTTGTAAAAAAGCATTCGCTGTAGATGGAACACCATTAACTACATTAAAAGAGTTCATTACAGTTTGAACATTATTTTCAACAGCTTCTTTAAATGGAGGAAAAATTGTATTGTATAAAGTAACAGTACCAAGATCAACAGTATTATAATCTCTACCAGATTCTGCAAAACCATATCCAGCAAAGTGTTTAGCAGTTGCAGCAATAGTATTATTTGTTCCTAATTTTTCTCCTTGAAAACCTTTAATTCTTGCTACTCCAATTTTAGCACCTAAGTAAGGGTCTTCACCTGCACCCTCCATCACTCTGCCCCAACGAGCATCTCTAGTTACATCTAACATAGGAGCAAACGTCCAGTTAATACCATTTGCAGC
The DNA here is from genome assembly GCA_031417315.1 of Chitinophagaceae bacterium. Taxonomy (GTDB): domain Bacteria; phylum Bacteroidota; class Bacteroidia; order Chitinophagales; family Chitinophagaceae; genus CAIVPM01. The sequence continues at coordinate 5,855 of JANOVK010000206.1, read as the reverse complement.
AGCTTCTGTTGCAGAGATTCTTGCAGATTTTTCTATTGCTTGTAAATCCCAACTTGCAGCTTCGGCTAATGGTATTGGAAAAATAGTTTTGTAGCCATGTATTACATCAAACCCAAATAATAATGGAATTCCTAATCTAGTTTCATTAACCACTAATTCTTGTAGTTTTCTAACTTCTTTAACCCCTTTAACATTTAATACAGCACCAACCCATCCTTTTTTTAAGTGTTCATATTTTTTTGCAGCATCTCCATTTTTAGGTGCTGGACCAGTTACATCCCAAAAACCATTATATTGGTTCATTTGACCAATCTTTTCTTCTAAGGTCATTTTTTGCAAAAGAGCCTCTACTTTTTCATCTATTGTTTTTGGTTTGGAATTAATAACATATAAACCAAACATGAATATTAAAACAATTAATACAAAAAACCAGTTTTTAAAAAGGAAGCTTGCCAGACTATTTAAAATATTTTTCATCGATAAATACTAATCATCTTAATAAAAATCTTCACAATAAAATAAATTTTTTATGAAGACTAATTTTTTTAACTAACTATTGATAAACTCTTATATAATCAATTTCAAATGTGGCAGTAGTAAATGCAGGATCAACAGAACCACCAAAATTTCCACCCATGGCAAAATTCATCAGTAAAAAGAAATTTTGGTTAAAGGGTAAAGTAGATGTATTGGCAAATGTGTAAAATACTACATCATCAACATAAAACTTAATGCTTGTAGAAGACCATTCCATTGTGTATTTATGAAATTCAGTTGTTGCATTAGAAATAATTTTTGTTCCACCATTTCCGTTGCCACCTGAAAATCCTGGATGGTGAAGTGTTGCATAGATCTTATTGAGATCAGAACCTTTGTGTTCCATAATATCAATTTCGCCACAAGCTGGCCAACCAACAGTTGGAATATTATTTCCTAACATCCAAATTGCTGGCCAAGTTCCAACACCAGCAGGGAGTTTTGCTCTTGCTTCTACTCTTCCATATTTAAATGAGAATTTGTTTTGTGAAAGCAATCTTGCAGATGTGTAAGCACTACCACTGTAGGTTTCTTTTTTTGCAATAATTTTTAATGAACCATTCGAAACAACTACATTATCAGAACGATTTGTATAATATTGTAATTCATTGTTGCCCCAACCCCCAGAGCCTGTACCAATATCATAACCCCACTTAGCTGGGTCTGGAGCACCAGGAGTATCAAACTCATCAGAAAAAACTAATGTTGACCCAACCGATACTGAAATTTGAAGAGATTTTGATGCAGTTAAATTACTAGAACTTTTGGCTATAACATTAACTGTATAATTTCCAGTTGATGGATATTTATAAGTTACAACACCACTTGGTATAGTTTGAAAAACACCATTACCAAAATCAAAATCGTAAGTGACTGCGTTTGTTGCAGAAGCAGTAAAAGTAACGTTACCACTATTATCTGTACTAACATTTGCTACTAAAGTTAAATTTGTAGGAGCAACATTTGGTGGAGTTGTACCAGTATCTTTTGAGCATGAAGCTAAAATTGCTAAGAAACTAATTAATATTAAATTCATTATCTTCATTTATTAAGGTTTTACTTTAAGTTTTTGATACCAAGAATTAGAATCTGCACCAATGTTTCTTATAAGCATTGATGTATTTGTAATTGATAATATTTCATAATTAACACCCCCTGTTCCAAAATTAATAATACCATTTCCTGGAACTCTAAACTGTACTTGTGTAGAATTAGCACTTGTGTAACCAGAAGTAGCAGCACTGAATGCTAATTGTTTTGTACCTCCTGAAGTGATAGCATAACATCCATCGCCTCCTGCAAAACCATAAAAAGTTGTAGCTGCTCCAATTGAGAACGATGTGCCTTTATTATCTACATTCATTGAAATTCTATTTGATACATCTTTTGAAAAAGTAATTTCATCATCATAAGCACAAAGTTCTCTTGAATCAGGTGTAGCAGCATACCACCAAGCTCCAGGATCAGAACTTAATCTTGCTGGATCATCTACACCAAAATGACCAAAAGCACCTTTATCTGTTACCCAAATTTTTGAGCTGCCATTAGTTAAACTCTGAACAATATTTGTAGGTATTTCAAAAGCAACAAATACTTTTATTTTTTTACTTATAGTAGACATTTCTCCACCTGTACCAATTGCATTTACCACTATTGTATATTCATTAGTACCCGGATTTGTAAACTTATAATTAATACTACCTGAAGGAACTATTTGTTTTGTTCCATCTCCAAAATCTATATTGTAGGTTAGTGAATTTGAAGCTGCTGCTGTTATAACAACATAACCTGTACCATCACCATCAGGATTTGAGGCATTTACACCAGCAATAACAGTATTTATGGTTAAACCTGTAGGGGCTTTTATATCTCCAAAAGAAAATTTTTCTTTTGTACAACTACTGAAGCCTATAATAAAAGCTAACAATAAAGTGAAAATATTTTTATTTTTTATCATGATCTATTATTTTATATTTTTAGTTAATTCTGATGTCATCAAAATGGAAAGTAAAGTTTGGAGAACCATCTCCCATTGTACCTAAATCAAAAATTAAAACAACTTTTTGATAAGTATTTGCCATGTTTCTTCCACTCATATCAAAAGTCAATTCCTCCCAGCCATTTGCAACAGTAGTTAACACTTCTTTTTCAAAATTTAGAGCACCATTTGTTTGGTTTTCTATTTTCAATAAAACTTTTGCTCCAACTCTTGGTGAGTAAACTTTCATTTTCATAATGTTAGATGTAAAATTTATAGGTGCATCTAAACCAATCCAACTTCCACCCCAAGGCTGACCAGCACTTTTAACCATTTTACCCACTTTAGTACTTGTATTAATTCCTGTTGCTGAAGGATTGTTTACAATGGTAACATTACCACCATCAAAATTGGTAAAGGTGTAATTTAAAGTTGTAGATTGAAAATCTAAAGGCAATCCTAATCCTGCTTGATTTGTAGCTAATAATATCACATCATCCCAATAAAAAATTTTACCATTTCCTGCAGTACCAAAATCGAAGAAAATGGAAGCCATGATATAAGTGTAAGAATAATTGATTGCTGCAGTACCTGAAGCTTGATTTGCAAAGTCGAAAACTAAAGTTTCCCATGCATTTGCAACAGATGTTGTTTTTTCGGTTTCAACAGATTTTGTTGGATCATTTTTATCCTCAACTTTTAATCTAACTTTTAAACCAGATGCAGGAGCATATACTCTTACAGTCATTTGTGTTTTCGTAGCTGTAAATCCTAATGGAGTTGTAAAACCAGAACCCATAGTTGTTCCTGCCCAAGTTTCAGCTCCATTTGGTTTGGTAGTTTTTTTAACTTTATTAGTAACAAGTGTTGGATCAACATCAGCAACACTTATTGCCCCACCAAAATCAATCACACTATAATTAACTGAAGGATCATCGAATGTTATAGGCAAAGTCATTAAAGATGTAGGTAATGAATTTGTTTGACGAATATCATCAAATAAATAAGTGAAATTAGCAGAACCATCTCCAGCAGTTCCCAAGTCAAATATTAAAACAATTTTTTGATAGCTCTGAGCAGTATTTATGGCACTATAATCAAAAACTAAATCTTCCCATGCATTGGCAACTGTACAAGTAGCTTCTTTTTCAAAACTTATTGCACCATTTGTTGCATTTTCAACTTTTAATAAAAATTTAGATCCTACTCGGGGTGAATAAACTTTCATTCTAAATACTTTGTTAGTAGAAAAGTCTATTGGTGAACCAAGAGTTAAAAAACTACCTGCCCAAACTTCTGGTGCCCCTTTAACCATTTTACCAACATTAGAACTAGTGTTAATTCCATTAATCTGAGTATTTGCAATTTTAGTTGCAGTTGCTCCTCCAAAATTGGTGAAAGCATAATTAATTGTTGCAGATTGAAAATCTATTGGTAAAACAAGTGGGTCGGTTATAGAAATATTTACTGAGTCACTTTTTGTTGCAGCCCCCCCACTATAGGCTGTAATTTTTACTTTATAGGTTCCTGTAGCAGCATAAATTTTACTAACTGTTTGACCTTCTAAAAAAGATACACCTGTTTCGTTTGGTACATCTCCCCAAAACACTTTAAAATTTGTTTCGTATAAAGCTGTTGCTGTTGCATTTACTTTATAATTATTTGTAGCATCTTTTGTTACAGTAATTACCAAATTTTCAGGTGCTCTAAAAGAAACAGTTAAAGGTTTAATTACTTCAGCAGTTTTACCAGTTACATTATATCCTACAACTTTTACATTATAGTTTCCTTCGGCATAAGTATGAGTTGTTTTACCTCCTGCTTGAACTTTTGCAGGTGTTGTAGTAGCATCTCCAAAGTAAATATCATAACTTACAGAGCTCGTTCCATTAGGTGTAATGGTTACTAAGCCAGTATTGTCTTGAGTGATATCAAACATAACACCTAAAGCATTAGGATTAGGGTCTGTTGAAGTAAAGCTTGTATCATCGAAACTTTCTTTTTTACAACCCATTAAAAAGATTGTAAAAAATAAAGCAACACTTAAAAAATATTTTATTGATTTCATATTGATTGTATTAAAAAGTTTAATAACCAGGATTTTGAGTTAAACCTGAAATGTTAATTTCTGATTGTGGAATTGGAAATACTTCATGTTTACCAGCTTGAAATCCTGTAATTTTTGTTGCAGCAAGTCCGGTTCTAACTAAATCAAAAAAACGATCACCTTCCATGGCAAGTTCTAATCTTCTTTCATCCCAAATTGCTTGCCTTAAAGCTGTACCTGTTGCTGCGATATTATTCAGGTTATTTCCAAATGCTCTTTGACGAACTAGATTTATATATCCTTGAGCTTTTGTATCGTTAGAGGCAGTTGCTCTGTTATAAGCTTCTGCTGCCATTAATAATACTTCTGCATAACGAATAGTTCTATAATTATTTAGATAGTTTAATTCTACTTGACCTGAAGTTTCACTTTTACGTGGTAAATATTTTTGATTGTATAAACCAGTGTTTTTAAAAGGAGCTACTTGGTAGGTAATTCCAAAAGATGGATTAGCTGTTTTGTAAGCTTCAATATCTAAAACAGTTACAGCTTTTCTTTTATCACCAGTAGTGTATGCATTTGCTAAATTTTGAGTAGGTAAATTAGTACTCCAACCTGCAGCATAAGGCATAGCAGCAGATCCATTTAATCCTCTAATTCCACATTGTTGTACTGAGTGATTTCCTTGACCTCGATTTACACCACCCCAATTATAATAAGGCGAAGTATTTGAATATTGAATTTCGAAAACTGATTCTGGTCCGTTTTCACCAGCTGCTAAAAACATTGCACCAAAATCTGTAGGCAAACTAAACGCATTTGAAGTAATGATACTTTCTAAAACAGGAGCAGCAGCATCGAATTTATTTTGATAAAGGAAAACTTTACCTAATAATGCTTGTGCAGCATATTTTGTAATTCTTCCTTTTTGTACTTGAACAGCAGGTAAAACTGCAATAGCATCTGTTAAATCTTTTTCAATTTGTTTATACACTTCAGCTTTTGCACTTCTAGTTAATGTTTTAGATTCTGCTAAGCCTAATCTTTTATCAACAAACAAAGGAACGTCTCCAAAAAACTTAACTAAATGAAAATAATAGTATGCTCTTAAAAAATAAATTTCACCATATAAAGCAGATTTGCCAGCAAAATTAACTGTTGCTCCACCAAGATTTTTATCTTTATACTGAGTCATATAATTTGCTCTATTCACACCTTCATAAGCAGCTTGCCATAACTCAGTAAGTGTAGAGTTTACAGGAGTATGAGTAAAATCGTCTATTTGTTGTAATG
>JANOVK010000205.1:0-4697 GCA_031417315.1 Chitinophagaceae bacterium | reverse complement strand
GCTCTACTTGAAGGATTAAATAAAGACCAAGTTCCACCAAGTAAAGTTTCAGTTAAAGTGATTTGTTTTCCAACACACACAAAATTTGGACCTGTTATTGGTGGAATGGTGCATTGACCAAACTGCATAACTGTAGCTTTTTGTCCATTTGCAAAATCTGCATATCCAACATAAAGTACACCATTAATAATTATTAAAGTTGTATTATCAACATCTCCTGCTGAAAAACCTGCCACTCCTACATTTGACCAAATATTTGCTTCAAATTTCATTACAGTTGCTTTATTGCTACTATTATTATCTCTAAATGTTATATAGGGTACATTGCCATTAAATGCTAATGAAGTGAACATTGCTGAACCTACTGAAAAACCTGGTGTACCAACATTTATCCAATTACTTCCATCAAATTTCATTACAGTAGATCTGTGCGAATTGCCTGCGTCTCTATAGGCAACATATGGAATATTTCCATTAAATGTTAATGAAGTAAACTCTGCTAACCCAGCTGAAAAACCTGGTGTACCAACAGTTACCCAATTACTTCCATCAAATTTCATGACAGTACATTTATTAGCATTGCCACCATCTCTATAAGACACATATGGTGTACTAGCATCAATAGCTAATGAGATATGAAAAACTGCTCCAGCAGAAAAACCAGCAGCACCAACTATTACCCAATTACTCCCATCAAATTTCATTACTGTAGAATTATTGGAATTTGCACCATCTCTAAAAGCAACAACTGGCAGACTTCCATTAAATGCTAATGAAGTATTTGAAACAGTTCCAGTTGAAAAAGCTGATGTACCAACAGTTACCCAATTACTTCCATCATACTTCATTACTGTTAGCTTATTCAAATTTGCACCATCTGAGTATGCTATATAAGGTGTAGTTGCATTAAACGCAAACGAAATATTACTAACACTGCCTGCTGAAAAACCTAGTGTTCCTACTGTTATCCAACTACTTCCATTAAATTTTTTTACAACTGCTTTATTATTATTTCCTCCATCAGAATATGCTATAAATGGATTGTTGCCATCATGTGCCATAATAGGAGAACTTGCACTTCCTGCTGAAAAACCAGCATTGCCTGTATTTTGCCAACTTTGAGCCAATATGCTAAAAGAAATAAAGGCAAAAAATAAAATGATTGAAATTTTGCGTAATAAGTTTTGAATTTTCATAGAATTTATTTTTAACTAATTGTAAATTTATTTTTCAGTTGATATTAATTTAAAACAAATAAGAAATTCAACAATGCGAATTTATTTATTTAGTATTTGTGAAACTAACTCGTTTATTTTAATTATTGCAAAATAATTAATCTCATATAAATATAAATTAAACTATATTTTTCTTGTGGTTTATTTTTGATATCTAACAAAGTATTAAGTTTGATAAATGGTTAAGCTATGTTTTTTATGTTCATTATTATTTCAATTTTCTGCGTTAGCACAAGACAGTTTAATAAACCCAAATAAATTAATTCAAACTGAAAATTTATTACTTAAAATAAAAACTGATAACAAATTTTTTGAATATTCAAAAAAGAAAGAAAGATTTGTTACTTATTCTCAAATTGCTGGCTATACTGCCAATTTTGCTTCACTTTACTATTTTTGGTACAAGGATTATCCACTGGAAAAATTCCATTTTTTTAATGATAATAAAGAGTATTTACAAGTAGATAAAATGAGCCACCTATTTGCTACTTACAATAGTGGTAGGATGAGTATGCAAATGTGGAAATGGGCTGGAGTTTCGAAAAAAAAATATATATGGTTAGGTGGTATAACAGGTTTAGGATATTTAACAGTAATAGAAATAATGGATGGATTTAGCCCAACATGGGGATTTAGTTCTGGAGATTACATTGCAAATGTTTTAGGAACAGGTTTATTAATTGGACAAGAACTTGCATGGAATGAACAAAGAATTCAAGTAAAATATTCTACTCATTATCAAACTTACAATCCTCCAGATTACGAAAGATTTGCTGTTTCTATTTTAGGCAAAGACAAAATAAACAGATTATTTAAAGATTATAATCCACAAACCTATTGGCTTAGTTGTAATATTAAATCATTCTTTAAAAAATCGGATGTGCCTGATTGGTTAAATTTTGCTTTTGGTTTTGGTGCAGAAAACATTGTGGGTGCAAAACACAGTAATTATATTGATGCTACTGGGTTTCAAACAAATGCTGATGATTTATTACCCAGGTATAGACAATGGTATATTGCACCTGATATTGATTTAACTAAAATAAAAACAAAGAGTAAATTATTAAAAACAGTTTTATTTGTTTTAAATAGTTTTAAATTTCCAACACCATCTTTAGAATTATCTCAAGGTAATTTAAAATGGAATTGGATGCACTTTTAAATAGTGATTAGTGTTTAGTGATTAATGTTTAATAGAAAAATTTAGTGATATGAGTAAAGGTATTTTACAAGAAAAAAGTTTTGTATTTGCAATTAGAATAGTAAAACTGTATCAATTTCTATGTAATGACAAAAAAGAATTTACATTGTCGAAACAATTGCTAAGAAGTGGAACTGCTGTGGGTGCAATGATAAGGGAAGCAGCATTTGGAGAAAGCAAAACAGACTTCATTCATAAATTAGCAATCGCACAAAAAGAAATGAATGAAACTATTTATTGGTTAGAATTAATGATGGCTACAAACTACCTTTCTCAAAATCAATTTGAAAATATTAACACAGATGCAATAGAAATTATTAAACTTATTACAGCATCTATTAAAACAGCAAAATCAAGTTTTAAAAAATAGTTTTAAAAAATTAAACACTAATCACTAAACACTAATCACTATTAAAAATGTTTGCAGTTACAATACTTGGTAATAATTCAGCTATACCTGCTTTTGATAGGTATCCTACTGCACAAATTGTTACCTTAAATACTGATTTAATTTTAATAGATTGTGGCGAGGGCACTCAAATGCAATTATCAAAATACAAAATAAAAAGAAGTAAAATAAACTATATTTTAATTTCTCATTTACATGGCGATCATTATTTTGGTTTAATTGGTTTATTAACAAGCATGAGTTTATTAGGCAGAGAAACTGATTTGCATTTATTTGCCCCAAAGGATTTACAACATATTATTGAATTACAATTGAAAGTTGCAGCAACAAATTTATCGTATAAAATAATTTTTAATACCATAGAAAAAGAAGGCATTTTAATTGAAAATAGAAAATTTAAAATTTCTTGTTTTGCAACATCACATAGAATTGAATGTTGGGGATTTATTATTTCTGAAAAGAAAATTCCACGAAAAATTAATAAAGAAAAAACTATTGAGTTTGCAATTCCATTAGCCTATTACGAACATTTAAAACAAGGAAATGATTATGAAACAAAGAATGGAAACATTATAAAAAATGATTTAGTAACATTTGCAAATACACCTGCAAAAAGCTATGCTTATTGTGCTGATACTATTTATGATGAATTATTAATTGAAAAAATAAAAAATGTTGATTTACTTTATCATGAAACTACTTTTTTAAAAGATCAAACTGAAAGAGCTGCACTTCGATTTCATTCAACAACAATACAGGCCGCAACAATTGCAAAAAAAGCAAATGTTAGTAAATTATTAATTGGCCACTTTAGTAGTAAATACGAATTTCTTCATCTTTTTTTAGAAGAAACTAAAGAAGTTTTTACAGAAACACAACTTGCAATTGAAGGCACAAGTTTTTACATTTAGAAATTATTAAATGCAATCAACAAACAACATATTATTAATAAAACCATCACAATTTGTTTTTAATACTCAAACTGCAAATTCAAATGTTTTTCAAAATAAATTAACCGATTCAGAAGAATTAATTAAACAATATGTAGATGATGAATTTGAAAATCTAAGAAATATTTTATTACATCATGGCATAAATGTTACAATTATTAACGATACAGAAACACCACAAAAACCAGATGCCCTTTTCCCAAATAATTGGATTTCGTTTCACTCGAGTGGAAAAATAATTTTGTATCCGATGCTTGCTGAAAATAGAAGAGTTGAAAGAAGAATGGATATAATTGATACATTAAAAAATAATTTTATTGTGACGGAACTAATAGATTTATCGAAAAATGAAAAAGATAATATTTTTTTAGAAGGCACTGGCAGTATAGTTTTCGACCATATAAATAAAATTGCTTACGCTTGTTTATCGCAAAGAACCAACAAAGTGTTATTTATTGAAGTTTGCAAAATTTTAAACTATCAACCCATATATTTTAGTCAACAACTATTAATAATAAAGAAATTTATCATACAAATGTTATGATGTGTGTTGGAGAAAATTTTGCTATAATATGTTTAAAAAGTTTGCAAAATAAATATGAAAGAAAAATAGTTTACGATTCACTTATTAATTCGAATAAAGAAATAATTGAAATAAGTTTTAACCAATTAAATTCATTTGCAGGCAATATGCTTCAACTTAAAACAATAGACTTAAAAAATATTTTAGTGATGTCATCTTCTGCATATAATAGTCTTAACACAATTCAAATATTTAAGATAAATAAATATTGTAAAATAGTAAACATACCTATAAAAACTATTGAAACAATTGGTGGTGGAAGTGTTAGGTGTATGATTGCAGAAATTTTTCTGCCACAAAAAAATAATTAATCTTTTAG
>JANOVK010000204.1:0-11444 GCA_031417315.1 Chitinophagaceae bacterium | reverse complement strand
CCATTTGCAGTTATCACTTTCAACAAATACAACTCTTTAGGAAGTTGTTTGGTGTTTATTGTTTGGTGTTCTGATATTCGATATTCGATGTTGGATTAAAAGGAAGGTGGATATTTGAAAGGTTTAATTGCATAGCAATTATTTATATTTCGATTTCAAATTTATACAATATTAGACTGAGAATACCAAAATTATATTTGGGATAAGTTTTCGCCTAAAGGTTGGTGTTCTTTACCAACATCATCATTTCTAAAATGTTGTTTGTAGGATTTGCCATACCAACAACGGCAAAAAAAAATAATATAGCCAATAGTTTTTTAGAATAATTTTTAAAAATATTCAATAAAAAAATTAGAACTGCAAAAATTTTTGTCCACAAAAAAAGCTACTGAAAAGTAGCTTTTAATTTAATTTATTTTATTGGTTTAACATATTTCTCAAGCCAATTATATTGCTCTGCTAATAAATGTAAGAGGTTTTCTCGTCCTTGATAGCCATGACTTTCATAAGGAAGACTTAAATATTTTACTATACCACCATGTCCTTTTATTGCATTAAATAATCTTTCGCTTTGTATCGGGAAAGTTCCTGTATTATTATCCATTTCTCCATGTACTAAAAGTATGGGTGTTTTAATTTTATTTGCATTACTAAATGGACTCATTGCATTATACAAATCTGGAGCTTGCCAATACGTTCTATCTTCATTTTGAAATCCAAAAGGTGTTAATGTTCTATTATAAGCACCACTTCTTGAAATTCCAGCTTTAAATAAATTTGTATTAGCTAAAAGGTTTGCTGTCATAAATGCACCATAACTATGCCCACCCACAGCAACTCTATTTTTATCACATATTCCTAATGAGTCTAATAAATTTATTGGGGCAATTGCATTTAAAGTAAGTTGATTAATAAAATCGTCGTTTGGTTTTTTATCTGGATTGGTAGCCACTATAGGCATTTCAGCATTGTTTAAAACGGCGTAGCCTTGTGTAACATAAAATATAGGAGAGCCACCATTTAATAAAGTAAATTTATGTTCGCTGCCTCTAATTTGTGCAGCATCTGCTGCTGAATTAAATTCTGCAGGATAAGCCCAAATTAATAGAGGTAATTTTGAACTTTTATTTTTTTCGAATCCTTTTGGTAAATATAATTCTCCAGTTAAATCAATCCCATCTGCTCTTTTATATTTTATTTTTTCTTTAGTTACACCATCCATTTCTGGATATGGGTTTGTAAAATTTGTGATTTGTTTAGCTGCAATTTTTAATTTTAAATTTTTTATCCAATAATTTGGAACTTCAACTTCACTTTCTTTTCTTGTAAGAATTCTTAAATTATCAAAGTTTAAAATAGATAAAACCGATTCGAAATATTTTTCATCACAACGCCAAATAATTTCTGTTTTTTTAGATTTGATATCATAAGTTGAAATAAATGGCAAATCACCTTTTGGGGAGCTGCCTGTTTGATTATTTAAAATAATTTTACTACCATCATCAATTAACTTAATTACTTCTTTATTCCATTTATTTTTATCTGTAACAGGGCTTCCAGGATTTGAATAAGCATCAGTTGTATTTCTACTAAATAATTTTTCAATATCTCCAGTTAAAGGGTTATATAAATTTATTTGAGATTGTTGTTTGCCAGTTAATCCTTCAGTAACTAATGCAAAATTTGATGTGCCCCAAGTTATATTTCTATAACGCATTTTTGTTTTAAACAATAGAGTAGGAGTAGCTGTAAAAGGAAAATTTAAAGCATAAACAGCATCATGAAATTCTACTTTCTTTTTTATCATTCCACTATCTAATGGCTCGCACCAAATAATTGTAGCAGGTTCATCATCTCTCCAATCAAATCCTCTTGAAATAATTTGTACATTATCGTTTCCACTTGGTGCAGTTTCTGCAGAAGGCAAATCTGTTATATGTTTTATTAATTTTCCAGTGTTATCTATAATATTAATTGAAGCAGGAAAACCATTTGATGGAACTGTATATGAGTAAGGTTTTTTAATAATACGAGTAATAAAATATTTATTATCGGGAGAAATATTTAGTGAACTATAATTTGCTGGCTGTCCAATTTTTGTTTCAATTCCATTTTTATTTTTTACAATTTGAGTAGTAGTATAAAATTCAAATAATTCTTCATCATGTGGGGTTTTTATTAAATCTTGATAAGTTGGGCGAGGAGAAGCTTTCCCATAATTTTCTTGAATGGTTGGACCCACAGGAATTGCCGGTTTTTTAGGAGCCATTGCAACGGGTTTTACAATGGTTCTATAAATTAATGATGAGCCATCTATCCAAGAATAATTTCCCATAATCACATTCAATGCAGTCTTGTTAACCTTTGTAGCTTTTTTTGTTTCTACATCTATTATATAAATATCAACTTGAGATGTTGTTGTATTCGTAAATGCAATTTTTTTATTATTTGGGCTCCATGATACAGATGAGGCTGATAGCGATTTTGGTAAACCTGTAATGGTATAATCTTTATTTGTAAGGATGTTTTTTAAACTAATATTATTAATGAAGTTTTGACGACTTTGAGAAAAATTAGTTGGGTCAATTCTTAATCCAGCAATTTTTAATTCTGGTCTTGCCAATTCTTCTACCGATGGATATCTATTAGATTCATATATTATCATCCACTCTCCTTTATCATCTACTCTTACTGATGGTATTGGCTTTGCCATTAACATATTTGCTATTTCTTTTGGTGGAAGTAGGTATTTATTTGTTTGAGAAAATAAAATAGTGGGTAAAAGAAAAATGAAAATCAGACTTATTTTTTTCATATAAAGAGTATAAAAATGTTTTTTAATTTTTTATTTAATACCATATTTCGAGTTATACTTTTCGGCTAATTGACTTTGTTTATTTGCCATATTAATTTGTCTGCCTTGTATAAATGCAATTGAAATATTGTTTGATTTCATGTCTAAAATATCGCCACTACTAATTAAAATATTTGCATCTTTTCCAATTTCAATTGTACCCGTTTTATCATCAATCCCTAAAATTTTTGCAGCATTTAATGTTACACTAATTAATGCTTCTTCTTTAGTTAAGCCATAGGCAGAAGCAGTTCCAGCATTAAAAGCTAAATTTCTAAATCTAGTATTTCCATCATCATCATTAATTGTAAACAGAACACCTGCTTTTTGAAGCATTGCTGGAGTTTTAAAGGGTTGATCAATATCATCATCCATCATTGCAGGTAAATCGTGTAATTGGTTTAGTATAACTGCAATATTATTTTGTTTTAATAAATCTGCAATTTGCCAACTATCCACTGCTCCAACTAGCACAATTTCAAATCCAAATTCTTTAATAAAATCTATTGCAATCAACATTTCTTTTACAATATTGCAATGAATAAAAAGTTTTTGTTTTTTAGAAAATAATCCTTTAACTGCTTCGAATTTTAAATTTATATTTTCGTGTTTTTCTTCACTCATATAAGCTTTCGCTTCTCTAAAAAAAACTTTTACATTTTCTATTTTTTCTAATCCACTTTTAACTGGGTCTGTTATTGGTTGAGTACCAGGGAACCCACCTCCACTACCTCTTCCTCCTTGTCTTCTTGCCAATAAGGAAGGCATGCGAAAAACAATTCCATGATCCATTTTATAGGCTGCATCTTCCCAGTTCCATGCATCAAGTTGTACAACTGATGATGACCCAGAAATGATGCCACCAGCAGGAATAACATTTGCTAATAAAACTCCTGTTGAATGTAATGGATTAATGGTTTTAGAATCTGTATTATATGCAACAATTGAACGAATATTTGAGTTGATGTCTCCTATCTCAACAGCATCATGTGTTGCACGAACACTTGGTACTTCTACCAATCCTAATTGTGAGTTTGCTAAAATTAATCCAGGATAAATATGTTGCCCATTGCAATTAATTACTTTTGCATTTGTAGTTGAAACTTCTGTTCCAACATTAATTATTTTTCCGTTCTCAAAAATTACAGTTCCATTATTTATTACTTGTCCATTACCTACATGTATTGTTGCATTTGTTAATGCAATAATTTCATGTTGTTTTGGTGCAGGAGAAATTGTTTCTTGAGAAAAAGCTGAAGTTGTTGTAATTAAAGAAACAATATATATCAATATTTTTTTCATAAAAATTTTGTTGAAGATTAATTATTATTTTCTACTTCATCCGCATCAATAGCTAATAAACCATGTGAATGATAATGATCAGAACAGGTATGAATCAATTCGAATCTTGGTGTTGGTCTTTGAAAATTTCTTGCCCCACTTGCACCTGGAGTTGCAGTTCTTTTTAATGCTGATAATTTTTGAATCAATCTTGTTTTTTCGGTTGCAATTTGTTTTCGCAATTCAGCATCTTTTTTTCTATCGAAATAAATAATTCCATCAACAATTGTAGTTTCAGCTTTTGCATAAATACTTAATGGATAATCACTCCAAACAACTAAGTCAGCATCTTTTCCAATTTTAATACTTCCTACTTTATCATCAACATGTAACATTTTTGCAGGATTTATAGTAACCATTTTTAATGCTTCTTCTTCGTTCATACCACCATATTTAATACTCTTTGCAGCTTCTTGATTTAATCTTCTTGCCATCTCTGCATCATCAGAATTAATAGCAACATTTAAACCAACTTTTTGCATAATTGTTGCATTATAAGGTATGGCATCAACTACTTCCATTTTATAATTCCACCAATCACTAAATGTAGAAGCTGCTACACCATGAGCTTTCATCTTATCAGCAACTTTGTATCCTTCTAAAATATGTGTGAATGTGTTTACTTTAAAACCATATTTTTCTGCTATTCTCATTGTAGCAACAATTTCACTTTGTACATATGAATGACATGTAATAAATCGCTTCTTATTCATAATTTCTATTAGAGCGTCTAACTCTAAATCTCGGCGTACAATAATTGGTATTGCACCTTTTTTCTTATTATTTTCTTCTGCTAGTTTCCAATTTTTTTGATAATCTGTTGCACGTTGAAATGCATCATCTAAAATTTGTTCAACACCCATTCTTGTATCAGGAAATCTAGTATTGCCTTGTGTGCTGCCACTACGTTTTACATTTTCTCCCAATGCAAATTTTATAAATGGATCTGCTCCTGCAAATTTTAATTCTTCTGCATTTGCACCAAATCTTAATTTAATTAATTGTGTTTGTCCGCCAATAGTATTTGCTGATCCATGTAATATATGTGAGGTAGTTACTCCACCACTTAGTTGACGATAAATATTAATATCTTCTGGATTTAAATTGTCTGCAATCCGAACTTCAGAAGTAACACTTTGTCCACCTTCGTTAATTGATGCTGCAGCAATATGTGAATGTTCATCAATAATACCAGCTGTAACGTGCTTTCCAGTACCATCAATAATTGTAGCATTAGTATCAATAATATTTTTTCCAATATTTATTATTTTTCCATTTTTAATGTGAACATCAGTCGATTCTAATTTTCCTTCTTTTTCACTTGTCCATACTGTTGCATTTTTAATTATAATATTTTCTTGAGTTGGTATTTTTTCAGAACCATATCCTAAAAAGGGGAAAGTAATTTTGCCTAATGATAATGGAATTTTTCTTCTAGCACTATCAGCTTTTGCACTAGATTTTTGAATAAATGTTGCATTCCATAAAAAACTATTTCCGCTTCCATCACGTGCCATTCCATTCCAAACATCATCATTTACAACACCACTAAAAATTGTTTCTTTTGTTTGTAGACCACGACCTTCAGAAAAACTTAATTTAACCAGTTTCCCATCATAAGCATATTTTCCAGTAATAGTGTCCTTTGATATAAAGCTTGCTACGCCTGCATCTTTAAGTATTAAATTAAAATCTTTTTGTTCATTATTAAATTTTGTAACAAGTTTATATTCTCCTTTTACATCAAACCAAGAATCATCTTTAATTGAATTTTTAATACCCTGAATCCAGTTTTGATGTATTACAGTTTTTTCATCAAATAAAGTTCCTGATGTAATAATAAAATTTGCAATTTTTCCAATATCAAGCGTACCAACTTTATCTGATAATCCTACCATTGATGCTGGTGATGTAGTTAATGCTTCTAATGCTTTTGTTTCAGATAATCCATACTCAATCGCTTTTCTAACATTACCCAAAAAATCTGTAATTGTTGTAAGATCCGATGAAGTAAAACAAAAATTAATGCCTGCTTTTTCAAAAGCACCAGCATTTGTTGGTGCCAATTCCCAATGTTTTAAATCATCTAAACCAACAAATCTTAATTCATTTGGATCATCAACATCAATAGGTGCAGGATAATTTAAAGAAAGAATAAATGAAGCTTTCGATTCTTTCATTTCTTTAATTCGTTGATATTCGTTTCCACCTGCTTTAATTATATATTGAACACCAAATTCGTCTCCAATTTTATCTGCTCTTAAATCATTCCACTTATCATTTGCATCAAATATTTGAGGTAAATTTTGATTTTCTAACCAACTCTTTAATGATAAATTTATGCCTTCAGTTATTGGATTTGTTTTATACCAATTTGCATCTAAATAAGTTTGACGTAATAAAGCAATTGATCCCATTAAAGATGAAGGATATGTTTGTGCAGAACTGCCTTTATTGAATGAATAAAAAGCTGCAGTTTTTTCTTTAAGAATTACAAAATTATCTGCTTGATTGGCAAGTGTAACAAATACTCCTGATCCTCTGGCAATTCCATCTTTTTGATGAGACAATACTGAGCCAAAGCCAATATCACGAAGTGTTTTAGCTTTAGTTTCATCAGTAGTAAATATTTTTGAAGCTTCGAATTCGCATTTAATTGCTTGGTTCCATCCATACGCTCCTTTTGTATTTGAATTTATTTGTTGTGATCCAAAAAAACCACCAGCTCCTGCAGTTGGATTATTTCTTTGAATTGTTGGCATTCCATAATCGTTAAAAATGTCAATAAAACTTGGGTAAATAAATTTGCCTTTGCAATCAATTATCACTGCTTCTTTTGGTGCAATAATATTTGTTCCAACAGCAATAATTTTACCGTTTTTAATAAGTAAAGTTGCATTTTGAAGAGTGTTGGCAGGGTCTTTAACAATGGTTGCATTAATAAATGCATAATAATCTTCTTTTAAATTGGCAACTCCATTATTGGGGTAAGTGGGTTGTGCATTTATGCTTTGATAAGTACAGATTAATAATAAAATTAATAAGCATAAATTTTTAATTTTTTGCATAAAATAAAAATTTGTCGTTTTGATTTGGGTGTTAAATATAGTAAATGAAAATAGTTTGAATAAAAGTTTTATGCTGAAAGATTTTTTCTAATTTATAGAAAATGATTTAACAAAAAAAAGCTGTCTAAATTAGCCAGCTTTTAATAGTAGGTTGTAAAAAAATTACATGGTAGCTAATTGAACTTTTTGAGTTAACTCTTGCACATTTTCTCTAAAAATTGTATCGGTATCCATTAAATCTTTTACAGTTTGACATGAGTGTATTACTGTAGTATGATCTCTTCCTCCAAAATGTTCCCCTATAGTTTTTAGCGAGTTTTTTGTAAATCCTTTTGCTAAAAACATGGTTATTTGGCGAGCTTGTACAATTTCTCTTTTTCTGGTTTTATGTAAAAGTTTTTCGTAAGGCACACTAAAAAATTCACAAACAATTTTTTGAATGGCATCTATTGTTACTTCTTTACTACTAGTTCTTACAAAGTTTCTTAAAACTTTTTTAGCTAGTTCAACATCAATTTGTTTTTTATTTAATGATGATTGTGCTAATAAAGAAATTAAGGCTCCTTCTAATTCTCTTACACTTGTTGTAATATTATAGGCAACATATTTTATAACATCAGCACCCATTTCAAGACCATCATTTTTCATTTTATTTTCTAAAATTTCGATTCTGGTTTCGTAATCTGGCATTTGCAAATCTGTGCTTAAACCCCATCTAAATCTGCTTAACAATCTCTCTTGCATACCATCTAAATCCTTTGGAGATTTATCTGATGTAAGTATTAATTGTTTGCCACTTTGGTGCAAGTGATTAAAAATTGCAAAAAATGCATCCTGACTTTTTTCTGCTTTTGCAAAATATTGTACGTCATCAATAATTAATACATCTATCAATTGATAAAAATGTATAAAATCGTTTATTGCATTATTTCTGCTGTGATCTTGAAATTGATTAATAAACTTTTCACTACTAACGTATAGAACTAATTTGTTTGGATGATTTCTTTTTACTTGATTTCCTATTGCTTGAACTAAGTGTGTTTTTCCCATTCCTGTTCCACCATACAATACTAATGGGTTAAATGAACTTGAGCCAGGTTTTTCTGCAACTGTTTTTCCAGCTCTTCTTGCAACTCTATTACACTCTCCTTCTACGAAAGTATCAAACGTATAGTTATTATTTAATTGGGGGTCGATTTGCATTTTTTTAAGACCCGGAATTACAAATGGATTTTTTACTGGACTATCAATAACTAAAGGAAATGTCATTTCGTTATTTGATAATGTTTTAACTGAAGATGCAGGCACATCAACACTTCTGCCATTTCCACTATCAACCATAATTCTATATTCTAACCTAGCTTCTTTACCCAATTCACGTTTTAATGTTTTAGATAATAAGGTAACATAATGTTCTTCTAAATATTCATAAAAGAATTGGCTAGGAACTTGAATCATTAGAACGCTACCCTTTAATTCAACAGGGTTTATAGGATCAAACCAAGTTTTAAAATGTTGCCATTCTACAATGTCTTTAATTATTTTCAGACAATTGGTCCATACTAATTCAGCTGTTTTGTTTGGCATTTTAGATTAAGCAATTTAATAAGTATGATAATAGTGTTTTGGTTATAAAGCTCCAATTTTAGTTTTATTTGTTAACATGTGGAAAAATAAAGTTGGATTGCGAATATGATAGTTTTATGTTGAAAAAAAAATATTATTTAATTTATTTTTTTGGATAAAATTACAGTATGGGCTTTTGACAATTTTTTTCTATGTTTTCCAGAAAAAATATAATCCAATCGTCCTAAATTTATGCCTGCCCAACCCACTTGATTTACTAAAACATCACTGTTTGTTTTATTCGAATATTTTCTGGGTTGATTGAAAAATTTATGGGTATGCCCTCCAATTATTAAATCTATATCAAAGCTTTGTTTAGCAAGGGTTTCATCACTAACTTTAGCATCTAAATATCTATCTCCAAGATGCGATAAACAAATTACTAAATCGCAACCTTCTTTTCTTAATAAACTTGCTATTTCGTTTGCTTTTGTTATAGGTTCTAAATATATAGTATTTCCACATAAATTTTCTGGCACTAATCCATTTAATTCTATGCCAACTCCTAAAATTCCAATTTGCAAATTTCCTTTTTTAATAATTTTATAAGGAATTGTTTTTTCATTTAAGGGAGTTTTGTTGAAATCATAGTTGCAATTTATTATCGGAAAATTTGCATGTTGCAATTGTGTTGCAAAATTTTCTATACCACCATCAAAATCATGGTTGCCCATTGTTGCTGCATCGTAACCTAATAAACTCATTGCTTTTATTTCTGGTTCGCCTTTATAAATATTAAAATAAGGGGTACCCTGAAATATATCACCAGCATCTAATAATAAAACCTGTTCTTCTTCTTTTCTTATTTGTTTTATTACACTTGCTCTAGCTTCAATTCCACCTAAACCTGCATTGTTACTGCCATCCATAGGAAATGGTTCCAGCCTACTATGCACATCGTTAGTATGTAAAATTGTTAATGAATTTTTTTTATCTTCTTTTTTTGGTTTGCCAATTATAATTGTTGGTAATGCAAAGGCAGAACTTGCAAGTATTGTATTTTTTAAAAATTTTCTTCTATCATTTAGCATAAACAACTCTATTTTCTATTTTTGAATCGATTGTTTTTCCTTCAGTTGTTAAAAATTTTGCATATTCAATTAAGGCATCTCTCATTAAATAATTTATATTTTGTTTCGGAATATTTTTTAGCATTTCACAATTATCACCTCCATTAGCAATATAATCACTATTTGCAATAACATAAGTTTTATTGTCTTCAATTAACAAACCATCAATTAAAATATCTGTGGGTAACTTATCTTTAATTGCATAAGTTAATCCTTTCGAAACTGGCCATCCACCTTTATCACAAACCCTATTTAAAAAAAGTTTTAGTTGTGTACCACTTAATTCTTGAAGCACAATTAAATTATCGAAAGGCATTAATTCAAACATTCTATTAATAGTAATATCACCTTTAGGTATATACGATCTAATGCCACCATAATTAAGAAATGCAGCATGTATAGGCTTTCCAAACTTTTTCTCAGCCATAATTTTTATAGCATCAGTCATAAAATTTCCTAATATACTTTCTGGTTGTTTTTTAGTTAAACCATTAATTGAAAATCCAATTACTTCATTTAATGATTTGCCTAAATTAGCTTTATATGGTGCTAATAATTTAAAAATGCCACTATCAATATTATTTGCAGAACTAATTTTATAGCTTGAATAATTTACTTGAGGTGGAGTGGTTGTGCAACTGTATATTGAAATAGAAATTAATAAAAGAGTTGAGATTAAAATTCTATTCATGAAATTCATAAGAAATAATGAAATTGAAAAGTACGTGTTATTAACAAGATAAAATATTTTTTTAAATTATTTTTTTTAAAAATCTACATTTGATAAAATTTTAAAAAATGAGTTTTGAATTAAATGGTAAATTAGTGGCAAAGTATGATACTGTTCAAAGAACAGAAACTTTTAAAACTAGAGAGTTTGTAATTGAAAAGACTGATGATATTGGTGGAAGAGTAATTTCTAATTTTATTAAATTTCAGTGTGTACAAGATAAAACTGCAATGCCAGATAGATTTAATATAGGGGATACTTTAAAAATATCTTTTAATATTAAAGGAACTAAATGGACTAAAGATGGCAAAGAGAATTATATAACAAATTTAGATGCTTGGAGAATGGAAACAGTTAAGTTAACAAATGATGAAGCTGCAGAATTGCCTTCAAACTTTATAGCAGCAAGTACTCCAGAAGATTTGGTTGATGATTTGCCTTTTTAAATTCTTATTTCAAATTAAGTAAAAAATTAAGGGATATAATTTTAAAATTACATCCCTTAATTAGCTAAAAATGTGATAACTTAATGCATTGCTCCTAAAATTGCACCAGCTAAAATACAGCCTAAGGTTTGGTAACCACAATCAATAAAAAATAAACCAATTGGTTTTTTTGTGTATAAATAATTTATACTTATTGCAGTTGATGAAAATAAAAAACCAACAAACAAGCCTGCTTTAATCCCTGTTAATAAAGTTACAAAACCAAAAAAATGTTGCATCATAGCAATGCCAATAGTAGCAATAAACATT
>JANOVK010000203.1:0-21388 GCA_031417315.1 Chitinophagaceae bacterium | reverse complement strand
GGCACTGTTGCGTTGCTTGACACAATAACACTAACTGTTGATGATGAACTTAGACCGAAAAAATTCTCAAGTCTAAGTGTGAAGGTGTAAGTAGCGGCAACTAGCTGATTGCGTAGTATGATGAACGGCTTTTGCACTTGGGATGAAGAAGAGAGTGAGTTCAAGTAGTTGCCAAGATCAGTGGTGCTGAGTGTTGTCGTCGAAGCCTCTCCAGTGAAGGCAGACACGGTCCACACAGCTGAGGCGTATAGGCGTCCAACGTGGCCGTAGGAAACGGTAGCGTCAAGCATAAGGTTAGCGCAGAGGCCCAGTGAAGGGGGCGCTGTGATGATTACTGTGGGTGGTGCAGTGCCAGTTGTAAAACTCCATACATAATTTGTGGTTATTGCATTACCAGCTAAATCTTGAGCTCCTGTTGTAATAGTAACATTATAAGGTGTGCTAGGTAATAGGTTTGCACTTGGAGTAAATGTTGCTGAAACACCAGAATATGTAACTGAACCAGCAACTGCTGTGGTGCCTTGTTTTACTAAATAAGTTAATGAATTAATTGTAGTTGGATTCATGTTTTCACTAAAATTGGCAACAATAATTTTGTTTAGCGAAACACCTGTTGCATTATTAATAGGATCTGTTGAGATAACTGTTGGGGGTATAATATCTGGTGCAGTGCCAGTAGTAAAACTCCAAACATGATCTGCAACCATTGCATTCTTTTCAAGATCTTTAACACCTGCTTTTACAGTTACAGTATATAATGTATTTGAACTAAAGTTTACAGTAGGTGTAAATACAGCTGTTGTACCTGTACTTGTAATAGTGCCTGCAACATCAGTAGTGCCTTGTTTTACAAAAAGTGTGCTGCCTATAAAGGTTAAGCCATTCATAGGAGTATTAAAGTTTACTGTTACTATTTTATTTGTTGGCACTCCCGTTGCATTGTTTACTGGATCAGTAGAAACTACAACTGGGCATTTCCCTGAAGTTTCACCAGCAAAATCATCTTTTTTACATTGAAAAAAAAGTGTAGTAATAATAAAAATCAATATCAGATTAAACTTAGAAAGCATTAACAGTTTGTTATTTGTTTTGCTAACTATACCCTTTTGTTCTACAATACTTTTAAAATTTTTCATAATTATTAAGTGTATAAATTGTTTGTTATATTTTCATATTTATACAATGCAAACATCACTTTAGAATTATTCTAAAGCATTACACTTGAAACACTAATTATTACATCATTCACATATTTTTTTTAAAAGAATTGAAAAAAAGAAAATAAAAAACCGGCTTAGAAATTAATCTTAAGCCGGCATTGCTAAAAATGAAAACCCTATTTTCGTTCTTCATTGGTTTTATATCCCCAAAGCTGAACATGAGCTTTTTTATCTTTTCTATTAGGTAGTGTTTTATAAATAAAAACAATTTTCTTTAAATTTCTTTCGCCACCATTTAAATCAATCACTCTGCTTTCTCCTGGAGATTTAATGGTTTCGTTTATATTAATTTTTTGTATATCTCCACTAGAATAATGCACTTCTAAATCAGAAATTATTATGGGTGCAACGCTTACTTGAAATTTGATTGTTGAAAATCTTCTAGAGCCAATAACAGAAATGGCATCTCTATCTTTTTCAAAATTAACTCTGGTATGGCCTATTTTATGCCAGCCATCTTTATCACTAATAATAATTTTTGGTATTTGTGCAAACGATGTGCTATAACTACTAGCCATAGCAATTAAAATAATAAATAATATTTTTTTCACTTTATAAAATTTTGTTTTCCATTGAACTGTGGAACAGTTGTAATGAAATTATTACAAAGCAAAATTGATGAGAAAGGAAGCTATTAACCTTACACCTGAATAGCTATAAATTGCATATTTTACACTTCTTAAAACAACACTTCATTTACATTCTTTCTACATACCAATTTAATTGCTTTGTAACTTTTTTTTGCTCAAAATAATTTGTAATAATTTTTTTAAGTCTAAGAAATGCTGTTTCACTTTTTATAACATAATCTAATGCGGTATGGTGCATGCAATTTATGGCAACTTCTATTTTATCTTGAGAAGATAAAATGATAACCGGAATTTCAGCATTAAAAGCTTTTATTTTATCTAAAGTTTCTATGCCATTTATGGCAGATTTATCAACTCCATCTAAGTGATAATCGAGAATAATAATATCAGGTTGATGATGTAATCTTTGTAAGCACAATTCACCAGTAGCAAAGGTTTCAACAATAAAATCTCCTTCTTGTTTAAATTGCAATTCTAATAGTTTTAAAAACAACATATCATCATCTACTAAAAATATTTTTACTTTTTGCTCAATTTTCATTTATTGTTTTTTTAATAAAATTATATTCTTCTTGTAATTCAATACAAGCCAATTTACAAACCTCTTCAAGTTGTAAAATAAGTCCTGCAATATCTTCAAATTCTTCCTGAGCTTTTGCAAATTCTTGTACTGATTTGGCCATATTTTCAAAATCTTGGTTTATACCCATGATTGTAAAAGATGGAATCATTTTGTGTACTGTTAATTGCAACAAACTCCAATCTTTAACTTCATAACTGTTCTTCATCTCACCTATTAGCATTTCTGTTTGTTCTAAGTAAAGTGTAATTAGCTCTAACATCAAACTGGGGTCTGACTTTGTACAACGATATAAATAGGCTAAATTAATATGCTTATACTTTTTAATTAAAGTACTTTCAATTATTTGTTTAGTGGTGTTTAATTTTCTTATTAATCCAATTATTTTACTATATAACAATTGTTCATCTACTGGTTTTGCAATATAATCATCCATACCAACAGCTTTACATTTTGCCAAATCTACTGTTGTTACATCGGCAGTTAAAGCTACAATTGGAATGGTTAAATTTAATGCATTGCGAATGTAATTTGTTGCCTCAAACCCATTCATTTCGGGCATTTGCAAATCCATTAAAATAATATCATACTTTTTTGTTTCTAATTTTTCAATAGCAATTTTACCATTTGCAGCAATATCACAGCCAAATCCAAAATCTTCTAAAAGTGTTTTCATGAGTAACTGATTTAGGGCAATATCTTCAACTACTAAAACGCTAATATTTTTTATTTCGTTATCTAATTTTATTAATTCTAAATCTACAAAATCATTTATAATTGTTTTTGGAAAAACTAGGGAGAAACTAAAAATTGAACCAACATCAATTTTACTTGTTACAACAATTTTTCCTCCTTGTGGTTCTACCAGTTGTTTCACTATTGCAAGTCCCAAACCAGTTCCTCCATATAATCTGCTTGTGCCACTTGATGCTTGATGAAAGTTTTCAAATATTTTATCTAATTTATTTGTTGCAATTCCAATACCTGTATCTGAAACTTCAAATTGTATGGTTACATTTTTAACATCTTCTTTAACTAATTTAACAGCAACAGTAATGCTGCCATGATTTGTAAATTTTACTGCATTACTTACTAGGTTTAAAATAATTTGATGTAAACGAACCGGGTCTCCAATTATTACTTCAGGAATATTAGAGTCATATTCAGAAATTAATTTAAGATTTTTTTCTTTCACTTTAGAATCGAACAAATGCAGCATTGCAGTAATTGAAGCATTTAATTTAAATGGTATTTTTTCGAAAGTCATTTTCCCAGCATCAACTTTTGCTAAATCAAGAATATCATTAATTAAAACAATTAAAGCATCACCACTCAATTTAATTGCTGTTAAATATTCGCGTTGCTTTGCAGTTAAATCTGTTTTTAAAACCACTTTTGTAAAGCCAATAATGGCATTCATAGGGGTTCTAATTTCATGGCTCATATTCGATAAAAACTGTTGCTTTGCTTTTACTGCGTCTTGTGCCAAAATGGTGGCACTTTCTGCTTTTCGTTTGGCTTCTTCGGCAACAAATGTTGCTTTTTCTGCAAATGATTTTGCCTCATTTAATTCTTTAGAAATGCTTTTTTGAAAAGTTACATCTCTTGCAGTTGCACAAATACCAAGTACTTTTCCTTCTTCATCTTTATAAACTGAAGCATTATATAAAACATCGGTTAATTTTCCATTAATGTGTCTTATAGTTAGCGGAAAATCAGTAACTGTTAATTTATCAAAAACCATTTTATAACCCTTTCGTGCTTTTTTGGGCTCAGTAAAATAATCTGAAAAATCTGTACCAATTAATTTTTCTCTAGATAATCCTGTTACATTAATAGATGCTTCATTTACATCTGTAATTTTTCCTTCTTCAGAGATAGTTACTAAAGGATCTTTAGAAGCCTCAATTAAACTTCTAGCATATTGCGATGAATGTTTTAGTGTATTAGTTAGTGTTTCTAATTTTTCTTTTTCAAGGTTTTGATAAATTAATTCCTTACCTGCAATTACTAATTCTGCAGCCCTGTTTGCTTTTTCTTTTGTTTGATAAATTAATTCTTTATCTGCAATTACTAACTCTGCAGCCCTATTTGCTTTTTCTTTAGTTTGATAAATTAATTCCTTATCTGCAATGGCTAATTCTGCAGCCCTGTTTGCTTTCTCTTTAGTTTGATAAATTAATTCTTTATCTGCAATGGCTAATTCTGCAGCCCTATTTGCTTTTTCTTTTGTTTGAAATATTAATTCTTTATCTGCAATGGCTAATTCTGCAGCCCTGTTTGCTTTCTCTTTAATTTGATAAATTAATTCTTTATCTGCAATGGCTAATTCTGCAGCTCTGTTTGCTTTTTCTTTTGTTTGAAATATTAACTCTTTACCAGCTATTCTTGCTTCAGTTATATCCTTATCAATAGATGCAACGCCTATTATTTTACCTTTCTCATCTTTGATAGGAAAAAATGAAAGTGATACATGAATTAAAGTGCCATCTTTTCTTAATCTTTCAGTTTCATAATTGGGAATGGTTTCACCCTTCACAGTTTTTTTTGTTAATAGTTCTAATTCTTTAAGATGTTTTTGAGGTACAATTAAACTTATATTTTTACCAATAATTTCATCACTTTTATAGCCATACATTTTCTCAGCACCATAATTCCAAAAAGTAACAACTCCCTCAAGTGTTTTTACTTTAATGGCTAAATCTGAAGAATTCATAATAAAAGAAGATAACCTTCCACTATTATTATGCTCTACTAAACAATCAAAATTTTCTTTTGGTTTTAATAATTTTTTAGACATAAATAATTAATTTAAATCATTTTCATTTCCTATTTCTTCAATTGGGCTTCTGCTTTTTTCTTTCAATTGTTTAAAATGTGATGGTGTTAGACCAGTAATTTTTTTAAACTGATTAGAAAGATGTGCTACACTACTATAATTAAGTTTATAAGAAATTTCAGTTAGGTTTAACTCATCATACATCAAAAGTTCTTTTGCCAATTCAATTTTATGTATGATGATGTATTGCTGAATCGTAATTCCTTTTACAGCCGAAAAAATGTTTGATAAATAAGTATAGTCGTGATGTAATTTTTGACTGATATAATCGGAATAATTTATTTGTGGCCAATCGTCTGCATGATGTACCATTTCGATAATTACATTTTTAATTTTTTCAATTAAAATAGCACGTTTATCATCCATCAACTCTAACCCAGTATCTACTAAAGCTAGTTTAAGTAATTCGCGTTGTTCTTGGGTAATATCTTCCATAATTTCTATTTCACCTAAGTCAACAACAATAAAATGCAAATTCAACTTTCTCAATTCTTCTTTCACCAGAATTTTACATCGGTTACTCACCATGTATTTAATAAATAATTTCAAATTAGTTTTTTAATTTAAACATCAAGGTTTAATTTTTAATAGAATTGGTCAAGTTACCTCTTATTAAATTGATAAGCTTAATTATTAATTTAAACATACTGAAACCCTTGGTTCTAAATTGAATTTTAATTAGCTATTTACATAAAAAAGGGCAACCTGAAGTTGCCCTTAACCAAAACTAACAAACCTATTTATGACCCAGTAAATAAAATATTCCAAATTGAAACCCAGCGTTTGTTGATTTTGAGCTTGTGTTTTCATTAATATTACTTAAACCTAAATTATATCTAACATCAACACCAAAACCAGATTTTGGATCTATATAACCTATACCTAAACCAAGAGCTAAATCAATTCCTTTTATAGTTGATTTTATATCTGAAGTAGAATTATTAGTTTTTGAATTTGCACTAGCTAAAAACCCAATTTGTGGTCCAGCTTGTAATCTAAAACCATTATCAAACATATATTGTATCATTAATGGAATATTGATGTAATCTAAATTGACTTTAGTTTCTGCACCCATGAATGTATATTTTGCACCTTGAGATGAATACACAATTTCTGGTTGAAAAGCTAGTTGTTTAGATAGGTGAATATGTCCAATCATACCAACATGAAAGCCTAATTTAGAGTCGTAGGCACTACTATTACTGTTATTAATATTGTAGCTGTTTAAGCCTGCTTTAAACCCAATATTTGCATGTTGTGCAAATGAAGATCCTGTCATTAAAATGGTAGCCAATGCTACTGTAAAATAAAATTTCATAATTTTTTGTTTTAAAATAATTACAGATATTACTCTTTGTTGTTTAATTTTTTTAACGCAGAGCATTAATTATTTATTTAGCAAAGTTGTAGTTTGTAATGATTTTTCTTTTACACATCAATATATTTTAGTTGTATAATTCACACTTTTTTTTGTAACTATAAATTAATTTTTCTTTCGTAAATCTTTTTTTCTTTGCAGTTCTTTTTCTTTCTCTATAGCTTTTTCCTTTTGTTGTTCTTTCATTAGTTCAATAGCTTTTTCTTTTTTTCTTTTTTGTTTGTTAATATAACCTCTTAATAAAAAATTATTACCCACTGCATCCATATTTTGTTTAAATCCTCCTGCACCTTCTTTAATATTTACAATAGATTGATCTAAATTTTTTGCCAAAGTTGGATCCATAAAAAGTTTTCCCATTGCACCTTTACCTGCACGCATATTACTCATAATGGCAGTAAAATCGTCTGTAACCTGAGAAATATTAACTAAAGATGTTTTTAGTTTTTCCATAATATCGTCAAGACTTGCAGGGATAACTGTGGCTATAAAATCATTGTCCTCAATTTGCTTTGTAGCAGATGTACCCGGTAGTAGTAAAACTAATTTGCTACCCATTAATCCATCAGAGCCAATGGTTGCTCTTGAATCTTTTTTAATAAATTTTTTTGCTTTATCCACAATCATTAAATCTATACGAACTGCAGTATCAGCAATCATTTCAATATTGTCAATAACGCCAATATTAATTCCTGCAAAACGAACATTGTTGCCAATTTCTAATCCACTAATATCTTTAAAAACCCCACTAATTTGAAACGTATTACTAAATAGATGTTGTTTACGTCCTATAAAATAAATACCTACAATAAACAAGGCTAATCCAACTGTAACTAGAATTCCAAGTTTTATTTTATTGTTTATATTCTTTTGCATTTTGTGTTTTTTTATTTTTTTTATTCGAAATAAGATTTAACCCAAGTTTCTTTTGAGTTGATTAAATCTTCAAAAGTTCCTTCAGCAGCACATTTTCCTTCGTGAAGAATAAGAATTCTATCTGCAACAATTTTAGCACAAGCAATATCATGAGTGATGATTATGGAAGCGGTACGATGCTTTTTTTGAACATTCATTATTAAGTTGCTTATTTCTTTTGATGTGATAGGATCTAAGCCTGTTGTAGGTTCATCGTATAACATAATTTCTGGTTTTAATATTAATGATCGGGCTAAACCAATTCGTTTACGCATACCACCAGAAAGTTCATTTGGCATTTTATCTATAGCCTCAATTAAACCCACATCTTCTAATGCTTCTTTTACTAAAGCATCAACATCAGATTCCTTAAGTGATTTATTATTTCGAAATGGAAATTCTAAATTTTCTCTTACTGTCATTGAATCGTACAATGCTGCACTTTGAAAAAGGAATCCTATTTTTTTTCTTAACTCATTTAATTCAGCACTTTTAAGTTCATCAATTTTTTTATTCAACACTAGAAGATTTCCTTCATCAGGCTCTATTAATCCAATAATGCATTTTATTAAAACAGATTTTCCACTACCAGATTTACCTAAAATAACAAGGTTTTCACTGCTTGATAAACTTAGGTTTACATCATCTAATACTTTTTTATTTCCAAATGATTTTTTAAGATGTTTTATTTCTATAACATTTTTTGATGGTGTATCCTGAGCTTTTTGTTGAGGCAATGTTGCAATATTTTTTGTTTTTGTTTCCATTACATCTATTAAGTAATTAAGCTGGTAAATTGAACGGCAATCATGTCTATTATAAAAATTAATAATGATGCTGTTACCACTGCAGCATTTGCTGAAAGGCCAACTCCTTCTGTACCCTTATTAGAATTGTAACCTTTATAACAACCTATCAATCCAATTGCAAAACCAAAAAAGAATGTTTTAATAAAAGCTGGTATAACATCAATAAAATCTAGTGAACTAATGACTTGTGAAAAAAACAAATTAAGGTTTACAGAGCCCTTAATATTTACTGCAGCATAAGCACCAAAAATTCCTATAGCATCAGAAAAAATAACTAAAACAGGAATCATTAACGTGGTAGCTAAAACCCTTGTAACTACTATATATTTAAAAGGATTTATGCCAGAAACTTCCATGGCATCTATTTGTTCAGTTACCTTCATTGAAGCTAATTCTGCCCCCATTGAAGAACCAATTTTACCTGCACAAATTAATGCTGTAATCACTGGGCCAATTTCTCGAATGATAGATACAGCAACCATTCCAGGTAACCAAGACACTGCACCAAACTCTGCAAGTGTAGGCCTGAATTGAATAATTAGTACCATGCCCATAATAAAGCCAGTTAAACCCACTAAGGGTAAGGATTTATTGCCAACAATGTAACATTGTTTAAGAAGTTCTTTAAATTCATAAGGGGGTTTAAATACTTCTTTAAAAAATCGAAATGCAAATTTTGTAATAGCACCAACTTCATCAAAATACTCTTTAATACTATCGGTTATTGAATTAGAATTTTGCTTTAAATTAATGATTCTTGTTTTATATATTTTATTCATTTGAATAATATTAAATAGAATACCTTCTTAATGTCCATGCAATTGTTTCGTGTTGTTGAATTAAAGAAGTAAGCAAATCTGCAGTACCCACATCATTGTATTTTTTTGTACAATCTTCAATACATTTTCTGGTTTCTACAACAATGGATTCATGATCATTCAAAAGTTCAATAATCATTTCTTTTGAAGTAGGGTACTTGTTTGGATGCTCTTTTATTATAGCTAGTTTTTCAAATTCATTCATAGTACCAATAGTTTTGCTTCCTAATTTGCTTATTCGTTCTGCCACTTCATCAATAGATTCTTCTAATTGCTTATATTGATTTTCAAAAAGTTTATGCAATTCCATAAAGCTTTCACCACATACATTCCAATGAAATTTTCTGGTTTTAGTATATACTGTTACAGCGTTTGCTAATACTTTAGAAAGAATGTCTACAACACCTTTTAATTCTTTTTGAGATAATCCAATTTTTGGTTTCATGTTATTTTTTTTAAATTTTAATTACTGATTTTTTTTTAAATTTTATTCTGAAAATGTCAATCTTTGGCATAGTATCGCCTAATAAAAATCCCCAGGGTTTTAATGAATCTATATTATCAAAAATTACTTTAATTATTGCTGTAAGTGGTATTGATAAAAACATACCAGAAATGCCCCATAATGCACCAAATAAAAACACTACAATTATTGATACTAATGCATTTATTTTAACTTTAGAAGCAACAATTTTTGGAACAATATAATTGTTATCGAACAATTGAATTAAGTAATAAGCAATGGTTACGTAAACTGCATACCAAGCAGAATCTTTAGTTACTAATGTAACCATTATAGGTAAAGCCACTGCAACAAGACCTCCTAAATAAGGAATGATATTTAAAATTGCACCAATAATGCCTATTACAATGGCATATTTGATATCTAAAAGTAATAAAGCAGCAGAATTAAGTATAGCCATTAAAAGAAATTCTATTATTAAACCAACAAGATAATTTTGAGTTAATTTTTTAGTAGATGTTAAAACCAAATTCACTTCAGCATGATTATTTTTTCCAAAAACTTTACGAATAAAATCGAGTAAAAGTGGTTGATAAAATAAAATCATAAAAACATAAACAGGAATTAAAATCATTATTATTACTGTATTACCTACAGTATTAATGGTATTTCCAATAAAAGTTCTACTGCTGTTTAACATGTCTGCTTTAAAATCTGCAATAAATAAATTTAATTTAGCAGTGCTTATATTAAAATGTGTTGAACACCATAATACTGTTTGATTTAAAATTTCATAAAATCTATCGAATAGTTTTGGAAAAGATTCAGTAAAAGAACTTAGCCGAGATGATAAAAGCACTATTGCAAATAAAACTACTAAGCCCACTAATGTTAATGAAAATGTAATTGCCAATACTCTATTAATTTTTTTTCTTACAAAAAAATCAACCATTGGTACAAGCAAAATAGCAATCATTATAGCATATATGATGGGTACTATTATATCTTGCAAAATATAAAGCATAGTGATTAAGGTAAAAAAACCAATAATAATTAGTGATGCTCTTGCATAAAAAGGAATTTTATCCATATAATTTAATCAC
Organism: Chitinophagaceae bacterium; assembly: GCA_031417315.1. Classification (GTDB taxonomy): domain Bacteria; phylum Bacteroidota; class Bacteroidia; order Chitinophagales; family Chitinophagaceae; genus CAIVPM01. The sequence continues at coordinate 10,673 of JANOVK010000203.1, read as the reverse complement.
AAAAGATGTAATAAATTAAATTTTAGTTACATTATTTGTAATACACAAAGTTTGAAATATTATTAAGCCCTAATGTTACAAGCAAACACAATTTGTTTACATGTTTTACATATTTATTAAAAAAGGTGATGAAAGAGTTTGAGTTTGGACAACTCATATTTAACTCTTAATAAAGTAGATGTACAAAAATGGATCAAATATTAAAGTGACCCCTCAGGAATTACGAATACTTACCTTCTATTTCTCGTGTATTCTATGAAATGCCAATAAAATAAGGATTCTTAATAATTTCTTGCTTCTGTTTTCCTATTGAAAAGGCATTAAAAGGAACTAAATGTTTGTGCTTTTGGAGGACACTCTAATAGTGTTATATTAAAGAAACCTATTTAAACATTGAACAAAAAAGCACTTATTCTTGTTTAATAGAATGGAAAGAGATATTAATTACTCGCCAACTATTTTATTCAAGATACATCAGTCCAAAGTATTCAAGAAAATGAAATAAGTATGTGTAAAAAACAATTGTTTATTTTTTATTTACCCTCATACTCACAACAGCTAAACATTATTGAAAGGCTTTCGAAAGAAATGAAAGAAAAATGGATGGATATAAAAAATTATGAAGAAACTGACCACCTATTTTATGCTACTAAACTTGTATTGAATGAAATTAGAAAGTCTCTAAAAATAAAATACAAAATAGTATAAGATAATTTTAAATGACTACTTAAATTCTAATTTATTTTATGTAGGAATTATGTAACTTATTCCAATTCCTATATAATGCTCATCATCTCTAGAAAATTCATCTTTACACTATCAATTCAAAACAATATTTTTTAACTTTTAGAACTAAATTTTATGAGCAACTTGCTTTATTTAGTAGCAGTAATTCTAGTTATTGCTTGGGCAATTGGTTTTATTGGCTATAACGCTGGTGGACTTATTCACATACTACTAGTAATTGCAATTATTGCAATTTTATTTAGAATTATAAGTGGAAGAAGACCACTTTAGAGCATAATATTAAAATATTAACTATTAAACTTATCAAATAAATTAAGATTAATTTATTTGATAAGTTTCTTATGTGAATGATATAACTAATTTCTTGATTTGTGCAAGGGTTGTTGTTGCTACCAAATCAGCTTTTTAGTATACTTTAATAAATACAAAGACAACTAAATTGACAGCTAGACTAACATTAAGAAAAATAGTAAAAATACTTTTGTACTCGCTATGTTTAGTGGTGCTTATTGTTGTTGCTGTTATTATATTCATCAACACAAATTATGGCAAGAAACTTGTCAGAAATAAAGTACAAGCCTACCTGCAAGATAAAATTAAAACAAAATTTGTAATTGGTGCTATTGATTATAGTTTTCCAAAAAGTATAGAGTTAAAAAATGTTTATATAGAAGATTTGCAAAACGACACATTGCTGTATGGCGAACGATTAGCGGTTGATTTGGATATGTTTAAACTGCTTTGGAGTGATATTTATATTCGTAAAGTTGAACTTAAAAATATCAAAGCAAATATTTCACGAGCTGTACTTGACTCTAACTACAATTATCAATTTTTAATTAATGCATTTGCAAGTAAGAAGGTTAATACTGATACTACTGCAACAAAAATTACTTTGAAAGAATTAGTTTTAAATGGGTTTTCGTTAAACTTTATTGACAAATATGCTGGAAATAATTTTTCAACAACAATCAATCATTTAGATATCACAGTTGATAAATTTCAACCTGATAAATTATTATTTGCCGTTAATAAGTTTAATACAGATGGACTCAATTTCTCAATACTGTCTTATAGTACAGCACATTCATTAGAAAACGCTAAAGAAGATTCATCAAAAAATAATTTGCAACTCACTATAAACAAATTTGAATTGGCGAATGTCAATTTTCAATTTGATGATAACACATCGCCTCGCCAAAAAGAAGGATTTGATGCTTTACACATCAATGCAAAAAATATAAAAGCCATAGTAAAAAATATTATTTATTGTGCAGATAGCACAACTGGAATTATTAATCAATTTGCATTAGTTGAGCAAAGTGGTTTTGTAATTGATACAACCCACGCAAAAATTTTGTATAGCGAAAAAGGAGTTACAGCAACTGAGTTATATATTAAAACACCACAAAGTGTTTTGCAAAATTCATTGCAGTTTCACTACAATGATGTTGCACAAATATTAACCAATCCAAAAAATACAACTGTATCAGCAACACTAAATAATACTACAATTGCTGTGAATGATATTTATACTTTAATGCCTTCTGTTAAGAAGTATTTACCTGTTGATCAATTTCAAAATAACCTAATCAATATTAACACTGTAATAACTGGAAACCTAGAACAATTAAACATTCCGTTATTCCAATTGCAAGGCTTATCGGGTAGTTCTGTCAATGCAAAAGCAATTTTATACAATGTAACAGACTCACTAAAATTAGCTTATGATATTACTGTTTTTGATACCCATATTTTAAAAAATGATTTACTAAAATTTCTTCCCAACAATAATTATGTTGGTGACCTTCCTGTAGATTTAAATCTGAGTACACATGTAAAAGGAAATACAAAAAATAGCATTATTTACATTAATGCAAATAGCAATGTATTTAAATTTAATGGAAAAGCAGATATAAAAAATATTGATAAACCTGCAATACTTAAATATGATATTTCCATTGCAGATTCAAGGGTTGAAAAAAGTATTATCACGAAGTTTATTCCTAAAAATACTATTCCACCATCTATACAATTACCCAAAACTATTTTGTTTAAAGGCTTTGTAAAAGGTGATATGAATAATGTGGAAACAGATTTAATTTTAAATGGAACGTATGGAATGATAACAGCAAAAGGATATGTATATAATTTTCAAAACACAAATGCTGCCAAGTATAACTTTTATTTTACAACCAAAGATTTTGCTATTGGAAAACTATTATCGCAAGATAGTTTGTTGGGCAATGTAACATTATCTGCAACAGCAAAAGGCACTGGCTTTGACCATAAAACAATGCATTCAGCTTTCAATATTAAAATGCAAAGTGCATCCATAAAAAATTATGCTTATAAAAATGTTAATTTGAAAGCAGATTTGGTTGGAGGAAAACTTTCATCTATTGGTAGCATTAATGATGCTAATATACAAATGCAATTTGTAGCAGCAGCAAACCTTTCAAGCAACTATCCATCTGCAGTTGAAGCTACCATTACAATGGATACTTTACAATTAAAACAAGTTCATTTGTACAATGACACTTTAAATGCTTCATTTAAAATGTTTGTTAAGGGAAGTGATTTGAATCCAAAGAATTTGAATTTATATACTTTGATAGATTCTTCCAGGTTAACAGTAAGGAACAAAAATTATTTGTTAGACTCTATTACAATAAAAGCTGTAACTGTTAATGGAAAAAATGATGTTTTTTTTAAATCGCCTTTAGCAGATATAGTAGCTAAGGGAAGTTTTGACTATGATAAAATCAGCCAATCTTTATTGCAATACATTGATAAATATTATGATGTTGTAGCAACACCTAACCAAAATTTACCACCTCAACAAATTGCAATAAATGGCGTAATAAAAATGCATCCATTGCTTACTGATTTAGTGCAAGGTTTAACTTATCAAGACATTCATTTTGATGGAAAATATAATTCGCAAGGTGGTGATAGCTCTTTAAATTTTTATAGTTCAATACCAAGACTTTCATATCAATCATATTTAGTTGATAGTGGCAAAATCAATATCAATTCTTTTAACAATAAAATTGATTATGAAGTTGAATTTGCTGAGCTGAATTATAATAAAAATACTTTTTATGCTAGTAGTATAAAAGGTAATTTAGTAAATGATAGTTTGCATATTGTGGCATTAACCAAAGACAAAAAAAATAACGACCAGTTTGGAATTGGAGCTTCAGTTATAGCAAAAGAAAAAAATTATACCATTTCATTAAAAAATAATTTGTTACTTAATTATCAAAAATGGAATGTATCACCCAATAATAAAATCAGTTACTCACCACAAGGCATTTTGGTAAAAGATTTTTTCATTGAAAATGGAAAATCGAAAATTGCTTCTAATAGTCAATCTAATATTGTTAATAGTCCAATTGATATTAACATTGTAAACTTTGATATTAAAGATATTGTATCAATTGCTAATAGTGATACATTGATGGCAGCAGGAATTATCAATGGAAAAATTAATGTCAGCAGCTTCGAAAAAAAATTGCCAGCATTTGTTGGAAATCTTACTATTGATAGTTTACAGCTTATGCAACAACCAATAGGCAACATAAATATCAATGCACAGAATCTGACAGAAAATACTATCAATGCAAGTTTTGATTTAAAAGGAAATGAAAATTTGGTTACTGCAAAAGGAAATTATTATTTAAACAATGAAGAAAAACAATTTGATGCTGATGTGAATTTGCAACGTTTAGATATGGCAAGTTTGCAAGCTTTTACAGCAGGTAATATCAACAAGTCTTCAGGTAGTATTAATGGTGATATAAAATTATCAGGAAACTTTAAAGAGCCTAAATGGAATGGCAATTTAAATTTCGATTCAGCAAAATTTTATGTTGTAAAAACAGGAGTTCCTTATAAAATCAATCAACAAAAAATCGCTTTAAATTATCCAGTTATTAGCTTCGATAAATTCATCATTAAAGACACTTTAAATAATGAGATGACTATTGATGGTGATATAAAAGCAGAATCTATAAATACTTATGATTTTTCATTAGCTATTAGTTCAAGAAATTTCACACTTGTAAATACACCAAAAGTAATGGCTAGCACAGTGTATGGTTTTGCAGCTGCAAATGCTGACATTAATATTAATGGAAGCACTACTAATCCTGATATTGAAGGCAACATAACATTAAACAATAAAAGTGATATAACCATTGTTTTGCCCGAACAAAACATAAATAAAGATGCTGCAAAATCTATTGTTAGATTTATTGATAGAGATTCATTTGAGTTACCAGAAAAGATTGCCTTTAGCCCTGCAAATGAACAAAAACAAGGCAATGCTCAGTTTATTAATTATAATCTAAACATTAGCATTAACAAAAGTTCTGCACTAACTGTTATTATAGATCCAGCTAGTGGAGATGAATTAAAAGTACAGGGGGATGCTCAGTTAAATGCAGGTGTTGATCCTGGCGGTAATATTGTTTTAGCAGGAAACTATGCTTTAAAAAATGGCTACTATGTTTTAAATTATCAGTTTTTAAAGAAGAAATTCAATTTGCTAGAAGGCAGCACCATTGCCTTTTCTGGCTCACCAATGGATGCACAAGTTGATATTACTGCTGAATATATTGCTAATACATCTGCGGGTAATTTGTTAGAAAATGAAGTAGGACAAATGGATGCTAAAATGGCTAATACATTTAACCAAAAAATTCCTTTTAGGGTGTTGCTATACTTAAAAGGTAATTTAAAAAAGCCTGTTATTAGTTTCGATATTCAATTGCCAGATGAAAGTGCTAATCTTCCTATTAGCAATGAAATGAGAACTACTATTGAAAATAAATTAACGCAAATAAGAGCTGATGTTGCAGTAACCAATAAAGAGATTTTTTCTTTGTTATTGCTGGGTCATTTTGTTGGTGAGCAAAGCACTGATTTCTTTAAAGGGAATGGTACAAGCCTTGATAATGTTGCAAGAGAGAGTGTAAGCAAGTTCTTATCATCTGCATTAAATCAAATTGCTTCAGACTTATTTAAAGGTATTGATGTTGATTTGAATTTGAACAGTTATCAAGATTTTAGTAGTGGTGATGCACAACAAAAGACTGATTTGAATGTTGCCATTAGCAAAAGTTTTTTAGACAATCGTTTAACAGTTACAGCTGGTAAAAATTTTGGTATTGAAGGAAAAGATGCTGGTGCAAAAGCTGTTCAACAAAACAGTAGTTCGTTCCCCGATATTACATTAAACTACAAATTATCTCGTGATGGAAAGTATGCTATTCGTGCATACAGGAAAGATCAGTTCGAGGTTACAGTTGATGGTTATGTTGTTGAAACTGGTGTTGCTTTTGTAGTAACTTTTGATTATGATAAATTCAAAGAATTGTTCAAGAAAAAGAAAAAAAGAGTAAAAAAAGTTACAGTCAAAAATGAATAAACGCATTCTATATATTTTTCTTTTGCTCATCATTGCAAGTAGTTGCAGTGTGAAAAAGTATTTACCTGATGGAGAAAAATTATACAGAGGTGCAACTGTTAATATAAAAAAAGATAAAGAAGTAAAAACTTCAATAGGTACATTAAAAAAACAATTAAAAGCAGCAGCAAGACCAGCAGCCAATAAATTTATTTTGGGACAGCCTTATAAAGTTTGGTGGTGGTATGTTATTGGTGAGCAAAAAAGACCAACAGGTTTAAAAGCTTGGTTTCGTAAAAAACTTGGTGAACCACCTGTGTTAAGTAGTAGTGTAACTCCAAAAAGCAATGCAGAAAATATGCAGGCTTGGTTAGAAAATAATGGATATTTTCATAGTATTGTAAAAGGAGATACAGTTAATAAAAGTTATTTCACAAATGCAATCTACACAGCCAATGTTTCACCTCAATATAAAATAAAATCTATAACTTGGGTAAGTGATAGTTCTGCTTTATTGAAAGAGCTTGAGTCAAGCAAAAGTAACAGTGTTTTAAAAGTTGGGAGTCCTTATAGCCTTTCAGATATTGATGCAGAGAGAAGCAGATTAGATTTAAGATTAAAAACAAAAGGATATTATTTTTTTAATCCAGATTATATAATGGCTTATGCTGATAGCACCATTGGTAATCGACAAGTAGATTTATTTTTGAATGTAAAAAAATCAACCCCAGCTAATGCAAAGCATCCATACACGATAAATCAAATTATGATTTTTCCAAATTATACTTTATTACTTCCTCCACCAGATACCAGTAAATTTGGTATGTTAAGTTTTGATACATTATTAATTCGTGATACTGTTCACAAATTCAAACCTGAATTATTTAAGAGTATGATTACTTATAGACCAGGTAAAAAATATAGTAGCAAAGACCAGAATACTACATTAAACAGGTTGATAAATCTTGGCACATTCAAGTTTGTAAAAAATCGTTTTGCAGTAACAAAGGATACTAATAAATATTTATTGAATGCTTATTATTATCTCACACCAACAAAAAATAAATCGCTGCAAGCAGAGATAGATGGCTTCTCAAAAGAGAATAGTTATGTGGGTTCAAAAGTGAGTGTCAATTGGAAAAACAGAAATACTTTTAAAGGTGCAGAACAATTGCAAATAAAGGCTTATGGAAGTTTTGAAGTATCATTTGCTGATTCATTAAAGAACACCAATAACTTTAGAGTTGGCACTACAGCATCATTAACTTTTCCAAGATTTGTATTGCCATTTTTTAGTATCAGGGAAAATAGTATGTATCCACCCCGAACACAATTTTCAACAGGATATGAATTATTCATCAAGCAAAATTTTTACACTAAAAATATATTTCAGTTACAATATGAATTTGATTGGAAAGAGAGTATAAATAAAGAACACCGTTTTTCACCCATCGCTATTACTTACTTAAATGCTTCCAATATTTCTGATAGTTTTTATTCAGCAGCAAAAATAAATCCTGCCCTACTTTTAAATGTATATTCAGAAATTATACTTGGTTCTTTTTATTCCTATACACTCACAACAATAAATCCAAGAGCAAAAAATCAGCTATATTTTAAAACTGGTATAGATATAGCTGGAAATATTGCTGGGCTTATAACTGGTGCAAAATCTGTTCGAGAAAAAGCTATATTCAATGCACCATTTTCACAATATTTAAAATTTGATGGACAAGTTATTTATAAGAAAAAAGTGACTGATAAAACAGATTGGGTTAATCAATTTCAGGTGGGTATTGGTTTGCCTTATAATAACTCAATAATGCTTCCTTTTTCAAAGCAATATGTTATTGGTGGGTCTAGTTCTATGAGAGGCTTTCCAATACGTACAATAGGTCCAGGAAGTTATTTACCTAATAGAAACGATATTAGTATTCTGCAAACAATTGGTGGTGATTTTAAACTACTATTAAATAGCGAATTGAGATTTCCTTTACTTGGCAATTTGACAGGGGCATTGTTTGTAGATGCTGGAAATGTGTGGACAAGAGATACTATTATATTTGGTAAAGCAGGTCAATTTAAAAAAGATTTTATTAAAGAAGTAGCTGTGTCTTCAGGCATTGGTATTCGTTTAGATATAAGTGTTTTGTTAATTAGATTTGACCTAGGTATTCCATTTCGTAAACCATATTTGCCAGATGGGCAACGTTGGGTCATTAACCAAATTGCATTTGGAGATAGGGAATGGAGGAGAAATAATTTAATATTAAATATAGCAATTGGTTATCCATTTTAAAACCTAAAGACTTGTGTCTTCACAAACCTTTTTATCAACTTTTCTATGAAGAAAAAAATTATTTCAGTTTACGAATTTGCCAAACAAGTTATTGATGAATTTACAAGACAAGATATTTTTAGAATTGTTTCAATAGCAACACACCGATAATTTAAAAAAATAAAATTGTCTCAATATATCTGTCCCCTCTACTGTCCATGAAAATAAAAACATTAATAAATAATTAAAAGTCAATGTATTACAAAATATAATGTGACCCCGCAGGGACTCGAACCCTGGACCTACTGATTAAGAGTCAGTAGCTCTACCAACTGAGCTACAGGGTCAAAAATAATTTACCACAATTTTTTTTGAGATGATTCTTTTTTAAGTGCAAAAGTTCTAACTATATTAAAGCCAAATCTTATGTCGCCATTACCCCATTTTCCTGTAGTGTTTGTTACAAATCCTCTTTCATTCATACCAGTAGAATTTGTACAATGCAATTGAAAAACATGACCTCCAGTTTCAATATCAACTCCAAAAGAAAGAGAATTTGTACTACCCGAAAGTTGATTAAACTGAAAAAAATATTCTCCATTTATTGCAATACGTTTAGAAATTTTAACTCGCCCTGCAGTTCCGAGTGAATATAAATTATTATCGTCAGTAACAAATGGCACAGCATTAATATGAACAATTGTAGGAATTAGCTGAAGTGAAATATTATCGTTAAATTTTCTTGCTATTAATATTTGATGAGCATAGGACAATCGATTATTAAAACTTAATTCAGGGCTTGTTTTTAAACCATAATGCATTATTGAAAAAACATAAGCCATGCTTAAAGGCATATTTACTTTTCCGGTAGATTGTTGTAAAATTTTATATTTAATAAAACCATCTAACTCTTTATCAACAGTACTTCTACCAATACCAATGTTAAATTTATTACTAAGTCCATAATCTAAGCCCATACGCATTGTAGCATTATCTAACCCAAATAAATTATACGATCCAGAATTTAAAAAACCAAAGCGATGAGATATTCTAAAATCTAAATTATGTTTTCCAACAAGTTCAACCGAATGAGAGTTTACAATTCTTGTGCTTTTAAATGCAGCAGTAATTTTATTTATATTATTTGCATCTGTTTTTTTAGATTCCATTTCTAAATCGGCAAATAAATCTATAGTTTTTGTAGAGTCTGTTTGTGCATTTAATTTATAAAATATCGAACTCAATAATAATATAGAACAGATAATATTTTTTTTATTAATCATAATTTTTTAGTTAGTATAAATCAGCTAATCGTATTTGCAAATAATTGTAGTGTTAACTTCTTCAGCAATTTTATCACCAATATATTTCCCTGCAATTCCAAAATCTTTTACTTTTATTTTAATATTTGAGGTGGCAGTAATTACTCCTTTATTTACTGTAAGTGTCCCATTAGATTTAATTTTTTTCGAAACTCCATGTATCGTTAAATCGCCCTCAACAATTATATTATATGTTCCATCTTTAGCAAAATTTACAGCACTAATATTTGTTATATTACCTTTAAAATCAGCTTTAGGAAACTTACTGCTTTCCATATAATTTTCGTTAAAATGTTCTTGCATTAAAGCATTATTAAACTTAAATCCTTTAATCAATAGCATAAACACTAGCTGTCCACTTTTGTTTGAAAGTTTACTTAGTGTTTGGTTATTTGTTGCTTCAATAGTTTCTACTGGTGTGTTTGCATTAATACTAATGTTGCCATTTTTAGTTGAGTATACTTTTTCTTGACTATAAATACTTAGTGAAAAGAAAAATAGCGAAAGGGTAAAAAATATTTTTTTCATAAATTTATTTTAATTGTTAAGAGCCCCATCTCTAATCCACTTAGCAATTTTAGCCACGTCACAACTATTTAATTTACTTGCACCTTTTGGCATTCTACCTGTTTTTAAATTTTGCAATAACAATCCTCCATCCGAACCAACAGCAGTATTTACCCATGTAGTTATATCAGTATGATTATCTAAAATAATGCCACTCCCAAAACTAGGTGCAGTTGATGTTGCGTGGCAATTGTAACAATTGTTTTGTAAAATGGGTTTTACATTTACACTATATTTAACATTAATAGAATCGCATGCAAATAATAGTTCCTTTTTATTGTTACTACAACTTGCAAAAAAATTGATTGTAAAAAAGCAACCTATTATACAAACAAAAAATCCAATT
>JANOVK010000202.1:0-3695 GCA_031417315.1 Chitinophagaceae bacterium | reverse complement strand
GATCAAAACGCGCTCATTCGCTATGGCGTTGAGCAGTTTGATCACCATGTAAGCAACTACGATCGCGAGAGTATGCGGCTTCGAATGAGCCGGTCGCACGAAGTCGATTTCGATCGCGCCGACCAACAGGTTAAAGCGCACGAAGAATTTGTGCGGGCGACACGAAACGTCCGTTACCTACTGGAGTTTGCGTACAGCCGGGGTGTATCAGGCGGCAAAGTTCCTCGCGTTGAGGACTGGCAAGGATTGTGCGCGCAGGTCGATTGGCTGCTGGTGCTTTATGGTGCCAGCGACATCCTCCATAACGAGTTAGAGGTTGGCGGCATCAACGTAGACAACGACTTCATCCCAGAAGTCTTCTACGAGGGTGACGGTGACCAGACGTATCAGCAAGAAGCCGCGAACGAAATTCTGGAGCGCGGCATTAAGGAAGATCGCGTCGAGGAGATGGACGAAGCGGAAAGGCACCGATTGAACATAGCCTTCGTGAACAGTGTTGGCTTTGCCTTGTCAACGCTCCTCCAAGTCTTAGGGGTTCTTGCTAGTTGGTCCAGCGCAAACAACGGAGTGCCGTCGCTGGCATGGTCGTACGAAGCGACCAAGGCCGAAGTACTGGCCACGCTCATTGCGCACGTGCCGGATGTGTCGTCTGCCGAAGTGTCTGCGGCTTTGGACTTCCTGATCTTGGACGCAAGCCACGTGTGCATGCTTGCCGGACGCGACCGCGAAGAGGGCGATGTTCCAGTCTGGGAGCATCGCAAGCGCGTCCATCGCTACACAATTCGGCCCGTGCTTCAGTTAAGGCACGACGCGCTGTTGTGGGGTGCGGCGGCCGCGCATCGAGCGTTTGGCATCTGGAATGGCACATTCTCGGACGGCTACCCGCCAGCCGACTTCGGACATCAAGAGATCGAAGATGTTGCCACATCGATCAAGCGACGCATTGAGTACGACCTGGAACTGCGTGCCGTTGAGGTATTTAGCCGACACTTTAAATACTTCGGGCACGGTATCGACTTTCGCTCTCGGTTTCCGCAAGAAGGTTTCGAGGATATCGGTGACTACGACGTACTGGCCTATCGTCCAGAGGCCAACCAATGGTTCATCGTCGAGTGCAAGTACAATAAGCCCCCGTTTTGCATCAAGGATATGCGGCGCCTGCGCGAAGAAGTCTTCGGAAGGACTCCCGAATCGGGACAGTTAGCGAAGATCGCACGCCGACACGCGTTCTTGGAAAAGCATGCATCGAAAATGCTGGAGCTGTTGAACTGGCCTGCAGGTGCCGCCGTGGAGCGCCGGATTGAGGACTTGTACGTGTGCCCGAGCATTTTCCCGTTCATGCGTCGCACACCGCGCATCGTGCCGACACAGTTCGTTCGATTGGGCAAGCTCGATGCGTTCGTTCGCAGTCAAACAAAAGGAAAGGAGTACATTAACGTTTGAATAATTACCTCCACTCCTAAATTATAGACTCGAGATGACATGAAAGATTTACGCAATAAATTAGTTGAAGCTTCACTTTCTTGGGAACGTGACTTTGGTGTCGCTCCCTCAATAACTTCATCAATTTCCGAATATGACGCTGCAGAATTAATTGGATTTCCAATTGAACAGTATTCAGCTACAATGCAAGGCGCTACTGCAGTACAAAAAGGTTATGATTTTGTTTTTAAAGGATCACGCTACCAAGTTAAAGCCTGCCGTCCAAGTGGGAAACGTGGAAGCTTCGTCACGCGGGTACCAAAGGCATCCAACTACCATTGGGATTTTCTTATTTGGATACTATACAACCCGACTTACGAAGTTCAAGAAGCATGGTTATGGGATGTAACTGCTTATTCCAAAGCTTTCGATTCACTAGTTCGATTATCACCTGAGCATATGCGTCAAGGCAAAAAGTTACGCTAATGGCATCTCACTCAATAATCAATTTGAATGATATTACTAACCGAACAAAGGGGACGGAGTAAATTAGCGTTTAAAACAGAAATTAACGCTAGCCTATTATTCAGCAAGACAAGAATAATTCTTGTTGCTTAAAGCTTGAAGGTCGCGTGTAATGGATTATTCGGCACCTTGGTGTCACAGTAGTTAGACTGCAATGGACGAACTCGAAATATCATCGCCACTTTATCTTGTTACATCAAGCGAACCTTGCTGGAAGTGTAGCGAGTCGCAAAAAGTTATTGCAATTGCTGCATGTGCTATAAAAGACGAGTTTGAAACACTTGGTGGTGATGGCGAGATGCACTTTGTGATAAACATTGAAGAAATGCCACAGGAAATATACGAATATATTGCTGCAATGAATCCAAACTACAAAAAACACTATTCTCACACTGCAGACTTTACTTATTACTCAAACACATGTTCCTGTGGTGCAAATTTTGGAGATTTTTATCTGTACTCCGAGCCAGATGGTGCGTTTTTTCCGCAATCAGCCGAAATTGCTTCTACTATAACTGCACAATTGTTGCCATTTAATGGTCAATTCAAATTTATCGGTGGTTATGGCAGTGTTCCAGGAAATATCAAACTTGAAGTCTAATAATTCATTTAAGCGGGCGAGTATTCCTGCCGTCTCGAAATTTGAGTAAACTGTACCTACCTGCTGTGAAGTATTGATTCAATAGTTAGGTCCTTGAACTTCCGACATTCACACCAATTTTCGGCAAGAATAAAATGACGGACAACTATATTGAACTTCTGCGAAAATCATTCGACGAGTACCTTGATTATATTTCGGAGCATCAATTTGAACCCACAGAGATATATCTCGGGTACGATTTTTCATTTCTGAATGATCGCAAATGGCACTTGATGGGCGAGATGATGGTTGAAGGCGAGCTGAGAGAGCTGACAAACAATCTAAATCATTGGCGCTCATCGCTTCATAGATGGCAAGCATGGAACCTCGTAACAGCTAAATTAAGCGCTGATCAAGCATGGATCTTAAGGCGTGAGCTTCTTGAATCACTTGCGCATGAATGCCTACTTCGACCAAGCGCCATTAGAGATACATTTACTTCAGTTGCAACGAATGCACTACACCAAATTAGGCTTAGTGACAGATCAACCTATCGCGACGTTTTAGTTGGTGACCCAACTAAACCAGGTGAACGCCCGAAGCATCTAAGCAGAAAGAAGAAAGAGCACCAACTTTCATCAATTGCAGCCATATGGCCAAATGCGAATTCGCTACTATCATTAATTCGTAGACTAGACGACGAGACGTATCGTCAATCGACATCGGACTATCGCAATCTAAACAGCCATACTATTGGACCTCGACTCGGCGTGGGCGAGACACGCGTTGTGAAAAGAAGCGTCATTCAGGCAACGTATTTGAAAGATATAGGCAACAAACTTTTCGAAGAAGCTCAAATTCCAGGAAAGTTGAGCGTGAGCTATAGTTTCGGCGGAACTCCACAACTAGACCTAAGCGATGTAAGACTTCTAAATCTTGAACAATTTAAAATCGCTCGGAATTGTTATTTGGAGTACCGAACACTCCTAGAGAGTTTATGTTCTAGCATTCCAAGTACAAACGCAGATGTCTAGAAAATCAATAAAATATATCGAACAAAGGGGACGGAGTGAGCCACCCCTAGTTTACCGGACACCTAAAAACGGGGACAATCTCCTGGAGAGGTGTTTATGGAAAATCGTCGTAAGTTTAGTGCTGAGTTTAAACA
>JANOVK010000201.1:0-2480 GCA_031417315.1 Chitinophagaceae bacterium | reverse complement strand
TATCCAATTATATTCTGGTTGGGCTTGAATCAAAAAAGTTTTTCCTATATGCAACCTAGCAAATAAACCTACTCCATAATTAAAACTTTTTCGTGTAACATTTGTAAAGCCATTTTGGTGTTAATTTTAATTCAATTTATATCAGTTATAGATATCGCAATGGCTTTGAAAATTTCACGAAAAAAAGTTTTAATTATGGAGTAGGTTTATTTGCTAGGTTGCATATAGGAAAAACTTTTTTAATTCAAGCCCAACCAGAATATAATTGGATAAATTTTAAAATAAGTGAAGATGGAAATCCTGATAATAAGACATCTGAAATAGCTAGAAGTTTTTTAGCAGGTATTGGCTTTACTTTTAGAAATGTTGGGCAATTTAATTTCTTTTGTGTTGTCATGATAGACTTACAAAACGAATTGTATTCACCTTACAGAACAAATGCCAGAGAGGTTATGCCAATAACAAGAATCGGAATGAACTTTTATTTTGGAAGAAAGAAAAAAAGTAATTAAGCTCTTTGTTTCATTGCTTCATACAAAATCATTCCAGTAGCTACAGAAACATTTAACGATTCAAAATTTCCAACCATTGGAATATGAAATAATTCATCACAAATTTTTAGAGTAGCAGGGAAAATTCCTTTTTCTTCTCCACCCATTACAATACAACAAGGTTGTTTAAAGTCAATGTTATCAACAGTTGTATCAGATTTTATTTCGCTTGCAAATACTTTAATTCCATTGGCATGCAATTCATCAATTGATTTCATAATGCTATTTACTCTGCAAATATGAATATGTTCAAGTGCTCCTGCACTACTTTTCATTGCTTCTTCATTAAGTGCTCCAACACCTTTATCTGGAATTATAATAGCTTGAACACCACAACACAAAGCAGTTCTAGCAATTGCACCAATATTTCTAACATCAGTAACGCCATCCAAAATTAAAAACAATGGAGTTTTTTCAGCTGCAATTGTTGTTTCAATAATTGTTTGTAAGGGCAAATATTTTACCAATGCTGCAAATGCAATAACACCTTGATGATTGGTTCTAGTAAAACTGTTTAATTTTTCAATGGGTACAAATTGTACTGGAATTTCATGTTCTTTACTTAACATCCTAATTACATTCACAATATCGCCACTTGCATTTTTTTGTAATAGAATTTTATCAATAGTAGTTCCAGCTTCTATAGCTTCAATTAATGGCTGACGCCCAATAATCAATCTAGTTTTATATGATGCCATTAGGCAAAAGTAAAGAATAAACTTTCAAAGCATTAATTTTGATGAATTGCATTATTAAAATTTATATGAAAAATATTCAAGCAATAAATAGTAAAATATTTGAACTAGAGCAATTGAAGAG
The DNA here is from genome assembly GCA_031417315.1 of Chitinophagaceae bacterium. Taxonomy (GTDB): domain Bacteria; phylum Bacteroidota; class Bacteroidia; order Chitinophagales; family Chitinophagaceae; genus CAIVPM01. Next base: position 1,110 of record JANOVK010000201.1, on the reverse strand, counting down.
ACAGATTGCTTCATTAAAAGTAGTAGGAAAAAAAATTGTATTTACAAATGGATGTTTTGATATTTTACATCAAGGTCATATATACTCATTATCACAAGCTGCTGCTGAAGCAGATTATTTAATTGTGGCTGTAAATAGTGATGAGAGTGTAAAGAGATTGGGTAAAGGAGGTAACAGACCTATCAATAATGAAGAAAGTAGAGCATTAATTTTAGCATCTTTATTGATTGTTGATGCAGTAATTATTTTTAATGATGATACTCCACAAATTTTAATTTCAACTTTATTACCTGATGTTTTAGTTAAAGGTGGAGATTACAAAATTGAACAAATTGTTGGTTCTAAAGAAGTATTAGAAAATGGTGGGCGAGTTGTAATAAATAAAATTATTGAAGGATTTTCTACAACAAATATTATACATAAAATTGCCTCACAAAATTAATTGTAAGGCAATTTAGGCTTATTCAATTTTATTAAATATTATTTTGTTTTCTATTTTGTTTAAATAATAAAAATGCAGACCCAAGTAATAAAAGCCAAATTAATCCTGAAGAAATTACTCCAATTTTTAGTGAACTATGGTACGATGATGGCTTAAATTCAAAAGTAATCTTATGTTCTCCGTTCGGAATACTCAATCCACGTAAAACATAATTTGTTTTTACAATGGGTGATTCTTTTCCATCAATATAAGCTTTCCATCCTGCATTATAATAAACTTCGCTAAACACTGCAAAGTTTGAAGTCTTACTTTTTGATTGATACTCTACAAAATCATTTTCGTTTTTTATTAATGAAATTGAAGAATTACTATCAATTACAACATCAAGTTTTACTAATGCTTTATCAGATTCATCAATTACAGCAGAATCTTTAGTATTTAAATTTGTTAAAGTATTCATTACTTCTATTGGTCCATTTTTAAATGTAACACCTTTAATAAACCAACAAGTTCCCAAAGCATTTACATTTGGAATAGAAACTAATTGTCCATTTTCTTGATTTTGTTGAATAATATATTTTGCATTTAGCATATTTAAAACAGGCATGCAATTAGGAAAATTGTATAATTGATTTTCAACTATATCTTGATAGATACTCAACTTTGCA
>JANOVK010000200.1:0-4713 GCA_031417315.1 Chitinophagaceae bacterium | reverse complement strand
CATTTGTATGATAAATTTCTTTATTATTAATATCTGTTGCACTAAAATATATGGGTTGATAGTTTAAAATTTTGCAAACTTCAATAAATAACACTTTGTTGGTTCTTTGCGATAAACAAGCGTAAGCAATTTTATTTATTGAAGTTTGCAAAATTTTAAACTATCAACCCATATATTTTAGTGCAACAGATATTAATAATAAAGAAATTTATCATACAAATGTTATGATGTGTGTTGGAGAAAATTTTGCTGTAATTTGTTTAGAAAGTATAAAAAATGATGAAGAAAGAAAAAAAGTTTTTCAATCAATTATAAATTCAAATAAAGAAATTATTGAAATAAATTTTAATCAATTAAATTCTTTTGCCGGAAATATGCTTCAATTAAAAACTAAAAATTTGGATAATATTTTAGTCATGTCAACATCTGCATTTAACAGTTTAGATCAATATCAGATAAATAAAATAAATAAGTATTGTAAGATAGTAAACATACCCATAAAAACTATTGAAACAATTGGTGGTGGAAGTGTTAGGTGTATGATTGCAGAAATTTTTCTGCCACAAAAAAATAATTAATCTTTTAGCTGATAAATTTCTTTTGTGTTTCTTCCAAAACCATCATAATCTAAACCAAAACCTAAAACAAATTTATTTGGAATTGTAAAGCAACAATAATCTATTTTTATTGGATGAATAGTGGCTTCAGGCTTATGCAATAATGTACAAATTTTTAGTGATGCAGGTTGTTGATTTATTAATTGTGGAAGAAATGTATGCAACGTTTTTCCAGTATCAATAATATCTTCTAAAACAATTACATGTCTATCTGTAACATTTGAATCTAACCCTATTGAAGTGATAATATGCCCTGTAGATTGTGTGCCTTTATACGATGCTAGTTTTATAAAACAAATTTCTGCGTCTATTGTTATATGCTTAAATAAATCTGCCGCAAACATAAATGCACCATTTAAGATAGCAATAAATAAAGGCTTCTTTCCTATATTTTCTTCATTAATAAGCAATGCAATTTCTTTAATTTTTTCTTGAAGTATTTCTTGGGAAATAAATGGTACAAATGTTTTATCGAGAATTTTTAATTCTGACATATTTTATTAATTAATAATTGAATTATTTGATAATGGTAAAGAAACAGCTAAACTAGTTTTAGGAGCAAAAGAAACCTTGTTTCTTAAATAAAGTTTTTCTCCAGCTAACGGGTTTAATTTTTTATGTATGTTATTATATTCAACTAATGCTTCTATTCTCACGCCTTCTTTTTGTGCAATATCGTGTAACGATTCACCAGGCTCAGTTACATGAAATTCAGCTGTTCCTTTTTTTTGTTTTTTTTCTAAATAGACAAGTTGGTTTTTAGTTAATAATTCCACATCTTCCATATCGTTAATATCCAATAAATTTGATAGAGAAATATTATACTCCAATGCAATTGACAATAATGATCTGCCTTCTTTTGCATAAAATACTTTTGTATGATTGATTGAAAAAACACCTTCGGGATAAGATTCTATTTTATAAGTTTTTGTATTAATTGCTGCAATAGTTGTTTTATTTTTTAACACTACATCATCTTTCTCATCTTCAACAACTGTAGTTTTAATATTTGATTTTGCAAATGCATTTTTAAAATCAGCATTATTATTTTTATAAGAAGTATCAATTAAATTATTTTTTGTTTTGTTAATAGCAATTAATGTGTATTGATTTAAATTATAATCATCAATAATTTTAATTAACATACTTGGATAATTTATTTCTGTAGCGTACCCTGCTTTTTTTAAACCTTTTGCCCATGCTATAAAATCTGTAGGATTTAAACTGAATAATGAGGCATAATGTGGTCTTGATTTTAAAAAATTTGAATGATCAATAAATGACTCTTCGATGTTATTATACTTTCTAAAACATTCTTGGTTTTCATCATCATTATGATAAACTTTTTCTCCTGTCCAATCTAATTTACATTTAATACCAAAATGATTATTCGATTTTCTACTTAATTCACTTTCTCCAAATCTCGATTCTAAAATGCCTTGAGCCAATGTAATTGATGCTGGCACACCTGTACGTTGCATTTCTTTAATTGCAATTTGACTATACAGTTCAACATAAGCAAACCCTTTTTCTTTTTGTGCAAAAGAAAAACAACAAATACTTAAACCTAATATTAAAAATAAATTCTTCAACACTCTTTCTTTTTTATAAACATTAAACCATCTCGAATTGACAATATTATTTGTTGCGTTTTTATATCGTTTAAAACAAACTCATTAAACTCATTAATGGCTATAGCATTTTTACCAGTAATTACTTTTTCAAAAACTTGACCATGAAATAAAACATTATCAGCTATTATTAATCCATTTTTCTTTAACCTCGGCAAAACTAAATTATAATAGTTTATATAATTTGTTTTATCTGCATCTATAAAAACCAAGTCCCATTTTTTATTCAGCTTTGGAATAATTTCTAACGCATTTCCAAGGTGCAAATGTATTTGGTTTTTATTTTTAAAAATGCTAAAGTTAGATTGTGCTGTTAACGCATCAATTTCTCTATTTTCAATGGTATGTAATTCTCCACTAGATTGAAGCCCTTTAGACAAACAAATAGCACTATAACCTGTAAACGTGCCAATCTCTAAAATATTTTTAGGTTTCATAAGTTCACTAATAAAACTTAACACTTGTCCCTGTACCCAACTACTTTGCATGTGTTGTTGAGGATGATTATTTACTGTTTCTTGATAAATTTTAAATAATTCAACATCATCCTTTGAAGAGAATTTTGAAATATAATTTTCAGCTTCAGAACTTACTATTTTCATTTTATTAATTAGTATTTCTACAAAAATAGTTGAATATTATTTGACGCTTTTGCAAATAAAAAGAGGGTTTAGCATAGTGCTAAACCCTCTTACTAAGTTAAAATAAATTATTTAGTTGACAGCTTTTACAAGTTTTGTATTGCCAATAATTTTTCCTTTATCATCAATTACAACAACATTATAAGTACCCGATGAAATGTTCATTACATTCATTGGAATAATTAATGATTTGGTGCTATTAACCAAAATATCTTGTTTTTGTTGTTGAATTAGTTTTCCATTAACACTAAATACTTTTACAATTACTGAAGAAGTATTTGCAGGAATTGCAAGCTCGAGTTTAACTTGATTGTTTGTTGGATTAGGATATAACCTTAAACCTGTTACCTCACTTGCTACCATTGGATGCGTAGGTTTAACACCACCAATACTACCAACATTCACATTATTTGTAGCAGGATTCATTCCTCTGAATGAGAAAGTTGTAGATCCATTAGGAGAATATATCCCATTAACAATTGTTCCAGAAACAATATCAACCACTCCTAGATTACTAGTTACAGTTAAAGTAATATCCAGCGTATAAGTTGATAAAAGTGCTGTTTCTATAGTAATTTGAGCATTATTAATACCTGCTGGGAATGGAGCAGTTGAAGTAACTGGTGTATAAAATACAGATGTTCCTACACCAGCAGCAGTTACATAACTAGAAAGCTGAATTGTTGCAGTTGCAATACTACCAGTTACAATTGAACTAGGATTTGCACCACTTAAACCAGTAATGGTATAAATTGTAAACGGAGTAAGACCAATAGTAAATGGAACTGGTATAGCTGTAGTTGATGTATTTACAGATATTCTTGCTCTAGGTGTTATGGTTATTGTAACAGGTACAGTTACTGAACTTGTACATCCTCCATTACTTGTTATTGTTAAACCAATATTATAATTTCCACCACTGTTATATTGTACAGGAGTTGGATTTTGCAAAGTTGAGTTAGCAACTCCTCCACCACCAAAATTCCAATTCCAATTTGTAATAATGCCTCCTATATCTGTAGACGTATTTGTTATAGCTACTGTAGGATTTGCATAAATATCTGGAGTATAATTTACATTAGCACTAAATGCAGCAACTGGTGCACTTAAATAAACCATTCTTGTTACAGAATCTTTACATCCACCACTACTTGTTACTACTAATTTTACTGGATAAGTTCCTGCATTACTAAAAATAACTCGTGGATTAATATGTACAGCATTCCCTTCTCTAAAAGTTAAAGCCGATGTTCCAAAACTCCATAAATAGGTCATTGTTCCACTAGTTAAAGTTGAACTAGAGTGGTAAGCAAAATCGTCACCTGCTACAAAACATTTAGCAACTGTATCAGTTACACCAGTTGGGGTTAAAGTTGTGTTTAAATATAAATTATAACTTGCAACTGGTCTTGGATTTGCTGTAACAACAATACTATTACTAGCTGCACTTGGACAAGCTCCTGTAACAAGTACAGTATAACTTCCAGTGCTATCAGCTAAATAAGTTGTATTTATAGCACCAATTATTAGTACACCATTTTTATACCACTGATTATTTGTTAATGATGAAGATGTTAATAATACACTACCTGGTGCACAGAATGTAGTAGCTCCACCTGCTGTTATAACTGGAGTTGATGGAGAAGCAATTATTGAAACAATAGTTCCTGTACTTGCAATACTTGTACATCCATTTGAACTGCCAACAATTACAGTATAAGCACCAGCAGCAGTTGCAGTATAAGTAGAACCAGTAGCCCCACTAATAGCCACAGTATTTAAATACCATTGGTAGCTATTTCCAGCAGATGATGTTAATACTAC
>JANOVK010000199.1:0-6770 GCA_031417315.1 Chitinophagaceae bacterium | reverse complement strand
TAGGGTATTTTCGGCATTTACTTCAATGGTAACATCTCTGTAGGCATAATAAATTAAATTTTGAAATAGAATGGCTATGTAATCTATGATAATCGGTTTGCCATACTTTGCAAATCCATATATTCTATTCGTTACTACTTTTTTACCATTTGATAAATATTTAACCTCATTAATAAAATGCTGATTTGCCTTTTTAATATCTTCTTTATTTTCGTAACTATGTTTCAGCAGTGAGCTTAAATGGGGAATTTCTTTAAATTTAAAACCAAATAGTTTTTCAAATTTTGAGTTGATAAAATTTATTGTTCCATCTGTTTTAATAATGGCTATTGGATTAGGAGAAAGTTCTGCAAATTTTTTAAAATTTATTTCACTTTCTTTTAATATTGTTTTTGATGTATATATTTCAGTAATGTTATTTCCTACAGCAATTATTTCAATTAATTTACCATTTTCAAATCTTTTTGTTTTACTCCATTTAAATCTTTTTAATTCTCCGCCACGAGTGGTAATAACACAAACAATATTTTTTGTTTTTTTAGTTGATAAAATAAATTGCTGAAATAAATCTTTGTAAATTTTTGCATCAGATACAGAGTAAAATTTATTAAACCAATTTACATTTAATAATTCAGCATTTTTATAACCCAAAACTTGTTCAGCACCTTTACTTATCGAAGTAATATTTCCATTTAAACATAGCTTAATTACAACTGCTTTGGTTGAATTAATTAACTTTTTATTTAAAAATTCTGCTTCTTTTAAAAGTTTTTTATATTGTAAAAGTTCTTTGTTACTATGATTAGAATTTGTGGAATTCATTTTAATAAATTATTTTATAACAACTGTACCTAATTGTTGAGTAATTTCTCTTTCAAATTTTTTTAAATCGTTATGAACTTCAATAATTTTTCGTTGCTCTTCAAATAAAATGGCATGCTCTAAATCTTTTTGATTTTGATTAATCATATTTTTTATTTTTTTGAGCTTAAAATAATTCAAACTCATCAATACATCTTCCTTGCTCACATCTCTATTTACAATATTCATTCCTTCAAGCTTTGTATCCCAATTTTGGCTTAGCTCGTAAGGAAACATAGTAATAGAAGCCACTAAATCGGCAATTGATTTATCGTTACTATATAAAAAGAATTTAGAATTAGGTTGATGATTTTCTTCGTATAGTTTTTTATAAAGTTGATATAAATTTATAAGTTCAATATTTTCTAATTGAAAAATTTCTAATTCTTGAAACATAAATTCAGCAACAGTTTGGTTATCTTCCCAATTATTTAAACCAAACTCTAACAATACTCTCATTACATTTCTTTCTTGTAATTCTTCTTTATTTAGTAAATCAACATTGTCTTTTATTAAAGTGTTATTTTGATTGTTTTGCTGCGTTAAAAAATGATTAGCTTCATCAAAAGGTAATCTCTTTTCATCTTTAACAATTTTATCTCTTTTGTATTTGTTTACTAAATTTATTAAACCTCCTTCATCAATATTTAAAATAGATGAACATTGTTTTATATAATCTTGTTGCTTAATAAAATCTTCAACTTTATTTATTTTACTAAGCGTTTCTGCAACATGATTAACAACTTCATTTTTCTTATTAATATCTGTGCCTACTTCTTTCATCATTATTTCTAACTGAAAAATGATGAAATCTTTTTTGTTCTCGGTAATAAAATTTTGAAAAGCTGATGTTCCAATTTTGTTTACATAACTATCAGGGTCTTCTTTATCTGGAATTAATACCAATTTTACATGTAAGCTTTCTTCTAAAGCCATATCCAGCCCACGCAATGCAGCTTTTACACCTGCCTCATCTCCATCATAAATAATGGTTAGATTGTTGGTATATTTTTTTATTAATCTTAATTGGTCAATTGTTAAACTTGTGCCACCACTTGCCACCACATTTTCTATACCTGCTTGGTGTAATGAAACTACATCTGTATAACCTTCAACAAGCAAACATTCATTGGCTTTATCAATAGCTTGTTTTGCAAAATATGCTCCATACAAAACTTTACTTTTGACGTAAATTTCGTTTTCGGGAGTATTGATATATTTTGGAGCTTTATCTGCACTGCCAATTACTCTTGCACCAAAGCCAATTATTTTTCCAATGTTATTATGAATTGGGAAAATAATTCTGCCTCTATAATTATCTACAAATTCGGTTTCGTTTCTAACAACAACTAAACCAGATTTTGGTAATAAATCTTTATTAAATTGATTTGCTATTAAAGTATTTGTTAGTTCATTTTTTGAAGTTGGATTATACCCAATTTGAAATTTTTTAATAACTTCATCTCTAAATCCACGTTCTTTTAAATAACTTAAAGCAATGTTTTTACCATCATCAGAATTCCATAATTTATCTTCTAAAAATTTACTTGCAAAACTATTAATGATGTATAAACTTTCTCCTAATTGTTGCTGATGTTTTTGTTCAGGACTTTGTTCTGTTTCTTCAATTTCAATATTAAAACGTTTTGCCAACCATCTTAATGCTTCTACATAACTTAATTTATCATGCTCCATTAAAAAAGTAATGGTATTTCCACTTTTGCCACAACCAAAACATTTATAAATTTCTTTTGAAGGAGATACTGTAAACGAAGGCGTTTTTTCGTTATGAAAAGGACAATTACCTAAATAATTGGCACCACGTTTTTTTAATTTTACATATTCGCCAACTACATCAATAATATCAATGCGATTTTTAATTTGTTCTATTGAATTTGGCGTTATCATTTAGGGTTGTGAAGTTAAGGAAGAAATATTTTGTTTGAGTTTGAAATCAAATCATGTAAAACTACCATTTTACATTCCAGGTAATTGATGGAATAATTGGGAAAAGTGAAACCTGTTTTGCTTGTACTTTTAAATCGCCAGCTGCCAAACTACCTGTTTGATTGAAGTAAATAAAATATGGGTTTTGTCTGCTATAAATATTGTAAATACTAAAAACCCATTGGCTTGTATAATTTCTTTTCTTTTTGGGTATGGGAGTATAAGTTGCAGCAACATCTAATCTATGATAAGCTGGCAATCTATAAGCATTTATATTGCTATATTCTTGAGTTAAAACTCCATTTATAAAATAATATTTTTCTGGTAGGGTAGTGGCATTGCCAGATGCATAAACAAAAACTGAAGATAGTTTCCATTTATCGTTTAATGCATAAGTACCAGTTATACTAATATCATGTCTTCTATCGAATTTTGCAGGGTAAGTTTTACCATTATTTATTTCTGCAAACTTTCTATTAGCCCAACTTAAGGTATAGCTAACCCAACCTGTAAATTTTCCTTTTACTTTATTTACATAAAATTCTGCACCATAACTCCAACCTTTACCAAATACAAAATCTTCTTCGGCATCTTTTAATGTATTAGGTGTAAAGCCTTGCTTATATTCAATTTGATTCTCCATTGATTTGTAATAAGCTTCTACCGAAGTTTCAAACATTCCATTATTAAAATTTTTAAAATAGCCTAGTGCATATTGCCAAGCAATTTGTGGTTTAACTCTTAAAGTACTGGGTACCCATAAATCTGTTGGCAAAGTATTGCCATTATTACTAACCAAATGTATATACTGCATATTTCGTGTAACTGCTGCTTTTATAGATTCATTATTATTTAAAGCATACCTAAATGTAACCCTAGGTTCTAAACCAGCATAAGCAATTACTGTTTGACCTTTATTAAAAATATTGCTGTCTAATTTATTACCATTGTCATCTCTAATATAGTTTGTATATGCTCCAATTTGCTGAAAAATACTATATCGCAAACCATAATTTATTTTTATTTTTTTATTCACTTCCCAATCATCTTGTAAATAAATTGCATACTCGTTTGCAAATTTAGTTTTGGGATTATTAGGAGAAAAAACTACACTATCCTGATTTCCACTTACAGCACTTGGAAAAAAAGTATGATAAGTAAATTGTGCTCCAAATTTAATTTTGTGCTCTGGGGTAACAAACCAATCAAAATCTGATTTGGCACCAATATCTCGAATTCCAGAAGAGAATTTTACATTAAGATTATTTGCTGAACCATTAAACTCGAAATTATAATCGTTAAAAACTAATGTTGTATTTGCAAATAATTTTTTATGAAAAATATGGTTCCATCTTAATGTTGCTGTTGCATTACCCCATGGAATTGAAGTTTGAAAAGATCGTTCAGCATTTTTAAAATCGAATTGATCTCTACCAAAATATCCACTTAAAAAAAGTCTATCTTTTTCTCCTAACTTAAAATTCATTTTTGCATTTAAATCAAAGAAATAATATCCAGAGCCATAAAAGCTATTTGTTTTTTTAATAAAGGGTTTTGTTAATACATCAATATAAGTTCTACGTGCAGATAAAATATAAGAAGATTTATTTTTTTTAATTGGACCTTGAATTGAAAATCTACTAGCAATTAACCCAATGCCAGCTTCAAATTCAGTTTTGTTAATGTTGCCATCTTTCATTGTAATATCAACTACACTCGATAATCTACCTCCATATTGAGCAGGCATACCACCTTTAATTAATGACACATTTTTTATTGCATCAGAATTAATTACTGAAAAAAACCCGAATAAATGGCCTGGATTAAAAACTACAGCATCATCTAGTAAAATTAAATTCTGATCGGCATTTCCACCTCTTACAAAAAAACCAGAATTACCTTCACCAGCATTTTTTACGCCTGGTAATAATTGCAAAGTTTTTAATAAATCAACTTCTCCTAAAAAAGAGGGCAGTGAACGAGCATTGGCAACATTTAAATCAATTTTCCCCATTTGTGCTGCTTTAACATTACTTTCTTTTCTAGATGTACTTACAACAACTTCTTCAATAATTTTTCTGTAGGGTAATAGGGCAATGTTTAATTCTTTATTAGAACTAAAATCAATTTCAAATTCTACTGAGTTGTATCCCAAAAATGTGCAAGAAATTAAATATTTATTTTGATTTAATGTAATTGAATAAAACCCATATTGGTTACTGGTTACACCTCTAGATTCTGATAGTACAATTAAGCTTGCACCAATTAAAGTTTCGCCACTTAGCGAATCTTTAATAAATCCATTTAAAGTAAATTTTTGTTGGGCATTAACAGCGAAAGAAAAAACTACAATTGAGAAAACCAAAACTATAAAACGCATTAATATTTTTGTTGAAATTTGATGCAAAGAAACGATATAACTATTAAATAAAGCTACCAATCAGCAACTGAATTCTCATCTTTATTTTAGTTATAACTATTTTTTCATATACCTTTTTCTCTAAAATTTTTTAAATTATTACAGTTGATTAAATTTTAGCTTGATCATTTACATTAATTCTCTTAAACCATTTCTCAATTTCAACTGCCCAAAACACAATAGTTGATAATGCAATACAGATTAATAATTCAATAAAAGATAAGGGTTGTGTACGAAAAATATCTTGAAAAAAAGGAACATAGGTAACTACCATTTGTAAGCCAAAAGTGAGTATAACAGCACTTATTAACTGTTTATTGCCAAAAATACCTTGCTGGAATAATGATTTTAAATCGCTACGAATTGCCATTACATGCCCCATTTGACTAAGGCATAAAACTGTAAAAACCATTGTTTGCCATTTGTCATTATTCTGTTGTGAAGCCCAAAATTGAGTTCCTAAGCAAACTACACCCATTAATAATCCAACCCAGAGAATATGAATACCTATACCTTGTGCAAAAATGCTTTCATTGGTTTTTCTTGGAGGTCGTTTTAATATATTTTCTTCTGCTGTTTCTGCTGCAAAAGCTAAACCTGGCAAGCCATCGGTAACTAAATTAATCCACAAAATATGTATTGGAATAAGTGGAATGGGTAAGCCAACAAGTGTTGCTAAAAAAATTGTCCATATTTCACCACCATTACTTGTAAGAGAATATTTAATAAACTTTCGGATATTGTCGTAAATTCTTCTACCTTCTTTTACTGCTTTAATTATAGTTGCAAAATTATCATCGAGAAGAATCATATGTGCAGCTTCTTTACTAACATCGCTACCTGTAATTCCCATTGCTATACCTATGTTTGCTCTACGTAAAGCAGGAGCATCATTTACTCCATCGCCTGTCATGGCTACATAATGATTTTTCTTCTGAAGTGTTTTTACAATTTGAAATTTTTGTTCTGGAGAAACTCTGGCATAAACTTTAATATTTTAAACTTCTTTTTCAAATTCTTCGTCTGTAAAGTTTGTCAATTCTTCTCCAGTTATTGCCTTATCAGTTTTTTTAGAAAAAATGCCTGTTTCAATTGCAATTGCTTTAGCAGTTATTGGGTGATCTCCTGTTATCATTACTGGTGTTATACCAGCAGAATAACAATCTGCTATTGCTAATTTGGCTTCTTCTCTTGGTGGATCTATCATTGCAACTAAACCAATGAATTGAAGATTTGTTTCTATTTCTGCAATATCTTTTTTTTGTGGTAATTCATTTAACTCTTTTATTGCATAAGCCAATACCCTTTTTCCTTGTTCTGCAAATTCTGTTACTTTATTGTTTATTGAAATGTTATCTGATGATGTGCAACATTTCAATATATTCTCAACTGCACCTTTAGTAATCACAATCCATTTTCCATTTAAAGAATAAATGGTTGTCATTAATTTTCTTTCAGAATCAAAAGGTAATTCATTTACTCGTTTTAATTGTTGCCATGATGGATTGTATAATTTATTCTTTCTTGCAAACTCTACTAAAGC
>JANOVK010000198.1:0-5090 GCA_031417315.1 Chitinophagaceae bacterium | reverse complement strand
TGCAGGTGTACGCGTTGCTCGTACAAGTGTATGTGTTGTTGGTGCAGGTGTACGCGTTGCTCTTACAAGTGTATCTATTATTTGTAAAACTGTACTAATGACAGGTATTTTTATAAATGCTTGAAAAAAGGTTGGTAGGTCTGAAAAATCTAGAATGTTCGATATTCGATATTCGATATTCGATATTCGATATTCGATATTCGATATTCGATATTCGATATTCGATTAAAAGAAATGCAGATATTTGAAAGGTTTAATTGCATTGCAATTATTTATATTTCGATTTCAAATTTATACAATATTATACCGAGAATGCCAAATTTATTTTTTGAGATAAGTTGTTTTTTAGTTATTTTTCTATTGGTGGGACACCTACCTTTAGTATAAAGCTGCAAGCCTCGTAGTGCTGAATACAGATTTGACAACTCTTAAAGAGTTGTCAAATCTAAAACTGCGAAAAATATTTATGCACCCTAAATTAAAACAATAATATATCTCATAAATTAAATTACACGCCTTAATTTTCATTTTCAATTTTTGAGGTAAAAAATAAATAAAATGCAAGTATTAAAGTTTGGAGGAACTTCTGTTGCGAATTCAATAAACATTAAAAAAGTCGCAGAAATTATTTCACAAGAAAATTATAAAAATTCTATAGTAGTTGTTTCAGCATTAAGTGGAGTAACAGATTTATTAATTCAAACTGCAATAGATGCATCACTTGGTAACGATTCTTATAAAATATCATTACAACATATTGAAAAAAAACATTTGGATTGTGCAAGTGAATTATTGCCTTTAAATAATCAGAGTAATTGTTTAAGCTTAATAAAACAACATTTTAACGAATTAGAAGATTTATACGAAGGATTATTTTTTTTAAATGAATTAACTAACAGAACTAAAGATAGAATTATAAGTTATGGCGAATTACTTTCTTCAAAAATTGTTTCACATTATTTAAAATCAAAAAACATTGAGCATGCATGGCTTGATAGTAGAGAAGTTATTTACACCGATGCTAATTTTGGAAATGCGGCTGTAAATTTTGAGAAAACTAATAATGCAATAATCAAATATTTAAAGGCATCGAATTCAAGATTATTTATTGCTCCTGGCTTTATTTCAAGCACAGAAAAAAATATTACTACAACTTTGGGGCGTGGAGGAAGCGATTATTCAGCAGCAATTTTTGCTGCTGCAATTAATGCTAAAAATTTAGAAATTTGGACCGATGTTAGTGGAATGATGACAGCAGATCCAAGATGGGTAAATAATGTAAAAAATATTCCACATATTTCTTATAAAGAAGCAATGGAATTATCACATTTTGGAGCCAAAGTAATTTATCCTCCAACTATTCAACCAGCTATGGAAAAAAATATTCCTATCTGGGTAAAAAATACTTTTGAACCTCAATCTTTTGGTACAAAAATTACTGCTTCATTTTCGCAAACAAATCCTTCAAACGAAGTAATAACAGGCATTTCAAGCATTAACCATATTTCACTTTTAAGTCTAGAAGGAAGTGGCATGGTGGGTATACCAGGTTTTAGCAAAAGATTGTTTGAAGCATTGGCACACGAAAAAATAAATGTAATTCTAATAACACAAAGTAGTAGTGAACATACGATTTGTGTTGGCATAAATACTATTGATATTGATAAGGCAAAGAAAATAGTTGATGCTGTTTTTGAATATGAAATTGAAACTAAAAAATTAGAGCCTTTACAAATTGAAAAAGATTTATCAATAATTGCAGTTGTGGGCGATAAAATGAAAAACCATCAAGGTATTTCGGGTAAAATGTTTACTGCTTTGGGTAGAAATGGAATTAACATTAGAGCAATTGCACAAGGTTCATCAGAAAGAAATATTTCTGCAGTTATTTCGTATTTCGATGTAAAAAAAGGAGTGAATGTTTTGCACGAAGCATTTTTTGAGTCATCAAAAAAACAATTAAATATTTTTATTGTTGGTGTGGGTAATGTAGGTAAAAAATTAATTAGTCAAATTCATCAACAAGAAGAATATTTATTAAATAAATTAAATATTCAAATAAGAGTTACTGGCATTGCAAATAGTAAACAAATTTTAATTAATGAAGATGGAATTAATTTATTAAACTATAGCGATGATTTAAAGAATGCTAAAAATAAAAATATTCATGATTTTACTAATGAAATAATTTCTAAAAATTTACGCAACAGTGTATTTGTAGATGTTTCGGCAAATGCTGAAGTTGCTTCAGTTTATTCAAAATTCTTAGAAAAAAGTATAGCAGTTGTTGCTTGCAATAAAATTGCTGCATCATCAGAATATTCTCATTATGCAAGTTTAAAAAATAAAAGCAAAGAATTTAATGCTCCATTTTTATTTGAAACAAATGTGGGTGCTGGTTTACCCATAATTGATACTTTAAATAATTTAATTAAAAGTGGAGATAAAATTAATAAAATTCAAGCAGTTTTATCGGGCACTTTAAACTTTGTTTTTAATAACTATAATGCAACAAAACCTTTTGCCGAAATTGTAAAACAAGCACAAGATGAAGGTTACACAGAACCCGATCCCCGATTAGATTTAGGTGGCACAGATGTGATGAGAAAAATTTTAATTTTAGCCAGAGAGTCTGGTGTTGACTTTGAGATGACAGATATAGTTAACAATGGATTTTTACCTGAAGAATGTTTTAATGGAACTGTAAATGATTTTTATACTGCAATGTTAAAAAATGAAAATCACTTTAAAACAATTTTTACAGATGCAAACGCTAAGGGATGTAAATTAAAATTTGTTGCAGAATATAATAATGGCAAGGCTTCTGTTGGATTACAACATATTTTACCACAAAGTGACTTTTATCATTTATATGGAAAAGATAATATTGTTTTATTCTACACAAATAGATATGCCGAACAACCTTTAGTTATAAAAGGTGCTGGTGCTGGTGCAGATGTAACTGCAAGTGGAGTTTTTTCTGATATCATTCGATTAGCCCAATAATTAAATAAGATTATGAATTCAGTAAAAGTAAAAAGCTTTGCAACTATAGCGAATTTAGTTTGTGGATTTGATATTTTAGGGCTATGCTTAGATAACCCATATGATGAATTTACGATTTCACTAAGTGAAAAAAAAGGTGTAACTATTGAAAACATTGATGAATACAATTTACCCATCATTGCTGAACAAAATGTTTCTGGTATTGCTTTATTAGCTATGCTAAAAGTGTTACCCCATATAAATGGATTTCATTTAATTAGTAAAAAAAATATTAAACCGGGTAGTGGAATTGGAAGCAGTGCATCAAGTGCTGCAGGTGTTGTAATTGCTGCAAATAAATTAATTGGTAACATTTTTACAATATTACAATTAGTTGAATTTGCAATGGCTGGAGAAGAAGTTGCAAGTGGTGCTAGACATGCTGATAATATTGCTCCTGCTATATTTGGTGGTATTACATTAATAAGAAATTCTAATCCTTTAGATATTATTTCAATAGATTATCCAGAATTATTTGTAACTGTTTTACACCCTCAGATTGAAATTAAAACTTCTGATGCTCGAAACATTTTAAAGAAAAACATTCCCCTAAAAAATGCAATTACACAATGGGCTAATGTTGCTGGATTAGTTTGCGGATTAATGCAAAAAGATTACGATTTAATTAGTAGAAGTTTAGAAGATATAATTGTTGAGCCAACAAGAAGTATTTTAATTCCAAAATTTAAAAATGTAAAAGATACTTGCAAAATGGCAGGAGCTTTAGGTGGTGGAATTAGCGGTAGTGGACCATCAATTTTTATGTTAAGCAGAACACTAGAAATTTCAAATACTGTTGAAGAAGCAATGAAAAATATTTATTCTCCAACACTAATTCCCTTTAATATTTATCAATCAAAAATAAATAATACAGGAGTACAAATTATTGATTAAATAATGCAGTGTGAATATTTTTTCAACCATATCAGAAAGTTTATCTCACTTATTTTTCCCGCATATTTGTTTGAGTTGCTCAACAGATATATTAAACACAAAAGATAAGTTATGTGCAAAATGTTTTTCGGAATTGCCTACTACAGATTTTTTTAAAACAGCTAATAATCCAATTGAAAAAACATTTTATGGAAGAATGAAAATTGAAAATGCTGGAGCAGGTTTTTATTTTACAAAAGAATCCTTGTTACAACACTTACTTATTCAATTAAAATATAAAGGCAATAAAGATTTGGGAATTTATTTAGGAAAATTATTGGGGTACCAAATATTAGCATCAAAAAGATTTAATGAAATTGATGCTCTTGTTGCATTGCCTTTAAATTCTAAAAAAGAATTTAAACGTGGCTACAATCAAGCATTAAAAATTTGTGAAGGCGTTTCAGAAATCATTAATAAACCAATTATAGAGCATGCTGTTACAAGAACAATTTTTACAGAAACTCAAACCCATGAAAACAGAATAAATCGTTGGCAAAATATGGATGGAGTTTTTAGTGTTACTAACACCAATAAAATTGATGGAAAACATATTCTACTAATTGATGATGTAATTACCACTGGAGCTACTTTAGAAGCTTGTGGAAGCGAAATCTTAAAAACTAAGAACACTAAACTAAGTATAGCAACCGTTGCTTATACTATTTAAATTAATTATTTATTTACTCCTTATTTTTGATGTAATGAAAATTAAGTATTCGATAAAATATTTTTGTATTATTACAGTGGGTTTTGTATTTTTTTTTAACTCTTGTAAGAAGATAGATTTTATTACAAGCCCAGATGCATTTTTAAGAATTTCAGAAGATACTTTACATTTCGATACTGTTTTTACAACACTTGGTTCTACAACACAATATTTAAAAATATTTAATGCTAACGATCAAAAATTAAAATTAAGTTCGTTGCAATTAATGGGCGGCTCAGCATCTTTTTTTAAATTAAATGTTGATGGAATTTCTGGTACAAACTTTACCAATATTGAATTAGAAGCGAATGATAGCATTTATTTATTTTCTACAGTTCGAATAGATCCGAACTTGGCTAATCTTCCTTTTTTAGTTAGAGACAGTATTAAAATTGAATTTAAT
>JANOVK010000197.1:0-1592 GCA_031417315.1 Chitinophagaceae bacterium | reverse complement strand
TAAATTTTTCCCAGACCCCTAAGAAAACGGTGCAGGGCCCGATTTCTTCCAGGCGATTCAGCGCAAATTGCAGAAACATTGTCGGCAGAAACTAAAGCACAAAAATTCGGATCTTCTATTGTTGTATCTGCTGGACAAATTATCAAGCAATTTTGCAAATGAAAGTCTGATATACTTTGCCGTATGTATTCAGAATTATCTCTGTAATGGAATGCAACTTTAATGTTATTGCTATTGAATTGACTTATTAAATTTAAATAGAAAGTATTATCACCAGGCATCTCACCGACTAAGGGGTTAACTATAGAAAAAAGGCCTTGATTTCTTTCATCAAAAACTTTAACAGCAAGAGCGAGGTTGTTATGAGATTCTTTTACTGGTTCTAAAATCGGGAATATAAAATTTTGTGTTATTCCTTCAATTGCCAATTCACGTAAAGTAATAAGTTCAAATTGTCTAGCTCTAAGAAAGGGATAATACATTATTTAGTCATTTAAGCATTTGTTCAAATTTTTTACAAGATTTTGTTTTTCTGTTTTATTTAATTTTAGAGATAAGCTTAACTGATTTAATTCTCGAAAATACCTTACCGAAAGTTCATTCGAAATATTCCTGGTCTTCATCTTTCCAATAAATAATTTGTTTAATTTTTCAGTTGGAATTTTGTGCATTAGTGAACTGCATTTTTCAAACTGATTAAAACTTGTCATTTCCGGTAGAAAACCATAATATTTTTTAATTAATGCTTTATATTCATGACTATGCAATATGTCCATTATAGTAAAGGGATCAATATTATAATTTGCTTCACAAGGTCTTTCAATAATAAACTTTTGTGGTTGTTTTGTAATATAGGAGATAAGTCCGACTGATTTTTCAAATTTATTATAGGTCGATAATTTAGATTGGGGAACAATTAAATACACTTCGTTGAAAATTTTTTTGTAATTCTCAATCTGGAATTCGAGTCTTTGATCTGAATCAAATTCTGTTTTTATTTCAAACACTTTTGATGTGCCATTAAATATTACTAGATCGGCAACAGATTTACCCACACGAAATTCATTGAAAATTATTGCATTGTCATGTCCTTTCTCTGGAATAAGCCATTCATTTAAAAAACTATTTTTAATAATATACTCATTCGCATAGTTACTTTCTAAAATACTGTATACGTATTTTAAATAGTCGTTGTAAGTGTATTTGTTACCTAATAACCAATCATTATCATACCGGGTAATTTTGTATTTTAAAGATTGAAAATTGCATTTAAGCCAAGCCTGTGCCTCATTTCTTGAGAAAAGAGTCGAGTAGTCTCGTAATTGGTTTTGGCTAAATGATTTCATAATTTATAATTGGACAAATTTACGAATTTAATTAGACCTTCTTCAAGATTCTTGGAATCGTGAAAAGCCGCGATAGTATTGGTGCTAACAATTAAATATACGCAACTCCTCCCGTCTCCTCCTTTTTAATTAATTTAGTATTCCGTAACCAACAACATTTCTTTTATAAAACAATTACTCCAATGAACACAAATATTTTAAAAAAAATAACCGTCATCATCTTTTTTTTCTACCTGCCTTTTCAAA
>JANOVK010000196.1:0-1599 GCA_031417315.1 Chitinophagaceae bacterium | reverse complement strand
GTACGGCATTATATACTTTAATAGTGCCATAAGTGGCACTTATTGGTGATACAACTGTTAGTTGTGTGGCTGTAGCCGACTGAACAGTAGCTGGTACAGTACCAAAATAGACAATATTTTCAGAGGCAGTTGTACTAAAATTAGATCCTGTAATGGTAACAACTGTTCCCCCATCTCCATTGGCTGGTGTGAAGTCAGAAATAGTAGGTGGTGGAAATACAACGGTTAAATTTAATGTTGCACTACTATCGCAACCTGCTGCATTGGTTAAGCCTGTTTTAGTTTGGCTGCCCGCTGCATTAAAGATTAAACTATTCCAGGTATAGGGCAATTGAGTAGAACTAATTGTAAGATTGGTGGTAGATGTACTGGTGGCTTTTATTGTTAAATTCAAGGTTACCAAACTATCACAACCACCTGCATTGGTTAAATGTATCGTATCGGTATTATTACTTGCTGTATATACTTTATTGCCTTTGGCTGCCCAGGTATAACTATTGCAAGCACTAATAGTAAATGTGCTAGTGGTGGGTGTGCAAGAATTACCATAAATAATTATATTATCAATTGCCACTGATGGGCTTGTCCCAATACCATCATCATTATTGATCCAATTAAATCCAATTTTTACATTTGGATTGTAATTTGCACTTGCAGGTAATGCAATTGTATAATTTGTCCATAAACCTTGACCACCACCACATAAAGATGTTTTAGGAGGGTCAGCTAATTGAGACCAGCTAGTGCCATTAAAATACCAAAGCGTAAAATTATCTGCTGTTCCTGATCCATTTTCAATATAATGAAAGTTTAAAAACATATTATTATATGAAGTACAATTAATAATTGGACTTTCTGCTCTCCTGCTTGTTTGAGGACAAAACAATAATCCACATAATCCCCCAGCATCATAATTGGCTCCTCCAGTTGGATTAAATACAGATGTAATATGTAATGTATTATTGCCATTATTTTTAACAGCACATCCTCCAATAGCTACTCCTCCTTCATTTGCCGAAATTTTCCAAAAGTTATAATCAGCACCATTAGTACCTGTAGAAACATTTAATGTAAAACTAGAAGCAGATGCAAAATTTTGACTATATATTGTTGTTTGTGCATTTACTGTGGTTACGCCTAAAAATGCTAATAGGCAAAGTGTGAAGATTTTTTTCATTGTAAGGTTGTTTAATTATAATATTTGTGGTCTGTTCTGAAAATTTTAAAAAACGCAATTACTTTTTTACTACCTGTGTTTAAACATAGCAGTTATAATTGTTTACTAGGTTTTTTTGCTAGGATAAAAAATTGCGAACCAAATTTATACATAAAATAATTAGTATGGCAAAATTTATTTTGGTTATTTATTTAATTTGTTATAAAACTCAAAAAGTTCCATTGTTGGAGGTTTTTTTTATTAGTTACTCTTAGCTAATTAATAAAAACTTTATGTCAACTTAATTTCAAGTGAAGTGAGTTATCTTAACAAAAAACAAGGAGATTTATTAAGTAAGAATTTTAGAAATGATGAGGTAGCATTTTAGCGACTTTATGTGCCATAAAATTATGTTCTGCTTTTAAACAAAATTGCCAATCTTT
>JANOVK010000195.1:0-12433 GCA_031417315.1 Chitinophagaceae bacterium | reverse complement strand
CATATTTATAAAGCAAATGTTTCGCAAGAGAAAACTCAAAAGCAATTTTTACCAAAATTTATTAATACTTTATTTAGTGGATCTGCAACTAAATTAGTCATGCAAACTTTAGGAAATCACAAACCAACTATAGATGAAATTGAAGAAATTCAAACAATGTTAAATCAATTAAAAGAAAAATAGAATGCAAGTTTTTTTTGCTAATCATTTTTTACAATCACTTGCCTTTGCTTTATTAAACAGTTTGTGGCAAATGGCATTCTTATGGATTATTTTAATTTTATTTAGTAAAATAATAAATGTAAAAGCAAACATTCAATTTTTAATTCAACTTTCAATTAAATGTGCTGGTTTTTTTTGGTTTATTTATACTTTTTTTAATGCATATAGTTTGATAAATATAAACTTATTTAATAGTTCAATTTTATTCTCAAACACAATATTAATCGAAAAAATATTTCCTGTTTTATCAATTATTTATTTGTTTTTTGTTTTAGTTTTAATTATTAATTTGGGGTTAAGATATTATGAGTTGAAAGAGTTAAAGAAAAATCAACTAAAAGAAATATCAAATAATTGGCAAGTCTTTGTAAGTAAAGCTGTGGAAGGATTACAAATTTCAAAAAATGTAAAAATATATATATCAAAAAACATTGTTTCTCCATTAACCATTGGATTTTTTAAGCCTATTATTTTAATTCCAATTTCAGCAATTAACAATTTGTCGCCTGCTCAAATGGAAACAATATTACTACACGAATTATTACATATTAAACGTAATGATTATTTAATAAATTTATTCGTAATGTTTATTGATGTAATTATGTTTTTTAATCCATTTTCGAAATTAATTAGCGATTTAATTAACACCCAAAGAGAATTATGTTGCGACGATGAAGTGTTAAGCAATAGTTATTCTACTAGTTTATATGCCGAGGCATTATTAAATGTTGCTAAATCGCAAAAAAATTTTAAACCACTTTTTGCTTCTATAAATGCAATAAGTGAAAGTGAAAAACATTTAAAACATAGAATAAATAGAATTTTACGTCTCCAAATTGAAAAAACAAATCATATAAATTTTAATAAAAATATATTTTTTTCTTTTTTATTTGGCACTATTTTATTTGTGTTAATTGGCTTTATTAATTTTAAAGTAAATGCAATTGTTAATGAAAAAATTTTAGTTTCTGTTGATGCCAAAATATCAAAAACTGCATCGTTTAATAATATTATCAAATCAAACAATGAATTTAAAAAACAAAATAAAATAGTAAAGAGCAATTATCATTCATTTAAAAAAAGTAAAAAGCAATACAGTAAGTTTAAGAATAATACTTTACTAGCAGAAAGGGAATCAATTACAAAAGGGTTTCAATTTATTAGTAAACTTGCGAAGGAAAATGGATTAGAAGATGCTACGCTTACATATTTTTCTGATGATTTTGTTGAGTATAAAAATAGTAACACCGAGTTTAGTTTAATACCGTTAGTTAAAACAAATGCTGCTACTAATGTTCAACAATTTTTTATTCCTGCAACTTCAAAAAGTACAGCCTCAATAATAATTGTTACTACAATTGAAAAAGATGATGGAAATAAAGTTGTTAAAATTGAAATTGAAAGAGGCAAAGGAAAGGTAGATTAAATTTATTTCCGTTTGTACATTTTAATTCAACTTTTTTTTATTATTCTTATGTTTGTACAAATTAAAATAAAATGAAAAAGATATTATTTACACTAATAATGTTGCCAAGTTTTGTAGTAATGGCACAAATTAAAATGCCTGCACCAAGCCCAACACAAACAATTGTTCAAGATTTTGGCTTAAGTAAATTAGAACTTACCTATTCTCGCCCAAGTATAAAGGGTCGTGACTTATTTAAGGATGGAAGTGAATTAGCACCACTTGGAGTTGTTTGGAGAACAGGTGCAAATAATGCAACAAAAATAAAAATAAACGACCCCATTACATTAGCTGGAAAAATGTTGGATACTGGTAGTTATGCAATTTATACTATACCTGGAAAATCTGAATGGACTTTAATTATTAATAGTGATTCGAAAAAATGGGGAACACAGTATAACGAAAAAGATGATATTTTTAGAGTGAGTATTCCATCTACAAAGATGAAAGAAAGTGTTGAATCTTTTACCATGCAATTTGCAAATGTTAAAGCCGAAAGTTGTGATTTACGATTAATGTGGGGCAATACTTCTTTATCAATTCCGATAACAACTAATGTAAAGGAAAAAATAAGAATGCAAGTAGAAAAAGCTATAGCTGCAGAAACTGTAACGAGTAATACTTATTATAATGCTGCAAATTTTTATTTTGAATATGATAAAAATTATAATGCTGCTTTAACTAATGTTTCTAAAGCTATCGGAGAAAAGTCTGAGAAATTTTGGATGTATTTATTAAAAGCAAAAATTGAGAAAGAATTAGGAGATAAAGTAGCAGCAAAAGCTAGTGCTGAAAAATGTATTGCATTAGCAACCGAACAAAAAAATGATGACTATGTTCGATTTGGTAATTTATTGATTAATGGTCTTTAATAGAATTTAATTTGAAAATATTATAAGTCCTGCAAAATGCAGGACTTATTTTTTGCATTTTATATTTGTGAATATTAGTACACTTGAAAAAAATAATTTTTACAGTTACAAACGATTTGAATTACGATCAACGAATGCATCGTATTTGTAACTCATTGCATCAAAGTGGTTATGATGTAAAATTAGTTGGAATAAAAAGGGAAAATTCAAAACAACTAACAGCACAAGTTTACAAGCAAAAAAGATTATCTATATTATTTGAGAAAGGTTTTTTATTTTATACAGAGTATAATATAAAACTTTTTATCTATTTATTATTTAGTAAATCAAATGCTTATTGTGCAATAGATTTAGATACTATTATACCAAATTATTTTGTATCAATAATAAAAAGAAAAAAACGTGTTTATGATGCACATGAATTATTTACAGAATTAAATGAAGTAGTAAATAATAAAGCTGTATTTTGGTTTTGGACAAAAGTTGAAAACTTCTTTGTACCAAAATTTAGCAAGGGATATACTGTAAATGCTTTTATTAAAGATGAATTTAAAAGAAGATATGGAGTTAAATATGAAGTTATAAGAAATCTACCTCTACTAATCAAATCAACCAATCAACCAATCTACCAATCAACCAATCAATCAATAATTTATCAAGGTGCAGTTAATTATGGTAGAGGTTTTGAGCAATTAATTCCGGCAATGAAAAAAGTAAATGCTGAATTACATATTTATGGGATAGGTAATTTTTATAATGAAGTTGAGGAGTTAATTATAATTAATAAAGTTGAAGAAAAAGTAAAATTATTTGGTGCAATACTGCCAAGTGAATTAAAGAACATAACACCAAATGCATATTTTGGGATTACAATTTTTGAAGCAAAAGGGTTAAATCAATATCATTCTTTAGCTAATCGTTTTTTCGATTATATTATGGCAGAAATACCACAAGTTTGTGTAGGTTATCCAGAATATAAAATTATTAACGACGAATTTAGTATTGCTTTGTTAGTAGATAAAATTGAAATTGAAACTTTAACTAATGCATTAAATAAGTTGATGGATGATGAAGTTCTATATCAACAATTAAAAAGTAATTGTTTAGTGGCTAAAGAAAAACTGAATTGGCAAAACGAAGAAATTAAATTAATTACTTTTTGGAAAAACATCTTCATATAATATCTTTTACAATTCCTTATCCTGTTGATTATGGGGGGGTAGTAGATTTGTTTTGGAAACTTTCTGCATTGCATAAACAAGGCATTAAAATTCATTTGCATTGTTTCGATCATGGGAGAAGTGAACAAAAGGAATTGAATAAATATTGTGCAAGCGTAAATTATTATAAACGAAATAGTTTTTTTACTTCAATATTTTCTAACAAACCATTTATTGTTCAATCAAGGAGTAATAAAAAACTGCTGAATAATTTATTGAAGAATGATTGCCAAATTTTATGTGAAGGAATTCATTCAACATTTTTATTAAGTGATAAAAGATTTAATAATAAAAATATTTATGTTAGGTTGCATAATGTTGAACATGAGTATTACCAACACTTGTATCATTCTACAAAAAACGTATTTAAAAAAATATTTTATAAAAGAGAAAGTTTGCTACTAAAAAAATACGAACAATTTGTTGCAAAAAATGCAAGTAAAATTCTAACAGTTACTAAACAAGATGGTTTAAATTATCAAACAAAATTCAGTTCAACTAATATAAAATATCTACCTCTTTTTTTACCAGAAAATTGGCAAATAAATATAAAAGTTGGTCTTGGAGATTATAGTTTATATCATGGCGATTTAAGTGTTGATGCAAATGGTAAAGCGGTTGAGTGGTTACTTTTAAATGTTACAAATAAATTATTAAATATCAAATTTATTGTTACAGGGAAAAGACCATCAAGCAATTTAATTCAATTAATTTCAAAGCAAAAAAATGTAGAACTTGTTGCAAATCCAACTGAGAAAACGATGTATAATTTAATTAGAAATGCTCAAATAAATATCCTGCCATCATTTAGTTCTGCTGGTATTAAATTAAAATTGTTGAATGCATTATTTAATGGAAGATTTTGTATTGCAAATAATGATACCATTTCTGGTAGTGGTTTAAATGAATTATGTACAATTGCAAATACGCCATCAGAATTTATTATTTCAATTGAAACTTTGATGAGTAAAGATTTCTTAGATGAAGAAATTGAAAAAAGGAAATATACTTTAACAAAAAAGTTCAACAATCAAGTGAATGCTGAACTTTTAATACAATATATTTTTGATTAATTAGTTTTCAGAAACTAAACCTGCTGTTAAATACTCTTTATTTAATCGGGCAATATTGCTTAATGAAATTTCTTTAGGACAAGTAGCTTCACATGCACCAGTATTGGTACAGGCACCAAAGCCTTCTTTATCCATTTGAGAAATCATATTAATAACCCGTGAATGACGTTCAGGTTCTCCTTGTGGTAGTAATGCTAAATGAGAAACTTTAGCACTTAAAAATAGCATGGCACTGCTGTTTTTACAAGCAGCAACACAAGCCCCACAGCCAATACACATTGCAGCAGCAAAAGAAGCATCAGCTTTATCTTTATTAATAGGTAAAGAATTGCCATCAACAGCATTACCAGTATTTACACTTATATAACCACCAGCTTGAATAATTCTATCAAAAGCAGTTCTATCAACAACTAAATCTTTAATTACAGGAAATGAATTGGCTCTCCATGGCTCAATAACTATAGTATCTCCATCATTAAAAGCTCTCATATGTAATTGACAGGTTGTGTTGGCTTGCCAAGGTCCATGTGGTTTCCCATCTATATACATACTGCAAGCACCACAAATACCTTCTCTACAATCATGGTCAAATGCAACTGGGTCTTCTCCATCTACAATTAATTGTTCATTCAACACATCAAACATTTCAAGAAAACTCATTTCACTAGAAATATTTTCTACTCTGTACATTTTAAATTCACCTGTTGTAGTAGAGTTTTTCTGACGCCAAACTTTTAAGTTAAGATTCATATTATAATGTTGCATAATTCTTTTAATTTGATAATTCGACAATTTGGCAATTCGACAATTCGACAATTTGACAATGAAAT
Source organism: Chitinophagaceae bacterium (assembly GCA_031417315.1). GTDB lineage: Bacteria > Bacteroidota > Bacteroidia > Chitinophagales > Chitinophagaceae > CAIVPM01. Next base: position 6,751 of record JANOVK010000195.1, on the reverse strand, counting down.
AATTGCCGAATTGTTGAATTTATTTATTAATTGTTTTACTTGTTGCAATAATCTTTGTTACTATTTTATCAATTTCTTTTAACTGTTCAACTAAGGAAGAGCAATCTGGATAAGACTTTGATTCCTGACAAAGTACTAACCAATATTTTGTTTCTTCAATTTCTTTTGCAGCGATTTTAAACTTATGAATAAAATCTGCTTTACTTTCTGCATTCTGTGCCTCGTGTATGTTTGCCCCAACTGATGTTCCACTTTTCATTAATTGCCTTGCAATAACATACTTTCTCTTTTCTTCCAATAATTCAACATATTCTATAATACTCAAAGAAAATTTTATAGTTTTTTGCAAAATAATATTTTCCTTTTGGTTCTGCATTTTTTCAATTTGATAATTTGCCAATTAGTGAATTCGACAATTAAATACATTGTCGAATTGTCGAATTGCCGAATTGAAGCATTTTCGAATTATTTGTAGTTCCTTGCACTTGGTTTTATCACTTCATAATTCAATACTTCTTTATGTAATTCCCATTCATGCTCTCCTTTCATTTCCCAAGCAGAAACATACATAAAATTTTCATCATGTCGTAAAGCTTCACCTTCTTCTGTTTGATATTCCTCTCTAAAATGCCCTCCACAACTTTCTTCTCTATCTAAAGCATCTTTACACATTAATTCACCCAATTCAATAAAATCAGCAACCCTGCCAGCTTTATCTAATTCAGAATTAAAATCTTCAATAATTCCAGGTATTCTAACATCACTCCAAAATTCTTTTTTCAAGTCTTGAATTTCTTTAATTGCATCTGTTAAACCTTTGGCATTTCGAGCCATACCACATTTTTCCCACATAATTTTTCCTAAACGTTTATGGAAACTTTCAACAGTTTGTTTTCCTTTTATATTGAATAGAGTACTAATTCTTTCACTAGTTTTCTTTTCAGCTTCTTCAAAAGCAGGATGGCTAGTTTCAATAGCTTTAGCATAAATTTCATCTGCCAAATAATTACCTAAAGTGTATGGAATAACAAAATAACCATCGGCTAATCCTTGCATTAAAGCACTTGCACCTAAACGATTTGCCCCATGATCACTAAAGTTGGCTTCGCCTAAAGCATATAATCCTTTAACGTTTGTCATTAATTCATAATCTACCCATAATCCACCCATTGTGTAATGCACAGCAGGATAAATTCTCATGGCAACTTCGTATGGATTTTCGCCAGTAATTTTTTCATACATATCGAATAAATTACCATACTTTTCTTTTATAACTTCTTTACCTAAACGAGTAATTTCATCAGCACCAACATCTCCTAAATTTCTTTTGCTAACTTCTCCTTTTCCATAACGTTGAATAGCAGCTGAGAAATCTAAATAAACAGCTTGCTTCGAAGTTCCAACACCATAACCAGCATCACATCTCTCTTTTGCTGCTCTTGATGCTACATCTCGAGGAACTAAATTTCCAAAAGCAGGATATCTTCTTTCTAAATAATAATCTCTTTCTTCTTCAAGTATTTCAGTAGATTTTCTATTATCACTTACTTTTTTTGGCACCCAAATTCTACCATCATTTCTTAAACTTTCACTCATTAAAGTAAGTTTAGATTGATGATCTCCACTAACAGGAATACAGGTTGGATGAATTTGTGTCATACAAGGGTTACCAAATAAAGCACCAGCCTTATGTGCTTTCCAAGCTCCAGTTACATTACTGCCCATAGCATTTGTTGAAAGATAAAATACATTTCCATAACCACCTGTACATAATAATACAGCATGACCAAAATGACGTTCTAATTTTCCACTTACTAAATCACGAGCAATTATACCTCTTGCTTTATCATCAATCTTTACAACTTCTAACATTTCATGACGAGCATACATCGTTACATTACCTAATGCAACCTGACGTTCTAAAGCTTGATAAGCTCCAATTAATAATTGTTGACCAGTTTGTCCTGCAGCGTAGAATGTACGTTGTACTTGAGTTCCACCAAAACTTCTATTACTTAATAATCCACCATATTCACGAGCAAATGGTACGCCTTGTGCTACACATTGATCAATTATGTTTGCACTAACTTGTGCAAGACGATAAACATTTCCTTCTCTTGCTCTATAATCTCCACCTTTTATTGTATCATAAAATAATCTATAAGTACTATCGCCATCGTTTTGATAATTTTTTGCAGCATTAATTCCACCTTGGGCTGCAATACTATGGGCACGACGAGGACTATCTTGAAAACAAAACGCTTTAACTTTATAACCCATTTCTCCCAAACTTGCAGCAGCACTAGCTCCTGCTAGTCCAGTGCCAACAATTATAACTTCTAACTTACGCTTGTTTGCAGGGTTTACCAATTTACAATGACCCTTATAATCATCCCATTTATCTTCTAATTTTCCTGCAGGTATTTTTGAATCTAACATAAATTAATTTGAAAATTTATCAATTTGAAAATTTGCAAATGTGAAAAGTATTTTCACATTTGCTTATTTACTCCTTATTGTATCCAACCAAAATGAAAACTCAATGGCATCAATATAAATGTTAATGGAACTAAAATTGAAAATCCATATCCAATACAATTTAGCATTCTATTATATTTTTTATTATGAACACCAAGAGTTTTAAATGCACTTTGAAAACCATGTGCTAAATGATATCCTAATGCTAAACATCCTAGAACATAAACAAGTATTGTCAAAATAGTAGCTACATCGTGTCCAGAAAATGTTGTTCTCATTTTATCATATAAATCTATTTCATTTCCTAAACTTAGACCCTGACTAGAACGATTTGGTAACCAAAAATTTGATAAGTGAAGTACTAAAAAAATTAAAATTAAAGTACCTAATAAAGCCATACTTCTACTATACCATTTACTGCCAACTTTGTAAGGAACTTCGTATCCAATTGACCTTGCTTTTTGGTTTTGAAGAGTTAGTAAATATCCTTGTATAATGTGAAGAAAAATTCCTACAAATAATCCAACTTCTAAAATTCTAGGAATAATATTAGCTCCCATAAAATGTGCACCTTTATTAAACATTTCGCCATCATCATTTGCCCAAATACAAGCATTTAAACCCACATGAACCATTAAAAATAAAACAAGAGAAATACCTGTTAAACCCATTACCAATTTTTTTCCAACCGAAGAAGTAAACATCTGTTTCCAAGTCATATTATTAAGTTAAGGTTATAATGTTTGCAAAAATAATGTTGTTAGCTAAGTTATTTGATTTTTTTATTCACTTTAGAACTGTTTAAATAGGATTATTACTTCTCATCACAATTTTCTTGTATAATTTTTTTTACAAATCACATCAGTCATACATTTGAAGTATGTTAAAATTATTTCGCATTTTATGGAACAGTTTTAAAATGGCTGTTCAAGAGTTAAGGAATAATAAACTTCGCAGTGCATTATCTCTGCTCGGAATTTCATTTGGAATTTTTTGTATCATAAGCATCTTAGCTACGGTAAATAGTTTAGAAGGGAAAATACATGCCGATTTAAAATCGTTTGGAAGTAATACAATTTATATTGATAAATGGCAATATGGTGGTGGGCAAGACTATCCTTGGTGGAAATATATTAAAAGACCTGAGCCAAAATATGAAGAGATGAAATTTATTAAAGCAAAAAGTACTCTTGCAAAAAATGCCTGTCTTTTTGCTCAAAATAGTACAAACACATCTTACGAAGATAAAATATTAAATAATTCAACTATTTATTGTACAACTGAAGATTTTAATAAAATTCAGGATATTCAAATAGGAGAGGGTAGGTATTTTACTGAAATGGATTATGAAAGAGGGACCCCTGTAGCAGTAATTGGACATGTGTATGCTACTATGTTAATTGGCAGTGCAGAACGAGCAGTAGGAAAAACTATTTCAGTTAATGGAAAAGCATTAACAATAATTGGTGTAATAAAAAAACAAGGTGCAAGTATTTTAGATGGATTTGAATATGATAAATGTATTTTAGTTTCATATAGATTTTTTGCTTCTACTTTTAATATTAAATATTGTAATCCTGTAATAATGGTTCAGGGTGGAGAAAAAATTTCTTCTGCTGCATTAGGAGAAGATTTAAGAGGAGTGATGAGACAAATTCACAGACTTAGTCCAAAAGTTCCAGATGATTTTGCCATTAATGATATTAATCAGTTAGGAGATGAAATAAGTAAAATATTTGGTTCTGTTAATATGGCTGGATGGTTTATTGCAGGATTAAGTTTATTAGTAGGAGGATTTGGAGTAGCAAATATTATGTTTGTTACTGTAAGAGAAAGAACTAGCCAAATTGGTTTGAAAAAAGCAATAGGTGCCAAACGAAAAACGATTCTTACAGAATTTTTACTTGAAAGTGCTTTTTTATGTTTAATTGGGGGAGCTTTAGGATTACTTTTTGTTTGGCTAATTATTTTGGCCTTAAGTTCGTTTATGCCATTTCCATTATTTATTGCACCAAGTATTATTACTTTAGCAGTAAGCATTTGTGTTGTAATAGGGTTACTAGCTGGAATTATCCCAGCATCAATTGCTGCAAAAATGGATCCTGTAGTTGCAATTAGAAGTAATTAATAATTTCGAAAATATAATTGAAAGAATTTTTGGTTATTATAATTACACTCCTATTTTTGCACTCCCAAAATAAAGGGAGTTTAGCTCAGTTGGTTTAGAGCATCTGCCTTACAAGCAGAGGGTCACAGGTTCGACTCCTGTAACTCCCACCCAATACCAGTAAAGGTTTCAAGCAATTGAAACCTTTTGCTTTTTTATCAATTTGCATACAATTTGCTTCTTGTTTAATTATTTATTAACAAACAAACAATATTTAAAATATGCTTGAGATATAGTGTTAGTATATGTTTTTTAAACAAACAAACAGTTAAAATTTATTTATTAAAGTAAGCAAATTAGAAAAAAATTGATATTATATTATCATAAATTATTTTAGACTAAAACATTTAGATCATTATATAATTATAGATTGTGATTTAGTAAAATATGAATTGCAATTAAACTATCCTTAACATTACATTATTTTCAATCAACTATATTCGCTAAAATTTTTATTGAAAAAATCGGTTGTCATATTTTTTGCACTTTATTATAGTTTAGCCATTGTATTTTTTCCAATGTGTGATTTTTCAATAGTACAAGACCTTCCTAAAATGTATCAACATTGTAAAGAAACTGAAGACTCAAATTTAACTTTAATTGATTTTTTTACAGAACACTTAATTGGCTTTGATGAAATTTTCGAAGAACACGAGAACGATAAATCAGAGAAACCACATCAATCGCAAATTAATCATATATCAACTAATAGTGTTTTTATAATTACACATCAACAAACGATTTGTAATTTGCAAATACAAAGTGTTTATTCCCTTCAAAAAAAATATTGCAACTATAATAATAATTATACTTTTATTTTCAGTGGAGATATTTTGCACCCCCCCAAAGCTTAAATTCATTACACTATTTCCTCAACTTTAGTAATTTTATACACAGTTACTAAAAGCAATTAATGTGTGCATTTTATATAGGCATTTCTTTATTCCTATATAAAAAGCTTTGCTAAATTATTATTTTAATTCAAGCAAGAAAAATTATTCAAATCATAAAAAAAATACAATGAAAAAAAATATTTTATTAGTTATTGCTCTAATAGTAGCAACAATAACATTCGCAACTGAAGCACCAAAAGCAGTACAAGAAGCATTTTCAAAGAAATTCCCAACAGCAAAATCTGTTAAGTGGGAAAAAGAAAATGCAAAAGAATTTGAAGCATCTTTTACACTTGATGGAGCAAAAGTTTCTGCCAACTTTAGCAAAGAAGGTGTTTGGGTAGAAACTGAAACAGAAATTAAAATAGCTGATTTACCAACTGCAGTTTCAACAGCAATCAAAGCAAAATATACAAGTTGGTTTATAAAAAGTGTATCAAAAATAGAAACCGCAAAAGGAACGCAATTTGAAGCTGATATTATAAAAGACAAAGAGAAAAAAGAAATCTTATTAAATAATGATGGCTCATTTATTAAGTAACGTTCTCTTGTTTACAGAGCCATAGGTTAACATATTATGGCTTTGTAAACTTTTTTTTATGATACTTAAATTTAATAAATGATAAAATATTTTCTAATTAATGTGCTTCTAATTATTTCAGTACAAATTACCAATGCACAAAATAATAAAATAACTATATCAGGAATTGTACAAGACAACAAGAATAAAACAATCATTCCTTTTGCTAATATTATCATAAAGAAAACTATAGATAGTAGTTTTGTTGCAGGAACTATTACAAACGAAGAGGGGCGATTTTCATTAACTGATATTAAATCTGGAATCTATTTTATTCAAATTTCTATTAGTGGTTACAATATACAATTTCAACAATTATTAGTAGGTACATTAAGTTCTTTCTTAGACCTCGGCACAATAGAATTACAGCAAGAAATAAAGCAATTACAAGAAGTAATTGTAACTTCAAAGCAAGATGATGTAAGCAATAAAATGGATAAAAAAACTTATTCAGTTGCTTCAAACATAAGTCAAAGTGGTGGCTCGGTTTTACAAGCCTTAAAAAATTTACCAGGTGTTACAACCAGCCAAGATGGTAAAGTAGAATTGAGAGGCAGCGATAAAGTAGCCATTTTAATTGACGGCAAACAATCAGCATTAACAGGCTTTGGCAGCCAAACAGGATTAGACAAT
>JANOVK010000194.1:0-2041 GCA_031417315.1 Chitinophagaceae bacterium | reverse complement strand
CGGTGACCGAAATCAATGGTGTGAAAACAACCTGATCCACCCAGGCCCCGAGCCCCACGAACACTCCGTCGTAATTGTAGTGGTTCCATTTCAGCACGTGCTGTCCAGGGCTGATTGGAACCGACTGTTCCTGCCATTCGGTACTGCCGGAGATCACACCTTGAGGCACGTTATCCACGCTGAAGGTAAGCTGGTGTGATCCACTGCCGCTCACACCTGGAATATTTACTTTCCACCAGAACGAAAGGGTCCCGGGCTCGTGCAACGTAGTTTCGAACCACGACTGGCTGACCGTGCTCACTTCGTGGCCCGCAGCGTCAACGCCGTCATGCGTAACCTGGGTATGCACACTCCACGGAAAAGCTCCCCCCTGCGACCACACGAGATTGGTGGCATCGAGTGCCACTGCGAAAGGGTCGGCTGCCGCGTGCGTAACCGGAGTGGCATGCCAGCCAACTACCAGGAGGAGCAGGTTCAGCGCAAAAGTTCTTGCCCGGTGTTGGATTGAGGATCCCAATCGTTTGATGCGATCAGCTAACGTGGCCTGGGGGCGAGTTTGAAGTGTTTCCATATACCACTTACAGAAACCTTCCCCGGCGATCGGTTGTGACTATTTTCAAAAACTTTCAGCACACCGGACGAAGAGCAGGACGGAAGCGGCAGGGAGGAGGTCAGCAACAGGAGTCCCGGCGAGGCGAACTAGCGGTCCACCGGGGCCCCGAGGAGTTGCCGGGCTTCGTGATGAATCATCCGGCAGATGAGTTCATCGGACCACCCGACCGAGGAGAAGCGAGGCTTGGGACCAAGCAGCGGGCCGAGCAGCGTCTCCGCTTCGGCCAGAAGTTTTCCGGCGGCCTCGGACTTCCCGAGGCGGAACTGGATCATGGCCTGAAACGTCAAAGCCGGGCCTCGAACGAGCGGATAATCGGAGGCCTGGGCCGCGGCGAAGGACTGCGCGGCCGGCGTGTATTCACCGCGGCGGTATTCGACCATGCCCTGGGCCAGTTGGAACCAGGCCAGGTGTTCGTTTTGCTGGCCAAGTTCGACCGCGCGCCGGGCCAAAACCATGGCCGCGTCGAGCAACGCCGCATTCGTGGCTCCAGGTTCGAGGGCGTAGCATTTGGCGGCGCGCTCCGCGGAGGCGGGTGTCGTGGTGTCCTTTTTTGATTCGAGAAGCTGCCGGCAGAATTGCTCGTGTTCCGACGACTGGCCCGTCCGGCTCAGGAGAGCAGCGAAGCGCATCGCTTCCACACTGTCCGTCGGGGCGGACTTCATGGCGAGACGCTGGGCCTGGAGTGCTGCTTCCATTTCATCTGCCTCAATCAGCCTGGCCACATCGCGGAGTTCGTGAGACAGGCCGAGGGCCGCGTTGGCTTCGGCGAGAAAAAGATCCTGGCCGGGGTAATCGTAGCGTCCTTCCTTCTGCGCGCGCGCCGTGGCGAGGTCGTAGGCCGCGTGCGCCTCATTCGTGCGCCCCAGATGATGCTGACACATGGCCAGGACAAACAGGCCGCGCGCGGTCAGCTTCTTCGTGCCCGTCGAGGCGTGCGCGGCTTCCAGCGTGTCCACGGCTTCCTGCCAGCGGCCAAAGCGGTAGAGCGCCACGCCCAGCAACTCATCGTGCTTGATGATTTCCCGGAGCGACCGCGCGCGTTGCGCCAGCGTCAGCGCGCGCGCGGGATCGCGAATGCTGCGGGCGCCACCGAGCAACTGCTCCGCGAGACTGGCCATTGGGCCGGGGTCAGTGGGATTCAGTTGCACGCGCCGCTCTTCGCTGGCCACGAACTTGACCCAAAGTTTCCGCCACGCGTTCTCGTCCACGTCGCGGGCGTACTTCAGTTCCTTGATCAACTGGCTGCGTTCCATCAAGACCAGTTCGTTGGTTGGATTTATCGCGGCGGCGCTGTCGAAATCCGCGAGCGCCTTGCCGAGCAAGCCCTGCGGCGTGCTGGCGTTCCAATTCACGAAAGCGCGCGCGCGATCCAACAGCAGGTCCGCGTTGCCGGAATCAGCCTCAACCTGACGGGACAATTCGTTGACG